>NZ_JBVVPW010000008.1:126456-251925 GCF_055811385.1 Mesorhizobium sp. WSM4849
TTCCCCCCCCCCCACCCGCCCCTGTTGCCGGCCCGCCGCCCGGGGTAAAACCCCCCCCCCCCCAAAAAAACCCCCATTTAAAACCCCCCCCCCCCCCCCCCCCCCCCGCGGGGGGGGGGCCGCGGCGTATGTATGTCAGCCCTTCCAATACCATCCGGCGGCATGCCAGGATGCGACGCGGGTGTTGGAATTTGCCTCGAAACCCTCCAGCCCTTCCTTGCGGCCGAACACGTTGGTGGAGGCAAACAGAGGCAGGAACGGCAGATCCTGACGGACGATTTCCTGCACACGCAGATAAATGGCGCGCCGCACTTCCCGATCGAAGGTGCGGGTGCCCTTCTCAAGCAGCGCATCGACCTCCGGGTTGGAGTATTGGCCTGTGTTCGAGCCCTTTCCGCCCTTCGCGACGATCGCCTTGGTGTGCAGGCGGTTGGAAACGTCGGGGTCGCCCGCGATGACATTTGTTACACCGGAGATGGCTGACTCGAACTGCGATTTGAGCCAGAAATCGCCCCACATGACGGCGGCCGGCAGGTTCGAGATGGTCATCTCCACCCCGATCTCGGCGAATGTCTGCTGCAGGAACTGCTGCGTCTGCTCGCGCAGGTGGTTGCCGGAGGTGGTGGAGTTGGCGAACGACAGACGCACCCCGTCCTTCACCCGTATTCCATCGGCTCCGGGTACCCAGCCGGCCTCGTCGAGGATCTGGCCCGCGCGCTCGAGGTTGAACTCCTGGGCCGGCAGGTTCGGATTGTAGTAGTAGGAACTCTGCGGCATGAACGTCTCGGTGGGGGTGTGGACCCCGTAATAAATTGCTTCGAGGATCGCTTTCCTATCGATTGCGGCGTAGAGCGCCTGGCGGACCGCCGGGTCCTTGAATTGCGGCTTCTCAAGATTGAGATAGATCGACTCGACCGATGCCCCAGGCTCCAGCTTGACCACACGATCCGATAGTTTGCTGGCTTCCGCGTAGTGGTCGGCGGTTATGAATGCTTGGTCGACAAGATCAATGTCGCCGCTCTTGAACTGGGTGTAGAGCACCGTCATGTCGGGGATGTATTTGAAGACGAGCCGCTCCAAATAGGGGCCCTCCCCGACATAATCCGCGTTCGCGACGAGTTCGATATGGTCACCGGCAACGCGCTGCGCCCACTTGAATGCGCCAGTGCCGACAGGCGCCTGATTGAAGGCGGCGGCGTTAGGGTCGGCCTCTTTTTCGAGGATGTGCTTGGGAACCATGAAGGTTTCGGCGAGAAACGACAGGTAGGGGGCGAAAGCCTCCTCCATCCGCCAGGTCAACTCGGTCGGCGAGACCACCTTGATATCGCGCACCAGCGAATGGCCGGCCGTGCGCCAGGCGCGGAATTGCGGATTGGTGATGAGCTCAAGAGTGAATTTCACATCCTCAGCCGTGAAGGGCTTGCCGTCGTGCCAGCGGACGTCGTCACGCAGGCGGATGCGCCACTTAAGACCGTCCTCTGAAATGTCGCCGTTTTTCTGGCTTGGCACTTCGACCGCAAGATTGGGCTGAAGAACGCCTTTGGGATCCATGCGGAAGAGCGCATCGAAAAGCGAGAAATGCACAGCGTCGTCGACCTCGATATGCGGCATCAACGGATTGAACACGGTGGGTTCCTGCGAAAGTCCGACGACGACGCGACCGGTTGGGCTCGCTGGCGGGGTCTGGGCGAAGGCGGGCTTGCCCAACAGATTGGGCGCAATGAGGCCTGCCGCCCCGCCTATCGCCATCAATCGCAGTGCATCGCGCCGCGAGTAGTTTGATTTGGTGTCTGAGCGTTCAGTCATTGGAATTCCCCTTGTTCTGGCGGCATCCGCCGTGGCTCTTACCCATTTGCTGCAACCGGACGGGTAGATCCCGGCTGCTCTCCAGGAATCGCCGCCACCAGCTCACGCGTGTAGGCTGATTGCGGGTCGAGGAAGATTTGCGAGGGCGGTCCGCGTTCCACGATCCGCCCTTTCTGCATCACCGCGATTTCGTCGCAGATCTGGCTGGCGACGCGCAGGTCGTGGGTGATGAAGATCATCGAAACGCCGGTCTCCCGCCGGATCTGGTCCAGCAGCTGCAGGATCTGGGCCTGGATCGACACGTCGAGCGCCGACACAGCTTCGTCGGCGATCAGCAGCTTCGGTTTGAACATCAGCGCCCGAGCAATGCCTATGCGCTGGCGCTGCCCACCGGAAAATTCATGCGGAAAGCGACCAAAGGCGCCGGCATCGAGTCCGACATGAGCCAGGAGCGCCTTCGCCTCATCACGCGCCTGGGCATAGGGCGTCCCGTGCGCGACTGGGCCAACGGTCAGGATGTGGCCGATCGTCGATCGCGGGTTGAGCGAGGCGAAGGGATCCTGGAAGATCATCTGAACCCGCGGCCGCAGCGGGCGGAATTCGACTTCGGAAAGCTTCGCGATGTCGCGGCCCTCGAACAGAATCCCGCCGCCGTCGCTGTCCAGCAGCTTGATCAGGAGCCGGCCAAGCGACGATTTGCCGGAACCGCTTTCGCCCACAACGCCCAGCGTACGCCCGGGCGCCAGATCGAACGAGACCTCGTTGACCGCGGGCACGACGCGCTGCGAGCCGAACAGGGAACTGCCGCTGCGGTAGGTCTTAACCAGGCCTTCGACCTTCAGGATCGGCGCTTTGTCGGCCGTCTCCAAAGGAACGCGGTCCTCACCGGTCAGGTGCGGGACGGCTGCGATAAGACGCCGAGTGTAGGGATGGCTAGGCGACTTCAGGACCTGTTGGGCGCTACCCTGTTCGACGATGTGGCCCTTCTCCATCACGACGACACTGTCTGCGATCTCGGCCACCACCCCGAAGTCGTGGGTGATGAACATGACGCTCATTCCCTTGCGGCGCTGAATGTCGCGGATCAGGTCCAGAATCTGTGCCTGGGTGGTCACGTCGAGCGCGGTCGTCGGTTCATCCGCAATCAGGATCGTGGGCTCGAGTGCCAACGCCATGGCGATCATAACCCGCTGCCGCTGCCCGCCAGAAAGCCGGAACGGATACTGATGGTACATGAGTTCGGGGTCGGGCAGCCCCACCTCGGTCAGCAACTCGATAGCGCGGCCGCGACGGGATTTCGGGGTGCCGACGCCATGCGCCGCCATGACCTCGTCGATCTGCGCGCCCACCGTCATCAGCGGGTTGAGTGCAGAGAGCGGATCCTGGAAAATCATCGAGACAACCCGGCCGCGTAAGCTGCGCAGCTTGTCGGGCGACAGGCCTATGATGTTCATCCCATCCAGCTGGATGGCGCCCGAGGAGACGCGGATCACCTTGGGCAGAAGCCCCATGATCGCATTGGCTGTGACAGACTTTCCCGATCCGGATTCGCCGATGATGCACAGGATCTGTCCGCGCTTCAGGTCAAAGGAGATGTTCTCGACGGCATGGGTCCGTTCCATGCCTTCCGGCAAACTCACCGTGAGGTCGCGTATCGAAAGCGCCACATCGTGGGGGGCTACGGCCTGAATGCTTGCGATCATCGAGATCACCTCCCCTTTCAACCGAGCGGGTCCACGCTGTTGCGGACCGCATCATCGCCCTTTGAGCAGAAGCGCCTCACTGTAGCGGCCGTCGTCTGGCCATCTCGGCGCTTCGCGCCCTGAGGCTGCGAGAAACGGATTCTGCTCATCCTGGCGGCTCCCTTGATGAAATCCGGTCCGTGTACCGGACACTGTTCCCTTTTCTTGGAGAAATCTCCGAAGGCGTAAGCCAGCCTATCGGAAGTCCTCTGGAGCTTGCCTGCCATAAGGAAGGGCTGCTCCGTTCTTTCAGCCAGTTTGACTGTTTTGTTTCCGCAGAGTCATCGAAACTTGGCCCTCGCGCGGCAGGAACTTCTGAAAAGAACGTCCAGTTCGGCATTTCACTCTGCAGCTGTTCGGCGTCCGCGACATGATCAGGCAACCATATCCTTCATGCGGTAATAGGCCCCACGACGGGCAGGAATCAGGGCTTCCGGCGTGCGTCGGCACCCTGTGCCAGAATTCGGTCGAGCGGATCGGTGTCGGTGCGGCCCATCGCAATGTCGGCCAAGGCACTGCCGATCAGGGTCGGCAACTGTGCGTCGCGCTGTGAGTAGCCATGCCTTGGATGACGCGACTGTATGAAGTGTACTCCTGCTTGCCCCGGTGACAGCGAGCTTTTCTCCGAACAATTGCCCGTCCTAGGGGCCGCTGGCCGCACGATATTCCGTCCAGGCACAAACTTCGCAGCCTGCCTCTGCAGGCGGCAGGTTAGGATGCTTCAAATTACCGGAGTCCCCATCCATGCCCGCGCCGCTCATGCACATCGATGCCAGCCCTTCCCTGCCTCGCGAGGCGGACGTCGTCGTCATCGGCGGCGGCGTGGTAGGCGTATTCACGGCATATTATCTCGCACGCCGCGGTGTCAGCGTTGCCCTGCTGGAGAAGGGGCGCGTTGCCGCCGAACAGTCCAGCCGCAACTGGGGCTGGTGCCGCCAGCAGAACCGTGACGCGCGCGAGTTGCCGATGGCAACCAAGAGCCTCGATCTCTGGGAAAAAGTGGCGCAGGAGACTGGCGAAGACACCGGCTTTCGCCGTTGCGGGCTGCTCTATCTCTCGCAGAACGACGATGAACTCGCAGGTTGGGCAAAGTGGCGCGATTTTGCAAGGACGGTCGGCGTCACGACACATATGCTGAGCGCGGAAGAAGCCACCGAACGGGGCAAGGCGACCGGCCGCAAATGGAAGGGCGGCGTGTTCTCGCCAACTGACGGAACGGCGGATCCTTCAAAGGCGGTGCCCGTTGCCGCGCGCGGCATCATGGCGGCCGGCGGCACGGTACATCAATACTGCGCGGCTCGCGGCATAGAGTTGAGCGCCGGCCGGGTCAGCGGTGTCGTTACAGAAGCGGGAACCATCCGGACAACGACCGTGGTCATGGCCGGAGGCGCGTGGGCTTCTTCCTTCTGCAACCAGCTTGGTATTCGTTTCCCGCAAGCTGCCGTGCGTCAGTCCATTCTAGCCGTAGCGCCGGGCGCAAATGGCCTGCCGGATGCCCTGCATACCGCGCGCGTCTCGCTGACGCGGCGCGGCAACGGTGGATACGCGCTGGCGATCAGCGGGCGGGCGCGCGTCGATCCAACGCCGCAGCAGCTCAGGTTCAGCCGCGAGTTCGTGCCCATGTTCGCCCGCCGCTGGCGCAGTCTGGCCCCGGGAGCGTTCGAGGGCTGGCGTCAAGGTCATGAAAGCCTGAGGAAATGGGTACTTGACGACGTGACACCAATGGAACGGAATCGGATTCTCGACCCCAAACCTGACATGAGGCAGATTCGCCTGACATATCAAAGAGCCTGCGAATTGCTGCCCGAACTCCAGCGCACCGCGATTTCTCATGCTTGGGCGGGCTATGTCGACAGCACGCCCGATGGCATCCCGGCAGTCGGTGAAATCGAGGGGATTCCGGGCTTCATCCTGGCGGCGGGATTTAGCGGCCACGGCTTCGGGATCGGCCCCGGCGCCGGGCATATGATCGCCGACATCATCACCGGCAGCGAGCCGATCGTCGATCCGCGTCCCTATAGGCCGGAGCGTCTGAAGACCGCTGCGTGGGGCAAGGTCGCTGAATTCTAAGAAGACCGATTTGCCAACGTCCAACCGGTCGCACACGAGATCGAGGCCGCGAGGCGGCCAGCTCGAAAACAGGGAAAGTGACGATGCGCGTATATGAGATTGCCGCCATTCCGGCCGACGGGATCGGCCCAGAGGTCATTGCCGCCGGTCTCCAGGCGCTTGAGACACTTGAAGAGCGCTGCGGCGACTTCAAGCTGCGCGTCCAGCACTTCGACTGGGGCTCAGACTACTACAAGGCCCATGGTCGGATGATGCCCGAGGACGGTGTGACGCAGCTGAAGCGTTTCGACGCTATCTTCTTTGGCGCGGTCGGTGCTCCCGATGTGCCCGACGACATCACTCTCTGGGGCCTCCGGCTGCCGATTTGCCAAGGCTTTGATCAGTACGCGAACGTGCGGCCGACCAGGATATTGCCGGGCATTGCTTCGCCGCTGGCGGGCGTTGGCCCTGGCGATCTGGATTGGGTGATCGTGCGGGAGAATTCCGAGGGCGAGTATTCGGGCCACGGCGGCCGCGCCCATCGCGGCCTTCCCGAGGAAGTCGGAACCGAGGTCGCGATCTTCACGCGCGTCGGCGTCACCCGCATAATGCGCTATGCATTCCGGCTGGCGCAGTCACGGCCGCGAAAGCTCCTGACAGTTGTTACGAAATCCAACGCGCAGCGGCACGGCATGGTAATGTGGGACGAAATCGCCGCCGAGGTGGCACGGGAATTCCCGGACGTCACGTGGGACAAGATGCTGGTCGATGCTATGACGACGCGTATGACGCTGAAACCACGGAGCCTCGATACGATCGTCGCCACCAATCTTCACGCCGACATATTGTCGGACCTTGCAGGCGCGCTTGCGGGCAGTCTCGGCGTAGCACCGACCGCCAATATTGATCCCGAGCGGCGCTATCCCTCGATGTTCGAGCCTATCCACGGCTCGGCGTTCGACATTGCCGGCAAAGGTATCGCCAACCCTGTCGCCACCTTCTGGACCGCCGCCCAGATGCTCGACCATCTGGGGGAAAGCGAAGCGGCCGACCGGCTGATGTGCGCTGTGGAATCGGTGACAAGGGAAGGCGTGCTGACGCCGGACGTTGGTGGCACCGCGACCACGCAGGAAGTAACGGACGCCGTTTGCCGGACGATCCGCGGTTCGAACGTGTGACAGGTTTCTGATGAAGCTCGACAAGATCGACATCAAAATTCTCTCCGAGCTGCAAAAGAACGGGCGGATATCCAACGTCGAGCTTGCCGAGCTGGTGTATCTGTCACCGAGCCCCTGCCTGATGCGGGTCAAGAAGCTTCAGGCGGAAGGCTTCATCACCGGTTATTCCGCCCAGATCGATGTCTCCAAGCTCGGGCAGACGTTGACGGTCTTCACCGAGATCACGCTCAGGAACCATCGGCAGAACGACTTCGCGCGGTTTCTTGCCACTGTCGAGAAGATCGATTCCGTCATCGAATGCCATCTTGTTTCAGGCGGCTACGACTACCTGGTGAAGTTTGTCACAGCGGGAATCACCGAATACCAGACGGTCATGGAGCGCCTTGTCGAAATGGACATCGGCATCGACAAATATTTCAGCTTCGTCGTGCTGAAATCCCCTATCGTGAAATCTCACCTGCCGCTCGACGCCATATTCGGCAGATGAGGAAGAGGCTGCCCCGCGCATGCGGCGGCAGTCTGGACGATCATCTTTTCATTGCTGCCCGCACGTCCTTGTCTTCGAGGGTTTGGTCCAGCGTCATCCGCGTGCGTTCGAGGATTCCATCGATATCGTCCTCCGTGCAGCACAACGGTGGCGCATAGCCCAGGATGCCGCTGTTGAAGGCGCGGATGATGAGGCCGTTCGCCCATGCGCGGTCGAAAATACGGCGACCCGGATCGGCTGCCGCTGGCAGCGGCGTCTTGCGCTCCTTGTCAGTGACCAACTCGACCGCGGCCAGCATGCCGCGACCGCGAATATCGCCAACCAGCGGGTGGTCGGCGAGCGAGCGAAGGCCTTCCATCAAGCGCTTCCCGGCCTTCCGCCCGTTCTCGAGCAAGCCCTCTTCGTAGAGACGCAGGCATTCCAGCCCCACCGCCGCGCTCACAGGATGGGCTGAATAGGTGTAGCCATGGCCGACAGGCGCTTTGCCGGCTCCGTCCGCGATCGTATTGTAGACATGGTCCGACATGAAGACTGCGCCCATCGGCACGTAGCCCGAGGTCAGTCCCTTCGCCGTGGTTATGAAATCCGGCACCACATCGTCCTCTTCACAGGCGAAGAGCGGACCGGTGCGGCCAAAGGCAGTGATGACTTCGTCGGCAACGAACAGAATGTCGTGTTCCTTGCACACGGCGTGCAGGGCCTTCAGCCAGCCTGTCGGTGGAACGAGGACACCGCCCGAACCCTGAATGGGTTCGGCGTAGAAGGCCGCAACGCGGTCCGCGCCGAGTTCCGCGATCTTGGCGCGCAGGGCCGCGACCGATGCGTCGATAATCGTCTGCGGATCGGAACCGACCGGATTGCGATAGGCGTAGTGCGAGGGAATCTTGTGCTGCCAGTCGTAAGGCACGCCGAAGCCCGCATGGAAAGCGGGGATCGCGGTCAGACCGGACCCTGCCGTCGAGGATCCGTGGTAGCCATACTCGACCGAGATGAACTGGTCCTTTTGCGGCGTACCCTTGGCATGGTAGTAGTAGCGGATGAAACGGATCGTGCTGTCGACTGCGTCGGAACCGCCCAGCGTGAAATAGACATGGTTCAGATCGCCGGGCGCCAGTTCGGCAAGTCTGGCAGCAAGACGAATGGCGGGCTCGGACCCCAGCCCGAAGTATCCCGTCGCATAGGGAAGCTCTCTTAGCTGCTTGGCCGCTGCCTCAACGACGCTTTCCTGCCCGTATCCGATGTTTACACACCATAGACCCGCGAATCCGTCCAGCAGCGTTTTCCCGCTTGCATCGGTCACCATCGCGCCCTTGGCGGATTTGAGCACCCGCACACCGGTTTCCTCGTGGCTCCGATAGCATGAAAACGGGTGAACCAGATGCGCGCGATCGAGTTCGATCAGTGAGTTTGCCAGCATTTCTTCCTCCGATTCAACCGAGTGCCTGACTGACCAACGCATATGTGCGGTGATGCACGGGCTTGCTTTCTTTGGGCGTGGCCATGGAGCGTCGCATCGTGATCCCACCGCCGACGGGCGCGAGCCCGCGCCCGGTGAGCCATTCAGCAAGATCCGTTGAAACGTCGGTATCGACACGGACGAACTGGCCCTGATGATGGGCGAGCAGAAAGTCGATCAGGGCTTTGGCCTCGGTACCGTTTCTCGCCACCACCGGCCCAATGACCAGCCCCCGGCCGAATGGCCGGATGGCGGAAAAGGCCTGGGTATCGCCTTCATCGCGAATGACAGCGAACTTCGCGCGCTCGCGAAGCAGCTTCATCAGCGCCGAACGGTCATGGCCAAATGCCTCGCGATCCAGCACCCCGAGGCGGGCAAGATCGCCGCTCTCGGCCCAGGATACACGGGCCGGCGCGGAAACAGGCAATGCCTCGCCCTGATGCTGTTCGATCTCGCCAGTCGTGACGAAGCCCAACTTCTCATAGAGCGGCAGACCTTCCCGTGTCGCCGCCAGGCAACAGGTGCGCTCACCCGCCTTGGCAAGCGCCTCTTCCATCATCTTTCGGCCGAGCCCGCGGCCGCGCATGGCCGCATCGACGATCACCATGTTGATGGCGGCGGCATCGTCGCCGTAGGGGGTCATCATGATGGTCGCCACCACGCGTTCTTCTTCCAGAGCGACGATCCCCCGGCTGACCGACTGGACCAGCTCCCAATCCTCGCGGCGATGCGGCCATCTAACTTGGCGAGACAACTCGACAGCACCTTCCAGGTGCCCCGGTGTCATCTCTTCAAGGATGATCTGTTGTGTGGTCATGATGAATTTCCGGCCTTCGTCTTCAGGTGCTAACGGTAGACCACCAAAGACAGCAGTTCCTCCCGACCGGCAGCCATGCGCGACGCGTTTTCACTATCCTTCGCCGCTCGCGCCGCATCTTCTGCCGAAGCATGGCCGACAGGCCGCGCTGCTCCCAAAGCTCGAAAGGACACGTGGCGCAACTCTCTGCCAAACCGGCGATGCAATACGAAACGATCTGCTTCAGGTCGCAGCGAATGCGGCCGTTAGTCTTCCAGATCTCCGACTATGGTGATCGTGGTACAGGCACGCTGTGCCGAGAAAACTAGGAGGATGGTCGCCATGTCGACGTTCAGACCGAAATATATCACCTTCGACTGCTACGGCACGCTCACCAATTTCGATATGGCCGGTGCGGCGCGGCGCGTCTACGGCGAGCGCCTCTCCCCAGAGGCAATGGCCAGCTTCGTGGAGGCTTTTAGAGGCTATCGCCTTGACGAGGTGCTGGGGCCATGGAAACCCTTCCTCGAGGTGGTGCAGAATTCCATCGAACGCAGCTGCAAGCGCATCGGTATCCAGTTCAAACCCGAAGATGCCCAACGCATCTATGACGAAGTGCCAACCTGGGGTCCGCACCCCGACGTCCCGGCTGGCCTGTCCAGAGTGGCCAAGGAAATCCCACTGGTGATCCTGTCCAACTCCATGAACAGCCTGATCATGTCGAATGTGGAAAAGCTCGGCGCGCCCTTTCACACCGTCATCACCGCCGAAGAGGTTGGCGCCTATAAGCCGCTGATGAAGGGCTTTGAATACATGCTCGACAAGCTCGGCTGCGGCCCTGAGGACATTACTCATGTGTCGTCCTCATTCCGCTACGATCTCATGACCGCCTATGATCTCGGTATCAAGAGCAAGGTCTGGGTGAATCGCGGCCACGAGCCCGCGAACCCCTTCTACGAATACACCGAGATCAAGGATATCGGAGGACTGGCCGCCGCCGTCGGACTGGAGCCCGTTCGGGAAGTTGCTTGAGGCTGGCGGGCCTCCGGCCATCGCGGCATCCGAAGTATCGAATGAGAAAGGGGCGGTTCGGCCGCCCCTTTCTCATTGCTTGTCTCGCTCTTGAGATTCGAAAAGGCCTCTAATTCAACCCGCCGACGTGAAGCGTCTTGACCTCCAGATATTCCTCAATCCCCAGCTGCGATCCTTCGCGCCCCAGCCCCGACTGCTTCACACCGCCGAACGGAGCGACCTCTGTCGAGATCAGGCCGGTGTTGAGCCCGACCATACCGAACTCCAGCGCCTCGGCCACACGCCACGATCGTTTGAGGTTTTCCGTGTAGAAATAGGCGGCAAGGCCGAAGGGTGTTCCATTGGCGATCGCGATGGCTTCCTCCTCGGTTTCAAAACGGAACAACGGCGCAACTGGCCCGAACGTCTCTTCCGACGCCAGCAGCATTTCGGTCGTGGCGTCGCCGAGCAGAATAGGCCGGGCGTATTGCTTGCCTTCCGGCACTGCTTCGCTCCGGGCAATTATCCGGGCGCCTTTCTCCAAAGCATCGGCGACATGCCGCTCGATCTTCTCGATGGCGGCCCCATTGATCATCGGCCCGATGACGACGCCCTCCTCTGTACCGGCGCCAACCTTCATCTCTGCAACTCGGCTGGCGAGCTTGGCAGCAAACGCCTCATAGATGCCGGCCTGCACGAGAATGCGGTTGGCACAGACGCAAGTTTGGCCGCCATTGCGAAATTTGGAGTTTACCGCCCCTTCGAGGGCGAGATCGAGATCTGCGTCATCGAAGACGATGAAAGGCGCGTTCCCGCCGAGCTCGAGGCTGAGCCTTTTGATGCCGTCGGCGGCGCCCTTCATCAGAAGCGCGCCGACGCGGGTTGAACCTGTGAAGGAGATCTTGCGCACCGTTTCGTTGGCCATCAGCTCTTTGCCGATCTCCGCCGGCATGCCGGTTACGATGTTGATAACGCCTGCCGGGATGCCCGCCCGCACCGCCAGGACGCCGAGCGCGAGCGCCGAAAAGGGTGTGAACTCCGACGGCTTGATCACCACCGTGCAGCCGGCGGCAAGTGCGGGCGCCACCTTGCGCGTGATCATCGCATTCGGAAAATTCCACGGGGTGATGACGGCGCAGACGCCGACTGCTTCCTTGAGAACCAGAATGCGGCGATCGGCAGTGGGTGACGGAATGGTCGAGCCACCGATCCGGCGCGCCTCCTCCGCAAACCATTTCACGAACGACGCGCCGTAGCGGATCTCCGCGAGCGCCTCGGCAAGCGGCTTACCCTGTTCCAGAGTCAGCAGAAGCGCCAAATCCTGTTCATGCCGGCGAATGAGGTCGTGCCAGCGTTCCAGCAGTCCCCCGCGCTCGGCATGAGTCTTCTTCTTCCAACTCCTGAACGCCTCGGCCGCAGCGCCGATCGCGGCCCTGGTCTCGTCGCCCCCCATGTCGGGAACGGTGCCGAGAACATTCAGGCTGGCAGGGTTGGTGACCTCGGCGACGGCCTTTGTGTCCGCGTCCCGCCACACACCGCCAATCAACGCCTGCTGGCGGAACAGGTCGGTATCGTTAAAGGTGCCAATCTTCGTGATCGCATTCATGGTCTTTTTCCTCTGCCCTTTCAGCTCAATGCCGCAAGCACGGCTCGCGTGATTGTTTCAGTCCGGTCCTTGCCTGCGATCGTGCCTATGCCCTGCGCGGTTACGGACTCGATCGCCGACATCACTTCGGCCGCAGCATGCCGCTCGCCCAGATGCTCCAGCATCATCGCACCGGACCAGACCGCGGCGATCGGATTGGCGACGCCGAGATGCGCGATATCGGGTGCCGAACCATGGACAGGCTCGAACATGGAAGGTGCGCTGCGATCGGGATTGATATTGGCAGAGGCGGCATAACCCAGCCCGCCCTGGATGGCCGCTCCGATATCGGTGAGGATGTCGCCAAACAGGTTCGAGGCGACGATTACGTCGAGGCTGTCAGGCGCCAGCACCATGCGGGCAGCCATGGCGTCGATGTGGTAGTGCGAGACCTCCACATCGGGATAGTCCTTCGCTATCTCGCGCGTCACCTCATCCCAGAAAACCATGGAATGTTTCTGCGCGTTGGATTTGGTCACAGATGCGAGCTTCTTGCGGCGCGCCCGGGCCTGTTCGAAACCGAAACGCATGATCCGTTCGACACCCGCACGCGTGAAGATTGCTGTCTCAATCGCGACCTCATTGGCTGTGCCGGAATGAACGCGCCCGCCGGCACCGGAATATTCGCCTTCCGTATTCTCGCGTACGCACAGGATGTCGAAACCATCGGATCGGAGGGGCCCCTGAACGCCCGGCAACAGCCTGTGCGGTCGTATGTTGGCGTACTGCGTGAACCCTTTCCGGATCGGCAGGAGCAGTCCGTGAAGCGATACTGAGTCGGGCACTTCGGCGGGCCACCCCACAGCACCGAGATAGATCGCATCGAATTTCCGCAGTATCTCGATGCCGTCTGGCGGCATCATTGCGCCGGTTTCCAGGTAATAGGCGCACGACCATGGGAAGCTTGTGCCATCAAGGGCGAAACCGCCGCGTTTTGCCGCCGCCTGCAGCACCTGCCATGCCGCCCCAGTCACGTCTTTGCCGATTCCGTCGCCGGGGATGAGCGCTATTTTATAGGTCGTCATTTGATGGAGGTCCTCATCCGGCACTAGCGTTTCATCGGAACAATAATGGACCACGCGCCGCATTTTCCGTCGAGGATGAGCCGCCCGACGGCGTTGAATCGCGTCAGGCGGAACTTGGAAAGTCGATTGTTCTGGAACCGCCGCGCGCGCTATTCGGCCGGACCTTGGGCATTGAACTCAGTCATAAACGCAGACGTAGATCTTGCGCACGGTCTCGATCGTACGCCAGACGCCGACGAAACCGGGCTTCATCACGAAACTGTCGCCGGCGCGGTAGGTCTTCGTCTCGCCCGCCTTCTCCTCGATTTCGATCACACCCGAAATGATGTGGCAGAACTCGTAGGTAGTGCCCTTGATCGAATGCGTCTCGCCGGGGGTCGCCTCCCAGACGCCGGTCAGAACCTTCTCACCTTTCGAGGCATCCTGCGCCCAGGTCTTGAAGGATGGAGTGCCAGAAATGAGCCGCTCCGGCAGCGGCAATGCCTCCTTCGGCGTGAAGGCGGGATTTGTGTCAATCGTGGTCAGCAGTGACATGTGAGGTTTCCTGGTTAGTAGCCGAGCGTTCGATCGACGAGGCCGATCAGTTCGTTGCCGGCGCGGTGGCGCCGGATGTTGTCCACGGCGGATTGCGCCGCCGTATGCGATTGTGTCACCGAGGCAATGTGCGGCGTTATCATCACCTTCGAATGCGACCACAGCGGATGGTCTTCCGGGAGCGGTTCTGGATCAGTGACATCAAGCATCGCCGCAGTTAGGTGACCGGTGTCGAGCGCGTCGATCAGCGCGGCCTGGTCGAGTTGCGGACCCCTGCCGACATGCAGCAGCTGCGCCCCGGCTGGTAGCAAGGAGAAGAGCCCGCCATTGAGAATGCCGCTCGTTTCCTGTGTCAGCGGTAGCAGACAGACGAGAATGTCCGTCTGCTTTAGAAAGCGGGGCAACTGATCGGCGCCGTGAAAACAGGCAACGCCCTCTATCCGCTTTTCGCGGCGGCTCCATCCGGCTAGCGGAAACTGGAACGGCTTCAGGAGCTCGATTGCCGCCTGCGCCAGCATGCCAAGACCAAGAAAACCGACCCGGCGTTCGGCCGCCTGCCGAGCGGCAATCGGTTGCCAGAGGCACCTTTTCTGCTGCTCGAGATAGGCGGGCATCTCCCGGTGGAGCGCCAACACGCCAAGCGCGACGTATTCCTGCATCATGCGTATGATGCCATCCTCGACCATGCGCACAAGCTTCACATGGCTTGGCACCACGTCCTGATTGAACTGGTCGACGCCCGCTCCGATGGAAAATAGCACTTCCAGATTGCGGTAGCGCGAGATCTCGTCCGGCACTGTCCAGGTGATGAGATAGCGCACATTCTCCGGCTCCATCTCCTCGCCGGAATGGAAGAATTCCAGATCCGGGAGTTCGCGCGCGAAGATCTCGCGGAACACCGCAGCACGCGCCGCATCGGAATTGAAAAGAAATGCCATGGAACCCGCCCTCTAGTTCATGCTGCAAGGCGCGCGCCGAGATCCTCGATCATGCTCTGGCAGGCAGCAAGTTCACCGATCTCGATGTATTCATTGGGACGATGCGCGCGGGAAATTTCGCCGGGGCCGCAAATGATCGCATCGATACCGGCCTGCTGATAAAGCCCGGCCTCCGTGCCGTAACTAACCGCTGTGAGCGGCTCCTGCCCCGTCAGCTCGGTCAGAACCGCCGCTAGCTCACTACCCTTCGCGGGCGCAAGGGCGGGATAGGAACTCAACTCGTGCCAAATTACCTCGAAGCCGCTGTCGCGCAGGGCAAAAAGCTCGGCCTTGACCGGCTCAAGCAGGGAGGCTGGAGAAACGCCCGGCACGGCACGTACCTCGATATCGGCAGTGCAGTGGCCAGCGATGATGTTGACCGCCTGTCCACCGGCGATGACGCCCACCTGCAAGGAAGAATATGGGGGCTCGAAATCTTGATCGAGCGGTCCGTCGGCGAGGGATTGGCCATAGGCCACGGCGTGCGTGATGACGCCGGCCATGGCGTGCACGGCATTGAGTCCGAGATCGGGGCGTGACGAATGGCCGGATCGCCCGATCACTTCGAGCCGCGCCGCCGCCTTCCCCTTGTGCGCACGCACAGGTTGCATCCGGCTCGGCTCGCCGACAATCGCGCCAAGCGGCCTCTCGCATAGCATCGGCAACGCAACCAGAAGATGCGGCACACCACGGCACCCCGCCTCTTCATCGTAGGAGAATGCGAGATGAACTGGCTGCCGCAGTTTCATCGCCGCAAGCCCCGGCAGCGCGGCCAATGCGCAGGCGAGAAAGCCCTTCATGTCGGTGGCGCCGCGGCCGTAAAGCCTGCTGCCCTCGCGACGCAGGACGAACGGATCCGAGCTCCATTCCGGCTCGCCGGCCGGCACAACATCCATATGTCCGGAGATGATGTAGCCCCGACCCTCGCGCGGGCCGACCGTGACGAACAGGTTGGACCGGTCGCCCTCGGGACCGGGCAGAACCGTCACCTCGGCTCCGGCTGCCTGACAGTAGTCGCGGATCCAATCGACGATCGCGCCGTTTGGCGTGCCCATAACAGAGGGAAATGCAATCAGGGTCGCGAGAATTTCTTCCACGTTCATGGCGGTCCGCTCTGCTTGCACATTGTCACCGGGTGCGACCAGCCTATCCGTAGGCAGCAGTGTTCCCTGCCGAATCGCGTCGTGCTTTGGCTGAAGATTGCGAAAAAACGCCTCGAATCAGCGAAACCTGCTGGCTTTCCCCTGTAAAGCTGCGGCAAATGAGGCCTGTCGCAAACATGGCTAAAGGCGCCAGGATCAAGACGCATGCCTTGGGCATTCGTTGAAGGAGCGGATCGACTAACATGCAGAGATCAGTGCGCCTGAAATCCTTTGAACTGGTCGCGCGGGACATCAATGATGTCGACGTTGATCTGCTGCATGCACTATCGATTTCTGTCCGCTGGCCGCATCGCCCCAAGGACTGGAACCTACTGCGCCGCGCCGGCCACGGCATCGTCGCCGTTGACGGAATTGGGCGCGTCTTCGGAAGCGCGATGTGGTTTCCCCACGGGGACGATTTTGCCACCATTGGTCTGGTGATCACGACGCCCCGCGCACAGGCGCAGGGAGGTGGCCGATGGCTCATGGAACAGGTACTTGAGCAGTGCGGGGATCGCAATCTGGCCCTGAATGCAACCCATCCCGCCTATCCTCTGTATATTTCACTCGGCTTCACGAGCGAGGCGATCGTCTACATGCGCCAGGGCGAGGCCCCACAAAAACTCCCGCCGATGCCAGTTCTGGATGGTGAACTCAGTGAGCTGCCCAGCGACAGACTTCGCGAGATCACCGAGCTGGACGCGCGTGCGTTTGGGACAAATCGTGCGGGGCTACTTGCGTTGCTCGCAGAGGATGCTTCGATAGCCACCATTAGCCGTGGCAGCGAGGTCGTCGGCTATTCCATGTGTCGCGAGTTCGGGCGCGGCCATGTGATTGGCCCCATTGTGGCTCGAAGCGACCAGGACGCGGTCCATCTCACCGCCGTCCATCTGAAGAAGCTGGCAGGTCGATTCGCGCGCGTCGATACGCGCGAGAGGGATGGCGTGTTTGCCGAGTTCCTTCAGCAGAGCGGCCTCGGCATTGCCGAGACCGTGACGACAATGTCCAAAGGCCGCCGGTTCCTGAACCGGGAAAGCAACGGACCTTGGGTTTACGGATTGGCCAGCCACGCCTGGAGCTGAATGCAAGCACGCTATCGCCGTCAAGCAGCAGATGTGCAGGTTCAAGGCTCTCACAACGACTCCAGCGCCCTGGACATACGTTCGAGCCCTCTGCGCAACAGCGGACGAGGGCAACCGACATTGAGGCGAATGTAGCCTTCGCCACCGGGTCCATAGACGCGCCCATCGTACAAATTGACTCCGGCTCGGTCGACGAAAAACCGCTGAACGCCTCCCACCTTCCGATCGAGCCCGCGCGCATCCAGCCACACCAGGAAGGAAGCGTCCGGCCGCATCGGTGTGATGCCCGGCAGGCGATCCTCGGCGAACTTGAGGACGAAATCGACATTACCGCCGATGTAGCGCGTCAGCTGATCCAGCCACGGCGCGCCGGTGCTGTAGGCGATCTCTAGCGCCAGCCGTCCAAAGAAGTTGGCGTTGACCATGAACGATGCCTGCATGCTGGCCAGAAGCGCCTCGCGCCGCTGCTTGTTGGCCACCGACACGGTTGCGGAGGGCACGCCGGCCAGATTGAAGGTCTTCGTTGGAGCCGTGCAGATGAATGACTTTTCCGCGGCATCCTCCGAGAGGGACGAGAAGACAATGTGCGGGCGATCCGATAATCTGATATCGCAATGGATGTCGTCAGATATGACGAGGATGCCGTAGCGCTCGCAGACATCGTTCAGCGCCGTCAATTCCCCGTGCGTCCACGCCTTTCCAGCTGGATTGTGCGGATTACACAACAGGAAGGCCTTGGCCCCGGCTGCCAGTTTCGCGAAGTTCTCCAGGTCGAGCTCGTATCGGTTATTCTGCAACCTTAGCCTGTTGACCAGCAGCTTCCTTCCGTTGCCCTGAATTACTTCGAAATAAGGCGAGTAGATGGGAGACTGCACAATCACCCCGTCCCCGGGCTTCGTGAAGGTCCGAAGCATCGCGGCCACCGACGGCATGATCGCTGGCGCCGGCAGCAGGGATTCCAGTGCCGGCGACCAGTCGTGCCGACGCGCGAACCATGATTGCACAATCTCGTAGTGACGGGGGTCGCGGCGGGTATAGCCATAGATACCATGGTCCGCGGCTTCTCGCAGGCGCGCGATGACGGTTTCAGGCGCGCGAAAATCCATGTCCGCGGTCCATAGCGAAAGCAGATCTTCGCCCTCGACCCGAGGCGAGAATTCGTCCCACTGATTGGCCCATTTGACTGACCCAAATTGGTGGCGATCATAGATCCTGTCGAAGTCGATCATTCCAACATTTCTTTCCGCAACCGTAGATTGCGATGCATCTGCACAGCCATTGCTTGATTTCCGGGTGTGGTTTTTGCCGCTCGCCGCTGCTCGAACTTTCGGAGCGCTATCTGAGGATTTTGCGCAGGAAACTGTCGAGCACGGTCTGTCGCATATTCCGCTTCCTAGCTCTCGTGGCCGCGCGCCAACGCGCGCTCCATCGACTGCGAGTAGCGGGACATTCCAAAGCAGAAGATCCAGTAGACCAGCCCGGCGAAGAGATAGCCGGTCGAGGAGATCGTCGGCCCAGCCCAGTTCGGGTCGACTCGCGCCGTTTCGACGGCCCTCAGGAAGTCCGCAATGCCGACGATCGCTACCAGCGTCGTGTCCTTGAACAGCCCGATAAAGGTAGAGACTATGCCTGGGATAACGATCGTGAGCGCCTGCGGCAGGATGATCAGACGCATCATGGTGAAATAGCTGACGCCGAGCGCCTTTGCCGCCTCATATTGCCCCTTGGGGATCGCCTGAAGGCCTGCGCGCACCACCTCGGCCATGTAGGCGGACGAGAACAGCGCTATCGCAATCAGCGGACGCAGCAACCGATCGGGCGTCAGATAGTCGGGCACGAAGAGCGGCATCATGAAATTCGCCATGAACAGCACCGTGATGAACGGCACACCCCTCACGACCTCGATGAAGGTGACACATACTGCTCTGACGAGGGGAAGCTGCGATCGCCGGCCAAGCGCGAGAAGCACGCCGAGCGGCAGCGAGAAGACGATGCCCACGATCGACATGAGCAGCGTGATGAGCAGACCTCCCCACAAGACGGTATCGATGACCGGCAGATCGAGCGACGCGACGCCCCTCAACAGCACGAAGGCGACGAACGGATAGACAATAAAGAACAGCAACCCAGCCAGGTTGCGCCGCGGCGCTTGTTTCCACATCAGCCAGACGATCAGCACGGCGCCGATTGCCAGCGTCAGGTCCACCCGCCAGCGCTCGGACACGGGATACGCCCCGTAACGGAGATAGTCGAATTTCTCGACGATGAACGGCCAACAGGCGCCGTCAGGGTTGGCGCGGCATTCTTCCTGTCCGCCGGCCCAGACTGCGTCCAAGACTGCAAAGCTCACGAACTGCTGCAAAAGCCATGCGGCGAGAACTGTGAAGCAGATCGTGAGCACGCCGGAGAACGGTGTCGAGAACAGGTTCTTTCTGATCCAGGTCGCCGGGCTCGGCCGGATTCCACAAGGCGGCGCCATAGGCGGCAGAAGCGGAGCGCTAACCAGGGGCGGATGCAGGGACTGGCCGCTCATGCATCACCTCTCGACGATCGCGAAACGTTGATTGAAAGTGTTCATGGCCATCGACATGACGAGCGAAATCGCGAGGTAGACCGACAGCGTGATCGCCATCACCTGGACGGCGGCGCCGGTCTGGTTGAGCACCGTTCCCGCGAAAATCTGGACGAGGTCGGGGTAGCCGATAAACACCGCGAGTGAGGAATTCTTCGTCAGATTCAGGTACTGGCTGGTCAGGGGCGGTATGATGATGCGCAGTGCTTGCGGAACAATGACCAGGCGAAGCGTTTTGCCCGGCGCAAGCCCGAGCGCATGGGCGGCTTCGGTCTGGCCTTTCGGCACAGCCTGGATCCCGCTGCGGACAATTTCCGCGATAAAGGAAGCGGTGTAGACGGACAGGCCGATCAGAAGCGCGGCAAACTCCGGATAAAGCTGGTGTCCACCCCGGTAATTGAACCCTTTCAGCTCCGGCGTCACGAACGACACCGGCGAGCCGACCAGGAGAAAGACGGCCAGAGGCAGTCCAATCAACGCAGCGAGGCTGACCCACAGCACGGGCAGCTGTTTTCCGGTGCGGTTCTGCGTGCGCCTGGCGTAGAACCAAAAAGCGACGCAGAAGATGCTGGCCGCCAGGACTGCAAGTCCCACGCTACCTGCTCCTGCGTAGAGCTGGATTTCCGGAATGATGAGACCGCGATTGTTCAGATAGATGCCGCCGGGGAGTTCGATCGACGCCCTCGGCGCAGGCAGCGCTTTCAGGACTGCATTGTACCAGAACAATAGCTGCAGCAATAACGGGATATTGCGTATGATCTCGACATACGAGGCCGCGACCTTTGAAACGATCCAGTTCGGTGACAGGCGGGCAATGCCGACGACAAAGCCCAAGATTGTGGCCAACACGATTCCAAGCAGGCTCACATAGAGGGTGTTGACCACACCCACCCAGAACGCTTGGCCGTAGGTGGAGAGCGTGTCGTAGGGGATCAGCGTCTGATTGATGTCGAAGCCGGCGGCCTCGTTCCAGAAGCCGAAAGACAGCGGAATCCCGCGTGCCCTCATGTTCGACGCAGTCTGAACGGCAATGCCCACGGCCAAGGCCAGCAGGCTGCCCGCCAGCAAAAGCTGATAGATGATGCCTCGGACCTTGGCGTCGTGCAGGGACAGGCTCCTGCGCGAGGGCGCGGCGAGCAGCACATCGGACATGACCCTGTTCCTGTGTTGGTGAAGAAAGACGCCGGCGCAATCGCCGGCGGCTCGTGACCGACCCAGCCTAGCGGATCGGCGGGGCGTACTGGAGACCGCCCTCACTCCAAAGAGCGTTCAGGCCGCGCTCCATCTTGAGCGGCGAGGCCTTCCCGATATTGCGATCGAACACTTCGCCATAGTTGCCGACCTGCTTGATAACGTCCACGGACCAGGTATCGCCAAGCCCGAGATCCTTTCCGAGGCTGCCCTCTGCTCCGAGCAGCCGACGAATGTTCGGGTTGTCCGACGACTTCATTTCATCGACATTCTCAGAGGTTATTCCCAACTCTTCGGCGGCTACCATGACAAGGAGCGTCCATTTGGCCACATTGAGCCAGTGATCATCGCCCTGCCGCACGGCAGGCCCAAGCGGCTCCTTGGAGATAAGTTCGGGAAGCACGACGCTGTCGTCAGCCTTCGCCATACGCTGGCGCGACGCATTCAAGGTGGACGTGTCAGCGGAGAGGACGTCGCAGCGACCTTCGTCGTAGGCCTTTACGACGGCTTCTTCATCGGCAAACCCGACGGTCGAGTATGACATCGAATGCGACCGGAAGTAATCGGCGAGATTCAACTCGGTCGTCGTGCCCTGAGTGACGCAGATGGACGCGCCATCCAGATCCTTGGCCGAACCGATGTTCTCTGCTTTGCGGACCATGAAGCCCTGGCCATCGTAGAAATACGTGCCCGCAAAAAGTATTCCGAGAGATGTGTCGCGGGATGACGTCCAGGTTGCGTTATGTGCGAGTATATCGATCTCGCCCGACTGTAGGGCGGTGAAGCGGTCCTTCGGCGTAAGCGGAATGAACCTTACCTTCTGCGCATCCCCCAGAACCGCTGCGGCAACAGCGCGGCAATAGTCGACCACGAATCCGGTCCATTTGCCCTCATTGTCCGGAAGGCTGAATCCGGCTGTCGCTGAGTTGGTTCCGCAGGTCAGAACTCCGTTCTTCTTGACATTTTCGACCGTCGCGGCGGACGCGTTGGATGCGACGAGCCCTATAGCTGCTCCGACCAGTCCTTTGAGAATTGCCTGCATCTTGGTTCCCCTTATTCTCTTGTGGAGCACCAAGGTTGCGCAAGCGTCATTATTGGTCAAATTCATTCTCGTCATGATGAATATGAGCCCCACTCA
This sequence comes from Mesorhizobium sp. WSM4849, assembly GCF_055811385.1. Lineage (NCBI taxonomy): Bacteria > Pseudomonadati > Pseudomonadota > Alphaproteobacteria > Hyphomicrobiales > Phyllobacteriaceae > Mesorhizobium > Mesorhizobium sp. WSM4849. The sequence continues at coordinate 148,288 of NZ_JBVVPW010000008.1, forward strand.
TACACATGGCTACGCTCGTAAGGGTTTCAGCCGTTAATCCCTGTCTGAAGACACATCTTCTCATACCAGCGCACTTCATTGGAGCAACGCGACGTGTGTCTCCTGTTTATTTCCTCTGTTCTCTCTCAGAAACAATTTCTCTCTTCTTTATCTGCGACTCAGAGTAGATATTTGAGAGAACTTCTTTGAGCCAGATCGTCCCTGGGTCTGTGGCCATCTGCGGATGAAGGAGCAACCACGCGCTCACATTTGGGATCGGCAGGGGCGGCGAAAGGAGCGTCACTTCACTCGCTTTATCAAGGATTTGGAGGATTCCGTCACCACAATGAGCAACAAGTTCGGTGCCTCGCAAAACCCACGGAAGTGCCAGATAATTCGATATCGTCGCGACCACGTTCCGCCGCAAACCAAGCTCCTTGAGGGCGGCATCGGCAAGCCCGCTGGAAACACCATCGGCGGAAACCTGCAAGTGAGACGCTGACAGATATGTCTCCATTGACATCGCCGAACTTGCGATTTGGCTGCCGCTCCAAACTGCGCAGAAGAGACGATCCTGGCCCAGTTCGATCTTCAACAGGCTTGGGTCATCCTTGATCACTGCTCCAGTCAATGCACAGTCGATCTGTCGAAGATGAACCGAGGACGGAATATCGAGCCCGTTCGCTGGAATAATGTTCAACGTGGCACCGGGCGCCTGCCTGGAAAACTCCCTGAGAAGACGTGGTATGATTATCATCGCATGGTAGTCAGTGAGTCCGACACGAAAGTTCCGCCGAGTGGTTGCGGGATCGAAAGTTTGATGGCGATCAATCGAGGCTCGAATCGTTGCTAATCCGGCTGAGATGTCTGGCAGAAGCTCAACCGCCCGCGGGGTTGGCCTCATAACTCCTCCATCGCGCGTGAACAGCTTGTCGCCGAAAAGGTGCCGCAGCCTAGATAAGGAATGACTGATCGCAGATTGCGTTCTTCCCAATTCGCATGCCGTACGCGTAACGCTTCTTTCGCGCATCATTACGTCGAATACGCGCAGCAAATTCAGGTCGAGGTCATCGAAGCTCATGAGATTGCCATGAATGGTTTGTCATGAATCAGCACCGAAAGATGACCCGTCTCAAAGAGCCGATAAGGCCTTGGTTTTTCATCATGAGGCGAGAACGTCCACGAGTCACGCGCGCCTCGTTTGCGAGCCCTGCCATCGCTACGGATTTGCAAGTCGGCGCGGGCAAGCGCCCGGAGACGCCACGTGACTTTCTGCGCCGGGTTGCAAAGGAGCTCGCATCGCTGTCCGAGGCGCGTGAGACGGCCGGCCTCAATCGGCTGATTTTTGCCGAGGCCTTCAGGTTTCCGGAACTTTCGCGGCTTTTCATCGAGCTCCACGACCGCGCGTCGGGGGTGATCCGCGAACCGCTCGAGGCGTGGCGCGAGGAGGGGCTTCTGCCTAACCTGCCCCAGCCGAAACTGGCGGCTATGCTGTTCGTACAGATGGTGGCCTCGCTGCCGCGCATCCGAGCGCTGCTTGGCGAGCCGATGAGCCGGCGTGAGAGCAACGCCGTGAGTGCAAGTTGCCGCCGACCTCTTTCTCAGAGGCTGCGGTTATAAGGAGGAGCGGCGGTGAGGCTGGTTCTCATCTTTGCCGGATTGCTGGCCCTCTGGTCGCTCCGGAGTTTTCGGGGCGAATGGGGGCTCATTGTCGGGACGCTAACGATCGTTGCGGCCTTCATTGTTGAGTACATGGTAGCGCGGAAGGTGCCGCGAGAGGCGGCGCTGGCGCTAGGCCTCGGTGCGCCGCGAAGCGGAGCAACTTGGTTCACAGTGATCGGCAGCGTCGTCTTGATCACACTGATCCCAATCTATTGCGCGATCGCGGGGCTACCGCTCTCGCTGCGCGATGGCTGGTGGTGGCTCGCGTTCGGCATCTTTGCACAGGGCGGGATCGCCGAAGAGACAGTGTTTCGGGGGTTCCTCTTCCGGCACCTGCGTGAGGGGCGGACCTTCTGGAGGGCGGCTGCAATCGCGGCGGTGCCGTTCGTTCTCGTCCATCTCGCGATGTTCTGGACGATGGAGCCGATCCTCGCGGCAGTGTCACTAGGGGTGGCGTTGTCGCGGATCTTCCCGTTGGCCGCGATCTTCGAGCGGGCGGGGAATTCGATCTGGCCGGGTGCGTTTCTGCATGCCGTGATCCAGGGGACGATCAAGCTTGTGGTGGTACCGGACGAAAGCTTTATCCAGCTCGCACTGGTCTGGCTGGTTGTGACCGCGGTGGCGCCATGGGCGGTGTTCCTCTTGCCGAAATCGCAGGCGGAATCGTTACCGAGAGGCAACCCTGGCCGGGCGCATGGCGGGTAGCCGCATCTGCATTCTGCAGCATCGCCGGCCGCTTCATCCAGTCGAGTGGCCTCGAAGGCAGAGATAGGGACGGCCTGCAACAGGCAGCGGAACCGACCGGCATGCAGCCGGTTGAATCGGCATGAAGGCTCGTCTTCCGACAACCAGCAATGCAAGGCTACATCATGAGCGTTCTGCAGAGTACCAAGAAAGCCGTCGAGCAGGTTACCGGTTTCGCAGCACCGGGCAGGCAAGAAGTAACCGATCTTGTAAGGCGGCGAAAAGCAAATGAGTTTTGGTTCAAGGATGATGGCCTGGTACCCAATCATCCGTTTTGGCCGCTTGTCGCCTATCGCGGCGCCGTGAGGCTGCCCGAAGAATTTGATCCCACAGCTGTCTTGGAGGAGCTTTTCGAGGTCAATGGATGGGGGGACAGCTGGCGGAATGGCATCTACGACTACGTTCACTACCATTCGCGAATACATGAGGTGCTCGGGGTTGCGGCCGGTACGGCCAAAGTCCGGTTTGGAGGCAAAAAGGGCCGAACCCTGTCCCTGAAGGCCGGCGACGTCGCGGTTCTTCCGGCCGGCACCGGGCACCAATGCCTTTCGGCATCCGACGATTTTCTAGTTGTCGGCGCCTACCCTCCATTTGGGACCTATGACGAATGCACGACTGCCCAGGAGCATGATCGCGCGCTCGCGACGACCAAGAAGGTAAGTCGTCCACGCAAGGATCCCGTCTATGGGAGCAGAGGCCCGCTTCTGCAAAGTTGGAAGAAGACCTGAAGCAGGCGCAGATCGATCGAAGACCCACAAGCACAGAACGCACGAGCTGGGGCGTCTCGCGCTCCTGGTCGCATTGTTTGGAAAACCCATCGATCAAGACGGGCACTTGGTGCTCGGCGATTACGGCCAGGTTGTTGCCGAGCGCCGCCGGCCCGTGACAGCCAGGTGCACGCCGTCGCACCAGGCGCCGCGTCGGCCCACGCCGACGCGCTGGCCACGAGCCCCGTAAGCAGAACGGGCACGCACGATCGTCCGCCGCGCCTGTTCTTCGAGCGCCTCCATGTCATGCGAGGTCATGGTTCTTCAGCGGCAGCGTGCGAATGCGCTTTCCGGTGGCGGCGAAGATCGCATTGAGGACAGCCGGCGCAGCGACCGCGATAGTCGGCTCGCCGACGCCGCCCCAGAAGCCGCCGGATGGCATTATGATCGTCTCCACCTCCGGCATGTCGGCCATGCGCACGACCTCGTAGCTGTCGAAGTTCTCCTGCTCCATGCGGCCGCCATTGACGGTGCATTCGCCGTAGATGCAGGCGGAAAGGCCGTAGACGAAAGAGCCCTCGACCTGCCTCTCCACCTGTGCGGGGTTGACGACATGACCCGGATCGGTGGCCGCCACGATGCGGTGGATCCTGAGCTGCCCGTCGATGGTCGAAACCTCCGCTGCCGCCGCGACATAACTGCCGAAGCCCATGATCTGCGCCAGGCCGCGGTGAACGCCGGCCGCCGGCGGGGTGTCCCAGCCGATCCGTTCGGCAACCGCCTCCAGCACGGCGAGATGCTTCGGATGTTTGGCCATCAGCTTGCGGCGGAAGGCGAGCGGGTCGACGCCGGCCGCATGGGCGAGTTCGTCCATGAAACACTCGACGTAGAGCGCATTCTGGTTGAGGTTGACGCCGCGCCAGAAGCCTGACGGGATCGGTGGGTTGCGCATGGCATGGTCGACAAGCAGATTGTCCACCGTATATCCCAGCGTGCCTTCCGTGCCGCTGAGGACCAGCCCCTGGAAGACGACCGGGTCCATGCCGTTCTGCATTCCTTCCGGCCGCACCGCGGCAAGGATCGACTGGCCGGAGATGCGCATGTGCAGAGCGGTCAGGTTGCCATCGGCGTCGAGCGCGCCCGTCAGCCGGCATCGGGTGGTCGGGTGATAGGCGCCGTGCAGCATATCCTCTTCGCGCGACCACATGAGCTTTACCGGCGTCCCCGGCACCTGCTTGGCAATGCTGACCGCCTGGCGCACATAGTCCTGGAAGTTGCCGCGCCGGCCGAAGCCGCCGCCGAGATGGATCTTGTGCACCTCGCATTGCTGCACCGGCAGGCCGGCGGCCTCGGCCGCTGCAGCAAGGCTCGCCTCGCCATTCTGGGTCGGCACCCATACCTCGCAGCGCTCCGGCGTGTAGAGGGCCGTCGCGTTCATCGGCTCCATGGTCGCGTGGTTCTGGTAGGGGAAGGCATAGGTCGCCGTGACCGTCCGGCCGGCTGCGGACAGGACAGCACCGGCGTCACCTTGCTTGGCGCCGACGAAGGCGTCATTTGTGCCGAGCCCCTCTTCGAGCATCGCCGCGATCGAGGCGCTGGTGACCTGCCTGTTGGGACCTTCGTCCCAAACGACCGGCAAGGCATCGAGAGCGGTCTTCGCTCGCCACCAGGTGTCGGCGACAACCGCAACGGCGGTTTCGTCGACCTGAACGACGGTGCGCACGCCGGGCATGCCTGCGACCGCCGCCGCGTCAAAGCTCTCCACCTTGCCGCCGAAATACGGGCAGGCCCGGATCGCCGCGTTGAGCATGTTCGGCAGTCTGAGGTCGACGCCATAGACCTGGCTGCCGTTGAGCTTGTCGGCCGTATCGAGCCGCGGCAGCGGCTTGCCGGCTATGGTCCAATCCTTCGGATCCTTCAGCGTGACATTGGCGGGCGGCGTCATCCGCGCGGCGGCGGCGGCCAACTGTCCATAAAAGGTGGCGCGATCTGATGCTGCATGCGTGACCATGCCCATCCTTGCGGTGCATTCGCTGGCCGGCACGCCCCATTCGGCGGCCGCAGCGGCGATCAGCATCTCGCGCGCGATGGCGCCGCCAATACGCACATATTCGTGCGATTCGCGGATGCCGCGGCTGCCCCCGGTCGAGAAATTACCCCACACGCGGTCGCGCGCAAGGTTTTGGGCCGGCGACGGATATTCGGTCGTGACCTTGGACCAGTCGCAATTCAACTCCTCGGCGACGAGTTGCGCCAGGCCGGTCAGCGTCCCCTGCCCCATCTCGGAGCGGGCGATGCGGATGACCACCGTTTCGTCGGGCCTGATTACCACCCAGGCATTGATCTCCGACGTGGTCTCGGCGCCCTCGGCAAGCGCAGGTTTGATGAACGGCACGTTGAATCCGAGGGACAGGCCGCCGGCCGTGGAGGCCACGCCGATGATGAAGCTGCGGCGGGAGATGGAAATTATGGCGTTCATGACGGTTCTCCTCAACCGCGTTGCGTGGTTTCGCCGCTTTTGGCGGCCAGCTTGATCGCGGCGCGCACCCGGTTGTAGGTGCCGCAGCGGCAGATATTGGTGATCTCGGCGTTTATGTCCTCGTCCGCGGGGTTCGGGTTCTGCATGAGCAGACCCGCCGCAGCCATGATCATGCCGGCCTGGCAGTAGCCGCATTGCGGCACGTCGAGCGCCAGCCAGGCCTGCTGGACCGGATGCGAACTGTCCGGCGAAAGCCCCTCGATAGTGGTGATTTGCTGGTCCGGCTCGACCGCGCTCACCGGCAGCACGCAGGAGCGCGTGGCGACGCCGTCTATATGGACGGTGCAGGCGCCGCAGGCGGCAACGCCGCAACCGTATTTCGTCCCGGTAAGCCCGATCTGCTCGCGGATCACCCACAGCAGCGGCGTATCCGGATCGACCTCGATGTCACGTGGCGTGCCGTTGATGATCAATCTGGCCATTGTGCAATCCTTTCGATCAAAGGCTGGCGAGGACCTCCGTCCGGATGCCGCACGGCATGGCCTGGCGGCAAAGACTGGAAGTCCGGGCTAGCGACGAGGCCAAGTTAGGCGGAAGCTGTCGCAGAACCTTGTCCCGACGACCGGCAGTTCATCGCAAGCTGTCGCAGGCGCTGCGCTCTGATACATTTCGTTACACTTCTCACGCTTTGTTGATGCCGCGCGAGATTGCCGCCGTGGCGCAGAAGGTGATCATCCGTGTAGACGCAAACTAGATATCGTCGATACTGGCCGACTATTCAGCGGCGGCTTTGGAGCATTGTATGGAAGCGGCGCAGCACATCGCGGTCGTCGACGACCACAGGGACATCCGCGACCTGGTCGGGAAATACCTCACCCAGCAAGGTTATCGCGTCAGCGTCGCCGACAGCACGGCCGCGCTCAAGCGGCTGCTCGACCGCAGCCTGCCCGATCTTATCGTCCTCGACGTCATGATGCCTGGCGAGGACGGCATTGCCGCCTGCCGGCACGTGCGCGGAACGGTCGACGTTCCGATCATCTTCCTTACCGCCATGGCCGAGGAGGTCGACCGGATCGTCGGCCTCGAGATCGGGGCCGACGACTACCTGACCAAGCCGTTCAATCCACGGGAACTGCTGGCGCGGATCAAGGCCGTGCTCAGGCGCGTCCACAGCCTGCCGCCGCAGCGCGGTCGTCTAAAGTCGAACGCGCTTCGGTTCGACCGCTGGACGCTGAATGTCGGCCGCCGCGAGTTGGTCGGGCACGACGGCGTGGCGGTCGCGCTCAGCACGGCCGAATTCCGCCTTCTCACCGCTTTTATCGAGCATGTCGGGATCGTGCTCAGCCGGGATCAGTTGCTCGACCTCACCGTCGGGCGCTCGGCCGACGGTTTCGACCGGGCCGTCGACAACCAGGTGAGTCGGCTGCGCAAGAAGATCGAGGCGGACCCAAAGAATCCGATGCTGATCAAGACGCACTGGGGCGGCGGCTACTGCTTCACCGCCGAGGTGGCCCAGGCATGATGCGGTTGTGGAGACGCAGTCTGGCGGCCCGCTTCCTGATGCTGGTGCTGCTTGCGCTCGCCCTGTCGCAGGCGATCACGTTCCTGATCTCGTGGGACGAGCGCGGCCAGGCCCTGCACGCGGCGGCCAAGGGCGAGTTCGTCAGCCGCACGTCCTCGCTTGCGCTTCTGCTGGACACGACGCCGCCCTCGCTTCGGCCCGACATCCTCAATGTCAGCGGCACGGCCTATACGCGCTTCTGGACCTCGGACGATGGACCGAGCAATCCCCTCGCCTGGCAGCAGGAAGCCTTGACAGAGCTCGCCAAGCCGCTGCCAGGAATTGCCGGCAAGTATGCCGCGTATATGAACGGGCAGGCCTCGACCGCGGTCGATGCCGCTGATCCTTCCGTGCCGCCGCGCATGCTGGATTTGTCCGGCAATGGCATGCCATTCTCGCGGCCGGCCAAGTTTCTCTATATGGACGCCGCCCCAAACGGCATGGGCCTTTCCGTCCGCCTCGAGGATAGCACCTGGCTGAACGCCGCCTACGCCAAGGCGATGCCGAACGCCTTCTGGACGGCGCAATCGGCGATATCGCTGGCGCTCACCGCACTCATCCTGTCCGCCATAGCGATTTTCGGGGCGCAGGCAATCGCGCGTCCGTTGCGACGGCTCGCCAATGCCGCTGAACTTTTCGGCCGCGGCGAGGCCGTGCCGCGGCTGCCGGAATCAGGACCGGACGACATCCGCCAGACCGCCGAGGCGTTCAACCGCATGCAGGAGCGCCTGCAGCGCTTCGTCGAGGACCGGACGCGCATGCTGGCGGCGATCAGCCATGACCTGCGCACGCCGCTGACCTCGCTCCGGCTGCGCGCGGAGTTCGTCCAGGATCACGATCTCCAGGAAAAGATGCTGAAGACCATCGAGGAAATCCAGACGATGACGGAAGCAGCGCTCGCCTTCGCACGCGAGGACGCCGCGGTAGAGGAGACGCGAACCGTCGATCTTTCGGCGCTGGTCGGCAGCCTCTGCGACGATCTCGCAGATCTGGGCCAAAACATCACCGTCAGCGACGGGCCAAAGGTGCTGTACCGCTGCCGGCCGGACTCCCTGCGCCGGGCGATCCGCAACCTCGTCGAAAATGCCATCCGCTACGGCGAGCAGGCCAAGGTGAGCCTGGTCAGGCGTACCGACAGCCTGGACATCATGGTCGAGGACGCCGGGCCCGGCATTCCGCCAGGCGAAATGGAACAGGTGTTCGCCCCCTTCTTCCGCCTGGAGCAGTCGCGCAACCGGGAGACCGGCGGCGTCGGGCTCGGCCTGTCAATCGCCCGCGCCATCGCCCGTCACCACGGCGGCGACATCGTGCTGGAAAACCGGAGCAGCGGCCTTCGCGCGGTCATCCGGCTGCCGCTGATCGACATGGCCAAGCAGCTTGCCCCGGCGCCTGTGCCTGAGACCAACCCTCCGACCGGACTGCAATCCTTGCCGGTTTGACCGAAACCCGTTCCCGCGATCGCGCCAGGCGCTCGCATTTGCGTTAATGCATGTCGCGCAAAAGCATGCCCCCGGGCCTGACCCGGGCCTGACCCGAGGGTGTGCAGCGGTTTTGCGATTTACGACATGCATAAAACAACAACCTAAAGCGCGTCGCATGAGGCCGGTCAAACGCGACGCGCTTTAGGTGATGGCGTCTGAACGGTCGTCCTCGGCGGCGATCCGCTTCTCGACGATGGCTCGCAAAGCGTCGTTAATAGGGTCCTGCCAGCCCGGTCCGTCGCCCTGGAAGTAATCCAGGACAGCTCGATCAATCCTGATTGAAACAAGCTCTCTGACATTTGGAGCAGCTGCGGTTTCGCGAACCGGTGCGGCCGGCTTCTTGGCAGGCTTGAAGGCGGCTTCGGCGGCAGCCATTGGATTTGTCGGTCGGCGCGGAGGATTTGCCATTGATGGTCCCGACTCGAGATAACGAAAGGAAGAGACATGCAACGCAATACGCATCTGAATGCCTCGGCCCACTGCCTGGAACAGTGAATCGAATGTCGACGCGAGAGGCAATGGTCTCGCCTCCCCGGGAGCAGGAAATGCGCGCCCTTGCATTATTTGCCGGCGTGTTGGTGGCTACGCCCTCGATGGCGACGGTGCAACTGGGCCCCTGTCCATTATTGGGACACAGATTCACGGTAGCGTTTCGCCGATACCTGATCGGCAAGGTTCGACCTCTCTCTGTCTTTCCGCCGCACAGCCTGAACCGGAAGTTCTAACCCAAAGGCGACCTTCGCCAGCCCATTTTGCTGCCCGATAGCCGACATTCGCGGCACAGCGCTGATGACCCGAAGCCGCCTTCCATCAATGCGGATTTTTCAAAATCTCCCGTTCGGGTTGGCCGAGGCCTCAGGCAGGATTTGAAGTGTCGCGGCCAAAATGGGCGCCATTCAGACATTCCGGTACCATCATTGTTCACGGGGCCTAGAATCCTACAGCGTCTGCGAACTCTGCCACAGCCAGATTGCGAGCGAGCCTGAACGCCCGCGGACCTGTGCTTGCACAGGTCCTCTTAGAGCACCAGATTTGAACAACTCGCAGTCGCGGCCGGCGACTTGCACCATTTTGTCGCTCACTGCGACTTCGGCATTTTGGTCGGCCGCGATCTCCATCAAGCGACTGGCGACGTTAACCGTATCACCAGTAGTCGCGATGTGCTGACGGCCTTTGCCACCGAGTCTCGACGCAACGATTGTTCCGTAATGCGCTCCGATCTTGAAGCCGAGCCTCGATGCAGTTGATGCGGGCAACGAGACGAGCCAGTTGTTGGTACGGCTGGAGAGCGCTGCGCAGCAGCGGGCAGCATTGAAGGCATCATCTGTCGCTGCTTCCGGTAGACCGAACAGGATCATGGCTCCGTCACCCATGAAATTCGTGACAACGCCACCACAGCTTGTCACCTCTTCGTCCACCAACGCATGGAACGTGTTCAAAAGTTCGCGTGTGGCGTTCGGCCCCAATGTTTCGCTCAGTCCGGTGAAACCGGACAGGTCAATGAATATGATGGCGGCGTCCCTCCGGACAGGTTCCAGGAGAAAGTCGCCATGCTTCGCGAGCCACCCCGCAAGGCCCGGGGCCTGAACTCGTTGAAGCAATTCGCTCTGCGTGGCGAAATACTGGGCCTGGTTCCTGCCCAACCAAAGCTGCGCGGCCCCGAACAAAATAGCTGGCGGAATGGCGGCGGCCATCGGCAACGCCGCGCTCAGCCAGATATGGTGTGAGAATGCGGTCATATTGACCACGAACCAGATCACAACCACGCCGACGATCGCCGCAAGGCCGATGGCGTTGCGACGCCATGCCAACAGCCCCACAAGAACCACTGGCAGCACCACTGCAAAGCCGGCATCTGCAAGGCGAACGTACTGATCTCGCACTATGCCGTCGCCGGTCATCAGATGGGCAATGGCCGTCGACATGACCTCGACGCCTGGGAGCACGGGATCAAACGGTGTCGGGAAAACATCGCCGGTGCCGGTTGCAGTTGCACCGATCACAACAATTCGATCCCGAATAATGCCGCCATCGACTTGGCCCCCCAGCACCGTCGTGGCGCTGATCGTGCGGATCGTGCCGCGGGGGCCATAGAATGTCAGAGGGAGTATGTGACCAATGTCCGTCCGAATCCGCTGTCTGCCCAGAGATAGATAGTCGGGCGCAATTCCCGGATCCTCTCCCACCGCCATGGCGGCAACGCGCAGGGAGAAAGACGCTTCCGTCCGATCTTCGGCCCGAAACAGCAATGGGACGAACCGAGGCGTTCCCGTCCAGTCGGTAACCACGTTCACGACGCCGACAGCGGCGATATCCGAGAACGCTTCCAGGGGCCACAGAAACCGCTTGGCATTCGGCACTCGGGCGAGAGGGCCATCGCCCTCGACTGCAATCGATTGTTTACCTCCCGAGTAGACCGCTGCAGCAGCGATTACGCTTGAAGTCCTACGAAGCGAACGCGCGAGCGCCTCATCATCATCTTTTTTCCCGGGATCGACCAGCAGCAGGTCGACCGCAATGGCTTTCGGCCCAAAGCGAGCTATCGTATCGACAATCCGGGCAAGCGTGGCGCGGCTGAGGGGATAGCGGCCGTCGTTTCGGACTGTTTCGTCGTCTATTGCGACAATGGTAATCAGCTCCGGCGGCTTTGCCGTTCCCCGAACAAGCGTTCGAAGATCCGTCATCGTTGCTTCGACGCGATCGAGGGACCACATGTTGCCGCGCCAGTGCGCAAAGCCAAGGCCGGCCCCCCAAAGACCCGCCAGAACGAGCGCAATCAGCGTCTGAAGCGCTCGCCCGCTCATTTAGCTTACTGACCGAAACGGGCCATCAAAGCCGAAACACGTGCGGCGGGCCAGCGCTTGACCGTCAGTGTGCCTGTTCCGGCTTCCACATCGACGCCTTCGCCCGGCCCGAGGACTACGCCAGCATTGGACGCCGGCCTTTGCACGGCGACGCGACCTTTGACGACGAAAACAGACGTCTTGCCACGGGCAACGTCGACTGCCCATTTTGTGCCTCGCACCGCGGCGATCGCCTGCGGGGTGACGACAGCGAAGCCACCCCGGGCCCTGCCGGCTGGAGCATCGAGCAACAGCGCCTTGCGCCGTAATGTGACCGCATCGGCACTACCATTTCGATCACGGTCCACCAGTGCAAAACGAGCGCCATCTTCCGCAATGATGGTAAGGCCTTCCCGGCATCTCAGAATTTGTCGGGACGTACCTGCTACCAGTCGGAACGTACAGCCGGCGTTATTCGACTGCGCTGAAGCGGTATCCACCCAGAAGACACAGGCAAGCATGCATGCAATCAGGCTCCGGAGATATCGGCCACTTGCGCTCATGAACGTCTCCTTGCTTTTGCGAAAATCTGCGGCAAGAAATCTTTGCATTGTCTTCTGCGGTCAGCTTGGCAGTATACTCATACGTACGAACCGGCATTTGCAGCCGCGTTGCCCTAAAGATAGCACGGTGCCGACCAGCAATCTTAACACAATAGCTTGCTCCAACACCAAATAAGGCGACATCAAGCCGTTTGAAGCGGCCGCGATGCGAATGTCGCGAACGTCACGCGGCGACGCTGCTGTTCGGCTCATCTGCCAGAACGAGCAGGTCGCGCCACTACCGGTCATTCGCAGCGCGCCTATTAGCTGACCTTCAGCCACTGGCCAGAGACGACCCATACAAGACGACAGTAGGTCAGTAGTGCGTGCCTCGAAGCGGACATTCCATATCGGCATATTACCTGATGATGCTCCTTCCTCATCCGCCGCATCGCCCGCCAGTCGCGAGTAACGGGACGGACTCTTGAAAGAGGTCGATACGGGTGAAAGATCACCTCACTTGGTTTGAGGCGGCTCATCATAGCAGATGTTGTAGAGGATTCGGCAACGCAGCTTCGTCATGTCCGGATAGTCATAGACACAGATCATCGACTTGAAAAACAGGTCGGTTTCCCTGAATCCGTGCATCGCCTCTTCGTGCTGCATTGCTTGGTCGATGTTCGACTGAGGTATCATGGAGGCGAAAAGCTCGGCTTCCGGAAAGTCTTCAATCCTCTCGAACTTCTTGATCGAGTCGAGTTCGTTCATGACATGGAACATCTCGAAGGGCTTGTTCCCTTTGAAGATAACGTCGATCAAGCGTTCCGCCACCTCGTCGTAGGCGTCTTCTCCGCGACGTCGCAGATCGGCAATCATCTTCTCTCTGGTTCCGTCGAACCTGCGCCGGGCGATGTTTCTGCAGAGCTTGAGTTCATTTGCGATGGTCACGGAGAACTCGTCGCCTTGGCTCTTGTCCAGATAAGAGGCTTGCTCAAGGTCGTCGATCGCCTTGTCGAAACGGAGCTGCCACCTGTAAAGCTTGGCTCGATTGATAAGTGGAGAAGGGTTCGGGTTTACCTCAAACGATCGCGTGTAGAGATCAAGGCGCATCAGCCGGGCACACCATGCCGGGAATGGCCAACATGGACATGTCGGGCATGGATGAAGCGCACAAGGCCAACATGGCGGCAATGATGAAGATGCATCCTGCCATGATGCAAGGCATGATGGCCAAAGACCCTGATGTCGCCTTCGCTTGCGGGATGATTGCGCATCACCAGGGCGCGATCGACGTGGCCGAAGTCGAGCTGAAATACGGCGACAACGACGAAGCCAAGAAGATGGCTCAGACGATCATCGACGCCCAGACCAAGGAAGTCGGCGAGTTCAAGCAGTGGCTTGAGACGAACGCAAAGTGATCGTTAGGAGGCTCCGTAGCGCGCTCCTAGGATCGAAGAAAGGACACCCCCATGCATCACCTTAGCCCCGAAATGAAAGCTGCATCGACGAATGCCTGCGCTGCTATTCCGAGTGCCTTTCGACCGCGATGGGCCACTGCCTGGAAGTGGGCGGCCGACACACCGAAAAACAACACTTCACGTTGATGATTGCGTGCGCCGAGATCTGCCGGACGTCGGCGCATTTCATGCTCATCGGTTCCAAGCACCACAAGCATACCTGCGGCGAATGCGCGGAGATCTGCAACGAATGTGCGGATGACTGCGAGCGTCTCGGTGACATGCCGGAATGCGTAGAGGCCTGCCGTCGCTGTGCAGAGAGCTGCCGGAAAATGGCCACCTAGTGGTGAAGTCTGACGCTTGGTACCCCCGGTGCAGAATACCCGTTCCGACCTATCGCGAGGCATTGGCCTGCAAATCAGTGCCTCACCGCGCCGACTTTCCGAATATTCTACGGACAATCTCGTCCTCGTTGGCATCAAAGCAGCGGCCGTGGCTGAGAATGACCCGCCGCGGTTGCCACGATCGGAGCTTGCCTATTACTGCCTGTGCCTTGCGCCGCTGCAGGAGAATTGGCAGCCGCATACCGAAGAAGGTCCGCCCGTGGGGATGGTCCATCCGAGTCAGCTTGATCGCCGTGCGCCAGGGTTCATCGATCATGTCCAGTTCGAGATTGATGATCGTGTCTGTGAGGATCAGCGTCTTTGAAGCGTAGTGGAAAAATATGAACTCTTTGAAGTAGCCACCGGGAAACAGCATCTGGTCAATGTCCTGCCGCCACGCCTCAGGCGGCTTGATCTCCAAATCTCGCGTGAACGTCACATCGGCGTGCCGTGCCAGCGCTCTTTGGCGAACTCTGGGTGATGCCCAGGTGATTGCCTCTGGAAAGACCTTCGACCACTCACCGATATGAGCGTAGTGAAACTGGTTGGGTGAAACAAGGTGGCGGATCCTGCCCAAGTTCCGCAACTCTTCGGCCAGCGTCGCAGAGAACTTGATGGGCGAATGAAGGAACAGATCACCGTTCGACAGGCGCACCACCGTCATCCGAGTGGTAAATGGCAGCGGAAGCTTTACTCCGGCTATCGTCAGATACTCAAACGGGCCGTCAACGACGCCGATATCAGGTCCGTGAGGCTTGTAGACGTTGACCGGCTCGTAAAGGGACGCACCCACAGTCCACTCCAACATCAACCGCCGCGCAAGGACAACATAATCTGGTTGGTAGGCAAAACGTCCGGCCTGAAGGGTCCGCTTTCGTTCTCCTGATCGACGACGACTTGCAACATCGGCCGAAGCGCTCGGCACATTGACCGCTGACGCTCCTCAGCCGTGCTGGTGCTCCACTCCTCCGCCGCAGCCGCTCGACAGGTTCCACACCTCGACGAGCTTCTCGCCGCTGAAACGATGCTCGCGGATCAGGAACTTGCCGAGGCCGCCGTAGACGCGCCAGCGCCAGCATTGGCAGCAGCACGGCCCCTTCTCGTCCGAGTTGTCCATCGCATATTGGTAGGCCTTCTGATCATCAGGGGAGAGGGTCAGGTCGAAATAGCTCATCGCCTTTTGCGCTGTGCCTGCTGCAATGTCGTAAGGGTCCGGCGGGATCTCTGGAATGGAGGCGTATTTCTTGAGCGCCTCCACCTGCTCGCCATAACGATGCCTGTCCATGGGCGCGCAGCACGAGCCTTGCAGCCGCGACACAGTCGACATCTTTGCGATAGAATCGGTGAACGCGGGCGAGCAGGTGCTGTTGCCGTGAGTGCTCAGGAAATCGAAGCGCTCGTCGAGGGTCAGCTGCCCGGCAGCCTCGGCGAGCCGGGGCATGAACGAGTTCAGCGCTAAAAAACCCACCGCGATCGAAAAGTCTCTGCGGGATAGGTTGCATCTGCATCCCACGTGCCTGATCATTTTCGTGCTCCTTTCCTCAGCCGATACGGGTGAATATCGGGAAATTCTCCAGCAGCCAGAACGAAAAGACCGACAACTGCCCCGTGATCATGGCGAGTCCCATGGCGACCATGATCCCGCCAGCAGCGAACTGAAGCATCCGGCCCGCTCGGCGCATCGCTTTCAGCCGTCTGGCAAGACCGTCGGTGAACAGGGCGGCGAGCAGGAACGGTATGCCGAGGCCGAGCGAATAAATGGCAAGCAACGCGATACCCTGGCCGACAGTGGCAGATGCTGCGCCGACCGTCAGGATCGCGCCGAGGATAGGTCCAATGCACGGTGTCCAGCCGAAGGCGAAAGCAAGCCCAAGAACATAGGCCGATGCTGCACGTCCGGCCGGCATGTCGGAATGAAACCGCGCCTCGCGCATCATCCAGGACGGACGAAGGAGGCCGGTGAGGAACAGCCCGAACAGGATGACGATCGCGCCGCTGACGAGGTTGAGCTCGACACGGTAGCTGAGAAGCATTTGACCCAGTGCCGTCGCGCTAGCACCGAGGGCAATGAATACCGTCGAGAATCCGAGCACGAAACAGAGGCTCAGACCCATTGCCGGCAAGCTGGGTGCAAACGCGGTGTCGGCCGCCACAACCGCCGGCTTCCGGCCGGCGACATAGGAGACGTACCCCGGCACGAGCGGCAGCACGCAAGGCGACAGGAACGAGAGGATGCCTGCCACGAATGCCGTCAGCACGCCGATGTTGGAAATCTCGAGCACGGGTCAGTGCCTTTCTTTTCTCGGCGACTGCGTCATTTTTCTTTCCTTGCCTGCTCGATGGCTTGCATCAACGTCGCTAGGTCGGTCGCGCCATGCAGAATCTGCTTGCCGGCGACAAATCCCGGCGTGCCGTTGATGTTGAGCGCCTGCGCGAGCTGCAGGTTGCGACCGATCGAAGCCTTGATCTCGGGACTCTCCATGTCGGTCTTTAGGCGCTCGACATCGAGGCCGGCTTCGGCTGCGGCCTTGAGCACGACCGCCTCTGTCACTCTGCTCTTCACCTGATACAGTGCTCTGTGGAATTTCACGTAGCCTCCCTGCCGATGAGTGGCGAGCGCCGCTTTGGCTGCGAAGGTGGAGTCCGGACCGAGGATCGGAAATTCCTTGTAGACGATCCGCAACTCGGGATCCGCGGCCTCGGCCTGCGCCATGATCGGCATCATCTGCCGGCAATACGAACAATTATAGTCGAAGAACTCGACCAAGGTGACGTTTCCCCGAACGTTGCCGCCGACCGGGCTCACCGGGTCTCGCAAGATTTCATCGGCCCGCTCGGCCAGGACGGCGCGTATCTGGTCTTCTTGGGTCTGTCTCTGGCGAGCGTCGTATGCCTGCAATGCCTCTACGACGACTTCGGGATGGGCCAGAAGATAGTCGCGGACACGTTGTTCAAACTCCGCCTGGGGCATGCTGTCGGCGCGGACCGGCGCCTGAAACGCGATGGCACTCAGCAGAAGGGCGAGTGCGAACCAAATGACTCGTGGATGCGTGCCTATGCTTGTCATGAAGCCTCCCCTGTTTCGTGTTGCCGCCAGCTGTGGGCGGATCGGCTTGCTTATGTCGGTCCTAATCACCAATCCCACATCCAGCTCCGCCAGCTCTTCTTCTCGTGACCATGCGGGACGCCGACATCGTTGGTGAGCGCGTTGACGAAAGTGACGAGGTTGACGGGATCGAAGTTGAGACCGTGGAAATTCGCCTTCCATCGGCCGCCTTTGTCGATGGCGTGCGTGACAATGCCGTGCATCTGCAGGCCGTCGTCGGTCTTGCTGAATTTGTGTCCGAAGGCTTCCGCCAGCTTGCGGGTTGTGTCCTCCGGCTGATCCGGGGTCGTGGTCAGGAACAGCCAGTTGGCGGTGTCGATTCCACGCGCGGCAGCATAGTCGCGCAGCATCTCGGGCGTGTCCTTCGAGGGGTCAGTCGTGATCGTCACGAACCTGACCCGGTCCTTCATCGGCGTATCGTTCACCATCGCCTGGATATCAGCGAGCCGCTCGGTATGCAGTGGGCAGACGTCGGGGCAGGACATGTAAATGAAATGCAGCACCAAGACTTTGCCGCGAAGGTCCGAAAGCTGGACGACGCGGCCGTCGGCTGCCTGCAGCCTGAAGTCCGGCGCTGGCTTGTCGATGGCCTGGAAATACTTCTCCTTGTCGCCGAGCATCGCATCGACTTCGTCAAGCGAGTGGGCTCGCGCAGCGGGGGCGATTGTCACGATCAGCGCAAGGGCGGCGACGCACATTGTGACGAGACGCGCCAAACCTCCGGAAGTGGCGGGCCCGCCAGACAAGTCGAGCATCGATTTTGTTTCAATCACGGTTTGGTCGCGGCTCCGTGCGGTCCAATTCATCTGTGCCGACGTGTTCGATCGCCTTTTGCGATACAGCGTCGGTCGAGCATTGGCGGCCGGTCAGCCGGTTCATGCAGAGGCCGAGCGCGCACATCGCGGCGCAAGGCAGGATGCTGAGAAGCAGCGGCGCGACACCGGCAGCCACCAGCCAGCTCCAGCCGAACGCAAGACTGGCGAAGGCGACGGCAGCCAGCACGGCGGGGCCGCGCCAGCCGCGGAGGTAGTAGCGAGCGGCATGAAGAATATCGCGGCCGAGTGAAGCTTCGGACGTCTGGGAGGATTCGGTCGTGGTCATCTCTGGTTCCTTCATTTGGCCGCGATGCGGTCGCGGATGAACGCCACTATCTCGGGGGAATCCCATTCTGCCGGGCCGACGACCCGGCCGACCTCACGTTCTTCACGGTCGATCAGAAGCGTTAGCGGCAGGCCGACGGCGCCGAGGGCGAACATCGCCTTGCTCGACGTGTCGATGTTGAGCGCGAGGTGTTTCACGCCGATCTCCGTGAAGAACTTCCTCACGGCCTCCGGACCCTTCCGATCGACCGACAGCGCGACGACCTCGAAATCCGGTCCGCCGAGTTCAGCCTGCAGCCGGTCGAGGGTCGGCATTTCCTTCCGGCACGGGGCGCACCACGTCGCCCAGATGTTGAGCAGCACGATCTTTCCCGAAAAATCGGCGAGCGTCCTCGGCTGGCCGTCCGCATCCTGGAATGAGATTTCCGGCACTGGCTGCGGCGTGTCATGAATGGCAAAGTTGGCCGGCGGCTCAGTCGCCGATGTTGCCTGTGTTAGAGCAAGCAACGCCCCGACGAAAGCGAGAGCGAGCGTCTTCATGGCTCCAGCTCCTTTGCTTCGGCTCGCAAGCGTTCTACGAGCGGCAGGATGGTATCGGTGAGCGCCTGCTCCGTCACTGCGCCGATGTGCTTGTAGGCGATGTGTCCGTCGGCACTAACCACGAAGGTTTCCGGCACGCCGTAGACGCCCCAGTCGATCGCGACCCGGCCATTCAGGTCTGCGCCGGTCCGCGCGTAGGGATCCCCCATCGTATCGAGCCACCGAGCCGCGTCGTCGGGCCGGTCTTTGTAGTTGAGGCCGTGCAAGGGCACCTTCTTGCTCGCCGCGAGGCGCATGAACACGGGATGTTCTTCCCGGCAGGCGACGCACCAGGAAGCGAAGACGTTTACCAGCGAGACTTCATGACGGAGGTCGCCACTCGACAAGCCAAGGGTGCGGCCCTTGACCGGCGGCAGGCTGAACTCCGGCACAGCCTTGCCGATCAGCGCCGAGGGAATGTCGGTTGCGTTGCGCGTAAGCCCCCACGCGAGCAGGCCTGCAAGTATAGCGAAAAGTGTCACCGGCAAAAGGACGACCAGCCGGCGCGGCAGCATGCGCCGCCTGACTGCGGGCGGACCTGCAGCGGCTCGGATGTCGTTACCGGCGGTCATGGAGCGCTCGGGTGGTTGGTCCGGCGCCCGGTCAGTACGTACCGGGCAAGCGCCGCGATCGCGAGCAGTAGAACCAGCAGGCCGAGCGTGCCGCCGGCCGAAATGAATGCCATGGCAAGCAAGCCGTTGAAACTGCATTCGAGGATGTCGGTTCCCATCGCCATGGCCTCATTCCGTTGAATAGACCGCAGGCGCCTTGCCGTCCTTGGTGATTGCGTAAATCGTGAACGGCTCGGTCTTCCCGCCGACCATGCCCGGAGAGCCCGCCGGCATTCCAGGCAAAGAGATACCAGCGATGTCAGGTCGATCAGAGAGCAGCTTCCTGACGGTTTTCACGGGAACATGCCCGTCGACGACGTAGCCGTCGACAAACGTCGTATGGCAGCCCTGGAAGGTCGCGGGGACGCCCGCCTTGCTACTGATCGAGGCGAGGTCGTTCGTCGGCTTGACCTCGACTTCGAACCCGTTCTTCCTGAGGTAGTCGGCGTAACCTTCGCAGCAGCCGCATTGCGGGTTCTTGTAGAGCGTCGCCTTGAGCGTCTCGTCGGCCTGGGCGAAAGAGAGCCCTGCGACCATCAGCGCGGTCAGGGCAAGGATGCGTAGCATGTTCGTTTCCTTTCTCGGTTCGGATTCCTAGGCAACGCGGAGCACCGTCATCATGCCCGCCGTCTGGTGGTCGGTGATATGGCAGTGGAGCATCCAGTCTCCGGGATTGTCAGCGACGAAGGCGATCTCGACCACATCCTCGGGTGCAAGAAGCATCGTATCCGCCCACTGGTTATGCGGAACGGGAGATCCGTTGCGCGTCAGCACCCGGAAGCTGAAACCGTGCAGGTGGATTGGATGCCACCATGCGGTCCGGTTGCGTATCGTGACGAGGTGGCTCTTCCCGCGCACTAGGTTGAACAGCGGCGCCATGCCCGCGTGACCGTCGCCTGTCATGGACGTGCCGTTGATCGACCAGACGGCCCGCCCCATGCCGGACATCCCGCCCATGCCATGCATCATATCGCCGCCTTCCATCATGCCGCCGCCCATCATGCCGCCCATGCCCATCATGCGGCTCATCATGCCGCCCTCCAGGGTCAGCTCGCGACGTTCGGCAGCCGCCAGGTCGGGTTCCGGCAGGGGATTGGGTGCGAGCCGGATCGGCTCCGGCGTGTTCGTCCGAAGCGGCGGCTCGTCCGAATAAGCGAACCGGGTCAGCTCGTATCCGAGCCCCTGGTAGAAGTCGTCGGTGATCCGATAGCGACGATTTGGTTCGCCTTGCATGTCGAGGAGAAGGTCGGCGCGCATGGCGGGACCGAGCAGCAGGCGGCCATCATCGAGCTGGTGCGGATCGCACGGCTGACCGTCGCGCGCGATGATCACGGGATCATGTCCCTCAAAGCGCAGCGCCATGATGCGTGCCAGTGAGAAATTCAGGAGCCGGAGCCGGAGCCGCTCACCAGCGCGGACGGGCTGATCGGCTGGGATGGTGCCGTTCAGCGTAACCGTGTTGCCGACCCTTCCCGACATTCCGGCTTCCATCATGTTGCCGAAGCCGGGCGCGATCTCGCCCTGTTCATCGATACGCCAGTCCGCGAGAACCCAGAGAACGTCGCGGTCGACGGGAATGTGCTCCGGTTCCTCGACGATCAATGCGCCGGCGAGGCCGCGGCCCAACTGCTCCAGACTGTTGGCGTGCGGATGGTACCAGAAGGTTCCGGCGTCGGGCGGTGTGAACTCGTAGAGGAAGGATTCGCCCGGCTTGATCGGCGGCTGTGTAAGGCCCGGCACGCCGTCCATCGCATTTGGCAGCCTGATACCGTGCCAGTGGACGGTCGTATCCTGGTCGAGGCGGTTCTCGACCAGGAAGCGAACCGCCTCACCCTGGCGAAGGCGGAGTGTCGGGCCGGGAATCCTGCCGTCATATGCCCATACATCAGATGGCGGCTGGTCTGCGCCGGCAAGCTGCGCGCGCGCCGGTTCAGCCGTGAGGCGAATCTCCTTGGGAGCAGCGCCACGCGCTGGCCACGACCGCAGCGGCGCCGCAAGCGCCAGCCCGGCTCCCGCCAGGAGCAGGCTTCGGCGCGATATGGGATGCCTGAAATCGATACTCACGTTCGACCCTTCCGATCATCGTGGATCAGAGAACGCGCCGTCGGCCTTGACTGCCGGGAACACCCGTCCGATCAGGAAGAGTGCAAAGACGCGTTCTTTCGCTCGGCTAAGCTGCGACAGGCAGCAGCCGGAGCGTCAGACGATGTCGGTGGTTCGGGGAGGACCGGGATTGGGAGGCGGCTCTGTGCCATGGAACGACTGATGAAGCGCCGTGAAGGAGATCGGCACTTCACCGATCGCCATGGGCTCTGCCTGCGGAAGTACAGCAAGGACCGGCGTTACGCAGCCGCTGATGCAGATCATGGCCTTGCCGTTGCCGCCGCCCGTCGGCAGACACGCTTTGCAATCGCCATTGTCCATCGCGCCCATGTCGGACGCCATTTTTGCCGCCATGTCGGAAGCCTGGACATAAGACGAAGTGACACCCGCCGTCACAAAGACGGCGAGGAAGAAGACGAAAACCTGTCGAACCGGCCAGTGCCTCATAGCGGACCAAGGATCGCCTTAAACTGTGCCGAAAACAAGTCAGCTTGGGTGCATTGCTACTTCACGTCATCGTCATCGGATGATTGTGGGAATGAAGTCCATCCCGACGCATGTTTGCGGGCTCCCCTGGTTTGGTTGGGTTACTACAAATGGAGTCTGCTATTCTGCCGCGAGCCTGAGCTCGACCGGCTGAGACTGGCTCTCGTGTACGGTCCGCTCCGGCAGGCGCCAGCCCTTCACGAGGCCGTACACCGCGGGGATGACAATCAGAGTTAAAAGCGTCGACGAGATCATGCCGCCGATCATCGGCACGGCGATACGCTGCATTACCTCCGATCCGGTGCCCGTGCTCCAGAGGATTGGCACGAGGCCCGCCATGATGGCGACGACTGTCATCATCTTCGGCCGTACGCGCTCGACCGCACCGTACATGATCGCGGCACGGAGGTCCGACCTGGCGAGCAACCGATTCTGCAATGCGCAATTCGCTTTCGCGGTTGCAAACGCCTGCTCAAGATAGATCAGCATGATGACGCCCGTCTCGGCCGCGACGCCGGCCAGCGCGATGAAGCCGACCGCGACCGCGACAGACATGTTGAAGCCCAGCCACCACATCAGCCAGATGCCGCCGACCAGCGCGAAGGGCAGCGACAGCATGACGATCAGCGTTTCCGTCAATGCCTTGAAATTGAGATAGAGCAACAGGAATATGAGCACGAGCGTCAGCGGCACGACGATTTTCAAGCGTGCTGCGGCCCGTTCGAGATATTCGAACTGGCCGCTCCAGGCGACCGAAAAGCCCTGCGGCATTTCCACTTCCCCGGCGACCGCCCTTTGCGCCTCGGCGACGTAGCCGCCGAGATCCCGCCCGGCGATATCGACGAAGATATAGACCGCGAGTTGGCCGTTCTCGGTCCGGATGGAAGTCGCCCCGCGCGTCAGCTCGACCTTGGCCACTTCGCCAAGCGGGACTGACCCGCCGCCCGGAAGCGCCACCTGGACGTCGCTGGCGATCGAGTGCGGATCGCTGCGCATCGCTCTCGGGTAGCGGACCGCAACCCCGTAGCGCTCGCGGCCCTCGACCGCCGAAGTAACCACCTCAGCCCCTAGTGCCGATGAGATGACATCCTGAACATCAGCGATCGACAGGCCATACCGGCCGAGGGCGACGCGGTCCGGAACGATGTCGAGATAGTAGCCACCGATGACGCGTTCGGCATAAGCGCTCGACGTGCCGGGCACGGCTCGGAGAACGGCCTCAATCTGCCGCGCCACCGTTTCCATTTGGGGAAGGTCGGTCCCGAATACCTTGACACCGACCGGCGTCCGGATGCCGGTCGACAACATGTCGATGCGCGCCCGGATCGGCATGGTCCAGGCGTTCGACACACCTGGGAACTGAAGCGCTGCATCCATCTCGTTTTTCAGGCTTTCGACGGTGACGCCGGGACGCCATTCGGATTTCGGTTTCAGATTGATGATCGTCTCGAACATTTCGGTCGGCGCCGGATCGGTGGCGGTCTGCGCCCTGCCTGCCTTGCCGAATACGGATTCCACTTCCGGAAAGGACTTGATGATCCGGTCCTGCATCTGCATCAGCTCCGCGGCCTTGGTGACCGACAGGCCAGGAAGTGTGGTCGGCATGTACATCAGCGTGCCTTCGTCGAGATTCGGCATGAACTCGCTGCCGATCTGCCGGGCCGGCCAGTAGGTTGCCGCCAGCGCGGCGATCGCCAACAGGATCGTCAGGGTCTTTGCCTTCAAAACGCCCGCTATCAGCGGCCGGTAGAGCCAGATTAGAAAGCGGTTGATCGGATTGCGGCGCTCGGGAACGATTCTGCCGCGCACGAAGATGACCATCAACGCTGGCACGAGCGTCACTGACAGGAGCGCGGCAGCAGCCATGGCGAAGGTCTTGGTGAACGCCAGCGGCCCGAACAGGCGTCCTTCCTGTGCTTCAAGCGTGAAGATCGGCAGGAACGAGACGGTGATGATCAAAAGGCTGAAGAACAGCGCCGGCCCGACCTCGCTTGCGGCCTCGGTCAGGATCTCGATTCGGGGTTTTCCCGGCGGCGCCCGTTCGAGGTGTTTATGGGCGTTCTCGATCATGACGATCGCCGCATCGATCATGGCGCCGATGGCGATCGCGATGCCGCCGAGGCTCATGATGTTCGAGCCGAGGCCGAGAAGTTTCATGGCGGCGAACGCCATCAGGATGCCGACCGGCAGCATGATGATCGCGACAAGCGCACTTCGCACATGCAACAGGAAGACAATCGTGACCAGCGCCACGACGATGCTTTCTTCGACCAGCGTCGATTTGAGGGTCTCGATCGCTGATTCGATCAGCTTCGAGCGATCATAGACGGGGATGATCTCGGTGCCTTCCGGGAGGCTGCCGGAGATCTCCGCGATCTTTTCCTTGGCATTTTCTATGACGGTCAAAGCGTTCGCGCCAAACCGCTGCAGTACGATGCCGCTCGCGACTTCCCCCTCCCCGTTCAACTCGGCGATGCCACGCCGCTCGTCGGGAACGATCTCGACGCGAGCCACATCGCCGAGCCGCAACGGGACGCCGCGCTCGGTCTTCAAGACGATGTTCTCAATATCGGCCACGCCTTTCAGGTAGCCGCGGCCGCGCACCATGAATTCGAATTCCGACAACTCGACCGTGCGGCCGCCGACATCCATGTTGCTGGCCTTCACCGCGTCGCTGATCTCCCCAATCGTGATGCCTTGTGCTTTCAATCGCGATGGATCGACGACAATCGAATATTGCTTGACGAAGCCGCCGACGCTGGCGACCTCGGCGACGCCCTCGGCCTTGGATACGGCGAAGCGAACCACCCAGTCCTGCAGCGACCGCAGTTCGGCGAGCGACAGTTCCTTGGCGACGACGGCGTACTGGTAGACCCAGCCGACGCCGGTGGCATCCGGACCGAGGCTCGGCGTCACCCCTTCGGGCAGTCGCGTTGCCGCTGCACTGAGATATTCAAGGACACGGCTGCGCGCCCAATAGGGATCCGTGCCGTCGTCGAAGATCACGTAGACGAAGGACACCCCGAAGAACGAAAAGCCGCGCACCACTTTCGACCGGGGAACGGTCAACATGGAGGTCGTCAGCGGATAGGTGACTTGGTCTTCCACGACCTGCGGTGCCTGGCCCGGATAATCGGTCAGCACGATCACCTGAACGTCTGAGAGATCCGGGATCGCGTCGAGGGGCAGCGTTCGCAGCGCGTAGACGCCGGCCCCCACTGTCAATGCGGTCGCGACGAAGATCAGAACGAGATTGCGCGCCGACCAGGCTATGAGCTTGGCGATCATGGCTTCGTCTCCGCCGGCGTCAGTGCGCTCAGCGCGGCTTTGAGATTGCTTTCTGCGTCGATCAGGAAGTTGGCGGAAGTCACTACTTGCTCGCCTTCCTCGACGCCTTTGCGGATTTCGGTCACCCCTTGGCCGCGCATGCCGACCTTGACTTCTCGCGGCTCGAAGCTGCCCTCCCCCTTGTTGATGATGACGACCTGGCGTTCGCCGGTATCGATGACCGCGCTGTCGGGAACTGTGACAACCGGCTCGCCCGCGCCTGCTGCGATTTCCACGTCCGCGTACATGTCGGCGAGCAGGAAACGGTCGGCATTGGGTACTTCGATGCGAACGCGCGTCGTCCGGGTCTGCGTATCAACCTGCGGGTAAATCAGCCCGACCTTACCGTTGAGGACCATACCGGGCTTGCTGCGGATGCGGATCGTCGCCTCGGCGCCGACACGGATCGAGCCCAGTTCATACTCCGGAACGTCCGCCACCACCCAGACGGTGGAGATGTCGGCGATGCGGAACAAGGCCTCCCCGGGCTCCGCCTTCATGCCGTCGACCGCCATGCGCTCCAGCACCACGCCGCCGCGAGGCGCCGTCATGGTTACCGTAATCGGCACCTTGCGGGTTTTCCTGATTTCGGCAACCGCTTCGGCGGGAACACCCAGGTTCTCCAGCCGCTGCAGACTGCCGCTGGCTGCTGCGCCGCCCGGGCCGTTGTTCAAATCCGTGGCATACTGCGCGCCGGCGGCGGCAATTTCCGGCGAATAAAACCGGACAAGCGGCTGGCCTTGGGCAATGACTTCGCCCGTGGTCACCTGCGCGACCTCTTCCACGAAGGCTTCGGTCCGTGTCGAAACGACACTGATCCGCCGCTCGTCGAGCTGAACGGTTCCAGGCACGCGCACCGGGCGAACGACAACGCTGCGTGTCGCCGCCCCGGTCTTGACCCCTGTTCGCTGCAGCTTGCCTGTCGAGACCTTGACTGTCGAGCCGTCGTCTTCCTCGCCTTCGTAGACGGGAATGTAATCCATCCCCATGGAGTCCTTCTTCGGGACGGGCGAGGTATCGGGCAGGCCCATGGGATTGCGGTAGTAGCGAATGCGCTTTTCCCCCGCGGAGTTGACCGCCTCTGCGGGCGCTGTTGCAGCGGTTGGCCCAAAGCTCACGTCCTCGCTCGCATGGACGGCTTTGAAATCGCGGCCATCTTCCGTCCGCCGTGAGTTCGCCGAATAGACCGGCTCACCATCGGGATGCCGGAAGTAGATAACCGGCCCCGCAGCTTTGGGTGGAGCAGGACGTTCCTGCGACCAAGCCGCGATGAATGATTCCAGGCTGGGCGCCGCGTAGCCGCGGAGCCCAGCCCAATATCCTCCAGTCCCTGCCGCCGCGAGGGCGATAAGGAAGAAGGATGCCGTGGCAATCCGCTTCATGGCACGGCCTTGAAGACGAGCTTGCTTTCGACCGTGTCCGGTTCGCCCTGGATCTTGGCCGCGACCGAGAACTGCCAGCCGCCCGGCATCATCAAGTTGGTCTTGAAGCGATAGACGCCGGGCTGGTCCGAAGGTATCGCCTCGATCGACGTCGTCATCGCCTCCATGCCGTCCGGCGCCATGTCCATGCGCGTGGCGAAGATGACGGCGTCGGCTACCGGACCGCCGGTTTTCTTGTCGACGAGCCGTACGGCCACCGTGGCGCTTTCGCTTTGCTTGACCTCGGTCTCGATGAGTTCGAACGCGTAGTCGGCGCTGCCGGCTTTCGCGGGCCCGAAAGCGGTCGCGACAATGATTGCGGCCAGCGCTCCGGCAAGGGCGCGCCAATTGAGCTGAATTCCCATGATTTCCAATTTCCTTTTGTTGCCGGAACGTTGCCGGCGCATGCCATCTCGTGGCGAAAAGCCACACCTCATCTCCGCGCGAACCTCGCACGGCATGGGCGGCGTCAAGGCGCCGCAGACGATGGCTCAGGCTTTTGGAGGTCTGGGATGGGGCTCGTGGTGAAGCGAAGCGCCGGGAGAATATCCATGCGGCGGGATCTTGCTTCCGATGATCGGAGGAATGGCCAATGAATCGTCGACGGACGCCACCGTGGAGGTGAATACCGTCATGCACAGCGCGACCAGCGGACAGTCCTTGTCACAATCCGGCAGCGCTGGCGGACTATCCGGACAGGGCATGCCCTCCGCCATTTCCATTACCACCGGTGCCGCCGTTGCTGGGCCGGCCATGAAAGACGCGAACGGCCCGAGCAGGAGCCCGAGAACCGCAAAAAACACCAGCAGTCGATCGATGGGTGGCAGCAGGATCATCATGGAAAGTCTGCCATAACGCGCTCCGATTGAAAAGGCGCTCACCAAAATGTCACAGCTTCGCGATCGACAGGGGCCTGTCCGATACCAACGATCTTGAGCAACTGCTGCAGTAGCGTGATGCGCTAATGCTGCCTTCAGGGGCAAAGCCTCGGATGATCGGGCATTCCGGCATAATTTCGCTGGAGCCTTGTGCAGCTATCCAGGTCGAGACGCTTTCAAACTTCTTACCGATGCCGAGCTAAGAGCCCGACTTCGATTTCACTCCTCGCGGCAGAACCGTGAGCTGAATGACATCGGAAATCGCAGGGTAGGTAAATCCGTCGTCTGCCGCTCGAACCACCCCACGCTCATCGGGGCCCGTATTGGGTCCGGCTTGCCTCTGGGCCTGGTTTGGTCCTGCTCCCGGGGCTTCGTCCTTTTCCGTTCCAGCGTCCCACAGAACTACCTTCGACGTTAGATCGCCGGCTATAGGATCCTGACCCTCAAACAGGTCGATGTCATTGGAATCTGTCGCGACGAATTTGTCATTCGACTGGACGAACATCGAGGCAAATACGAAGCGGTCACCCGGCTGGGCTTTGACCGTCAGAGGCAGCCCAGGGGCGAACATATCAGCGGTCACGACACCATCCATGTACTTGATGGCGGCCAGCAGTGCCGCTGCATCGCCATCTTCGGCGAGACTTTCCAGGGAGTGACCTGCCGCTTCATTCGGTGTGAAAAGTTTCGCGTCGCCTCTGACCACGGCATAGAGCCCGGGCGCGATAGGTGCGGAGGTCGCTTTGCCATCTGGCAGCGCAAGCGTAGTGGCGCCACTCACATTTCTGATCGTGATCGAGAAGGCTGTCGCATCGGCGGCCTGCACTTTGGTCGCAGATGCAATCGCCCCGGTCGCGACCGCCAGTGTCATCAAAGTAGTGACTTTCAATAATTCGCACATGTTTCTTATCCCTTTGCAGCCCGGACGACCCCGTTGGTTGTGCTGGATAGTTACTGCGTCGGGATTGGCCCTTCCAATATTTACTGGGCATGGTTTTGATGGCCTGAATGCATCAGCGCGGAAAATGGCGCCCGTGCGGTTCCGGTATTGACCCCGGTCGGATCACATCTCGGTTCCCAAGTCCTCGAAGCGGCAGTTGTCTACCGTCCGTTTCGTGGTGCCGTCGAAGGGGGAGACGCACGTGTCCGCCCCGCTCCTTCGCGCATGTCGGGCTGAGGCGCTCAATCTTGACCCACGCGGTCTGGTGGCCTGCAGGTGTTGCTCGTGCCTGTGGCGGTGTCGCTACAAGCTACGCGCATCAACCGATACGGATGGCGCAAGCAGCATGAGCAGCGTGCGCTGTCGCAGCACATGCAGCAGATGCAGCATTTCCTGGTCGGTCTCGTCCGGGCGAGCGCTGTCCGTCGCTGACCAAGACAGCGGTGGGCGTTATGAAGCCACCCAAATCGCTCGAGAGTTTCGGTCTCTGATCCCGCTCGATGGCTGGAGCGCGGGTATTCCGAATATGTCGGCCGTCGATCTATCCGCCGAGATGCGGCTCCGCTAGTGCGGCACAGGAGGTGGCATAACCGAGGCACTGCGCCATAATAGGTTGATGCTCAGAAACACCGGCCAAGAGCCTGATCTTGGGAAGCAATGAGCACCTGACATGAATGAACGAAACAGCGCCGCGATCAACGGTGCCTTAATGGCAATCGGCGCTCTGGGCATTGTTGATAATATCGTGTTCCATTGGATCCTCCGGCTACATCGAGCGGTCCCTGGTCAATCGGCTTTGTTCATCGAGGTGATGCTGGTGATAGTGAGCATAGGGCTTCTTGCTGTTGGAATTCGGCGGGAAATGCGAGAACGCCAGTAGTTTCCTCCGGCACCGGCGAGGCGCAGGTATGGGATGCCAATAGGGTGATTTCGCAAGGGTTGTAGACCGCAACCCATTGGGTCCGAGTGATCGGCCGAACATCTCACCCCCACTCTCGGCCTGACGATGGACATAGTTGAGCATTCACACGAAGGCTTGCCCCGTGCCCATCCACGTTGGGAGCAGGGGCAGGGCACGGCTCGAAACAGCCACGCCCATGATAGCGTGCGCCGAGATCTGTCGGACATCGGCGCATTTCATGCTCATCGGTTCCGAGCACCACAAGCATACCTGTGGCGAATGCGCAGAGATCTGCAGCGAATGTGCGGAGGACTGCGAGCGCCTCGGCGACATGCAGGAATGCGTCGATGCCTGCCGTCGCTGTGCAGAAAGCTGCTGGAAAATGGCGGCCTAGAAGCATAGTCGTCCGAGGGTGCGAGGTTCGGCCCCGCGTCCTCGTTTCCGCGGTTGTCATCTGAAGAACCGGAACTTGTTCTCAAAGAAAATCCGGCCCTTCTGAATGCCTCGGGACCCGCTGCCGGACAGAGAATCGATTCGGATATTTGTGCAAAAGATGGTAGTCAGTTGATCCTCGGGAGGAGGAAATGCGCGCCATTGGGTTTGTTGCCGGCGTGTTGGTGGCTACGCCGTCGATGACGGGGGAGCAACTGATCTTTTACACTGCCAATTTTCCCGATGCGACGTCGGTCCAGCTCAGCGTGCAGAGCAATAGCGTCTCACAAGATAGCGACTATGACTTTGACGTGGCTATTGGCTTGGCCGAGACGGACGTAAGCGGCGCTATCAGGTATGAAGACACGGGAAAGCATCGTGCGCGTGTTCGCTGTAATTATCCCGCATATGTGAGTGTGGGCGTGCGGAAATATCCCATGGCTCTTCCTCTCAACCGCTCCGGACACGATGATTGGAAAGAAAGCCTCTGGATGACAATTTGCGCGGTCCCCTCGTCATGATATCCGTGACGTGAGGTCACCGGATCATCCGATCTCCAACCAATCATAGCGGCTTATGCCCTTGATGCTGCCGATTAGGTTCTGACCTGACCGTCGCCGTAACAGGCCGCACACTTCGCGGCGCATCGTTCGGCCGTGAA
Source organism: Mesorhizobium sp. WSM4849 (assembly GCF_055811385.1). Classification (NCBI taxonomy): domain Bacteria; kingdom Pseudomonadati; phylum Pseudomonadota; class Alphaproteobacteria; order Hyphomicrobiales; family Phyllobacteriaceae; genus Mesorhizobium; species Mesorhizobium sp. WSM4849. The sequence goes on from NZ_JBVVPW010000008.1 coordinate 178,611, forward strand.
GCGTTCCGGTCGGGATCCTGTGGTTGGTAACTTTGTATCCTTGACGCCTGCATCGGCAGCAGATGGACGTCGACGGTTTCAGATCGGCCCGGGACGGTTGCAGCCCTCAGCGTTTGCCACTCAGGCGTCCTCAAATGCCGCGGCAGTTTGCAGGCGAGTTCGTCCGAGATGACGATGCGGGCATCCGTCAGCTTACACATGGCCTGAAGCCGTGCGGCCAGATTCACTGAATCGCCAATTACTGTGTACTCACTATGCAGTTCTCCGGGTATGACGCCTCCGATCACGTGGCCGAAGTGAACGCCAACCCCGAAAGTTAGGGGATCCCCGCCGTCGCGCATCCTTTTCTCGCTCCATAGCTCGAGAAAGTTGGACAACTCGACCGCGCATTCGAAGGCCCGGAGCGCGGCGGTCGGGAGTGGCAAAGGAAACCCGAACACAGCCATGACGCCATCGCCGATGAATTTATCCACGATCCCGTCACATCCCGATACGGCTTGCGTCACCCGCCGCCTATATTCGGTGAGGAGGATGGCAATCTCCTCAAGCGGCATCGTCTCGGCGAGTCCGGTGAAGCCTCGGATATCGACGAACAGTATTGCCGCCTCCTGACGGCGAAGGCCGAGATGTGCACCCCCCGTCGCCAGGCGCTCGGCCGTCTCGGGAGCAAAGAAGCGGGCCAAGTTCGCCCGCTCGCTCGAACTTGCGACCGCTTCTTGCACCAGCCGCTGGATGTCGAGTACCAAAACGATCTGGATCGCCGCGACGACGGTGAAAGCCGCAAGGCGAACTACCGCCGCCTGAACTTCCTCCCAAGAGACGCGGAAAATGGCCTCAAAACCGTCCTCCCAAACCGGCAACAAGGCGACGGCCAAGGAACCGAGAATGACAAGGATTGCAAAGGCGGCAACCGGCCCTGCGCGCATGCGCATGCTTGCGTGTGAAAGAAGCACGAACGCGATCACGAGGCTTGGCGTTGCCAGTGCATCGACCAAAGGGGAGGTGGGGTCAAGAAGATGCTCGGCGGTCAGATAGATGACAAGGGACGCGTCTACCGCGACATAGACCCAATTCAGCCACGGGCGGAACAACCTCGTTATCACCAGGCCCACAGCTACAAAGGTAATCGCGGCGTAGGCGCTCAGCAGGGTAACGTGAATCTCGTGATTAACGATGTCCGGTTCGAGCGCGACAGAGAGCGCGAACACGAACAAGGCCACGAAACGCCAGAGCGCGGTGCGTAGTTCGTTGCGCTGTTCGACCTCCGAAATAAGGCCGCCGATCTCGGTTCGAGCGCGATTGCTAGATGTCATCGGTATTCAGCTCGACTTCTCAATAGGTGAACCCATCGGCGCGGACCGCGTCCTTGGCTTCGGGGCCACAAACATTGGCCTCCAAATGGGCAGCAGGGATCATCGACCGTCCCAACAGACGATCGTGACGCAGTTTGATTTCGCGGGATTTATCGGAGCATGTCCCGTCTGAAGCGCATCTCGCGGCCAAGCTGCGAACTGATGATACGGCCCAGCACGTTCCGAATGCTTTCCGAAAGGCGAAAAGCACTTGTCCTCGGCTCCGACAGTGCGTCACCCGACGGCCCAAAATGGATCTTAGCAGCCACGGGCGGCGCTGGCCGACATTTCCGACGGCCCGCTACCGCACCTCGCCTACTTGATTTCCGTGACCGTAATGCGCCCGTTCACACGGTCCGCGACGAACTCTATCGCTTGACCTTCCTTGACTTTGTCGAGCATCGCATCATCGGCGACCACGAAAACCATTGTCATCGCCGGCATGCCGAGGTTCGTGAGTTCTTCGTGCTTGATCGTGATCTTCTTCTGTTTCGTGTCGACCTTGGTGACCTCGCCCTTGGTATATTCGGCAGCCAGGGTCGCGGTAGCAAATGCGAGCGCGATGGTCGCGGCGGCGGTGATTTTCACGAACGATTTCATTTCAGATATCCTTCTGTTTGCTCAGAGTTGACGAGAAATCAGGGAGCGACGACCTTGATGTCGCCCTTCATGCCTGACTCGTAGTGTCCGGGAATAAGGCAAGCGAACGCGAAATCGCCAGCGTTGGCGAACGTCCAGATGATCTCGCCAGACGCGCCCGGGGCAAGTCGGATCGAGTTCGGATCGGCATGTTCCATCTCTGGGAACTTCTCCATTACCGCCTTGTGTTCCATGACCGCGGCGTACTGATCCATGACGAACTCATGATCTCCTTCGCCCTTATTCACGAACTTTAGGCGGATCGTCTCGCCCTTCTTGACTTTCAACAGGGCTGGTTCAAAAACCATTGCCCCGTCGTCCTTTTCCGTCATGGTTATGTTAACCGTCCGTTTTGCTTGTGCTTTCTTGCCGGGCGTTCCGATTTCCATTGACGCGGCCTCACCGTGGCCGCCACTGTGATTTCCCCCGGCTAAAGCCGCGCCGGGAACGACTGCCATCATCATGGCCGCGATCATCATTCGTTTCATGCTGGTCTTTCTCTGTTTGTTGGGGTTTGAGACGGTGGGCATTTCATCCCTGTTTTCCGTGGCTGCCGTGCGCTGCCGGAGCCATCGTTTTTGCGTCACCTGACTTTGCGGCGGCGGGAACGTCACCCGTCCACTCATAAGCAACGGTTCCTTCCGGATGCTGGTACCAGCCGGGATCGGCGTAATCGTTCGCGGACAGGCCCTCGCGGACCTTCACGACCGAGAACATGCCGCCCATCTCGATCGCGCCGAACTGTCCCCATCCCGTCATCATCGGGATGGTGTTGTCGGGAAGCGGCATCTCCATCTCGCCCATATCGGCCATGCCGCGGTCACCCATGGCCATGTATTCCGGCTGGACCCGGCGGATCTTGTCGGTGACTTTCGAGTTGTCGACGCCGATGAAGGTGGGCACGTCGTGGCCCATCGCGTTCATTGTATGGTGCGATTTGTGGCAATGGATCGCCCAGTCGCCCTCATATTTGGCTTCGAACTCGTACGCCCGCATGGCGCCGACCGGAATGTCGATCGACACCTCCGGCCACCGCGCCTCCGGACGGACCCAGCCGCCATCAGTGCAGGTCACCTCGAAGTCGTAGCCATGCATGTGGATCGGATGGTTGGTCATCGTCAGGTTGCCCACCCGAACCCTGACGCGGTCGTTCTTTGCCACCGGAAGATGACTGATCCCCGGAAAGACGCGGCTGTTCCAGCCCCAGAGATTGAAATCCGTCATCTCCATGATGCGCGGGACGTATGACCCCGGTTCGATGTCGAAGGCGTTCAGCAGGAACACGAAATCGCGGTCCACGCGCATGAATTTCGGGTCTTTGGGATGAATGACGAAGAAGCCCATCATGCCCATGGCCATCTGGACCATTTCGTCGGCGTGCGGGTGGTACATGAAGGTCCCGCTCTTCACGAGGTCGAACTCGTAGACGAAGGTTTTGCCAGACGGGATTCCAGGCTGGGTCAGTCCTGTCACGCCATCCATGCCGTTTGGCAGGATCATGCCGTGCCAATGGATGGTGGTGTGCTCGGGGAGCTTGTTGGTCACGAAGATGCGGACCCGGTCGCCCTCGACCGCCTCGATCGTCGGACCGGGGGATTGACCGTTGTAGCCCCACAGATACGCAGTCGAGCCGGGCGCCAGCTCCCGTTCGACGGGCTCGGCGACGAGATGGAATTCTTTCACGCCGTTGTTGATGCGATGCGGAAGGGTCCAGCCGTTGAGCGTCACCACCGGCTGGTAGTCCGGCCCGCTCGTCGGAAAGATCGGCGGCTGCATGTCCGGGGATTCCATGATCGGAGCCTCCGGCAAGCCCATCGCCGAAGTCTTGGTCCATGCCGTAGCGCCGGCGAGCAGGGCTCCCGCGCCTAGTAACTGACGTCTTGAAAGCATCTATTGTTCTCCTTGGGTTCAGTGGCCTTCGGCGCCGGCCTCGGCTACGGCCGGGGCGTCGCCGCCACCGGCGCCCGATGCGCCTCCACCGTAGACGGCGGTTCCGAGATTGACGTCGGCGAGCCAGAAATTGCGCTTGGCGTTGAGGGAAAGCATGATCGAACTGATTTTCGCGCGGGTGTCTGCCAGAAGCTCGAACGTGTTGGTGATCATGCCGCTATAGGTGAGGACGGACTCTTCCTCGATTTTAGTTCGAAGAGGCACGACACTGTTGCGATAGTGCCGGGCAATGTCATAGGTCGAACGATATCCGTCATAGGCCGACCGCGCCTCGGAGCGGACGTTCACCGCTTTTTCCGCCAGCCGATTGGCAGCCTGCATGTAGGCGAGTTCAGCCTTGCGCATGCGCGCCTTGCCCGTATCGAAGATAGGGATGACGAACTCCAGCTCGAGGATGGGGGAGGTGCTCGTCTCGGTTCCGCCTTCTTCCGCCTCCTCGCGTTCCACTTCCACCCCAGTAAGAAGTTCCAGGTCGGTGACGTAGCGCGTCGCCTCGGTCAGACCGTAGGATTTCGCCAGCGCCTCCAGCTCGAGTTTCGCGATCTCAAGGTCGATGCGATTTCTTAGCGCCTCCGCCTCGATCGCGCGTTTGGCTTTGGCGCCTTTCGGTAAGGCTGGAAGCATGTTGGGGACTGAGTAATCGACGTCCGGTCCCCATAGACCCATCAGCCGGGTGAGCTGTTCCTTGGCAGTCCGGGCAGCGAGCCGCGCCTCCGCCGCCTGACCGGTGATCTCGGCATAGAAGACGTGTTCGCGGGCTTGGCCGGTCTTTGTGAAGGCGCCCGTTTCTCCAAGTTTTTGAGCGAGTTCGGAGGCAGCGTCGGCGGCGGCTTGGGCCTTATTCAAATAGGAGACGCTCTCCCAGGCCGAGACAGCATTGATCCAGGCCCGCCGCGTGTCCGCGGCCAGCCGTATCGTTTCTTCGGCGGCGCGAAGCTGCGCCTGACGGAAACGTGCATCCGCGACTGCGACGCGCCGCTTGTGGGTCGCCAGAGCAAGGATGTTGTTGACCACCGCTCCCTCAATCGTCCGCACAGGATCGACGCCGATCAAGCCGACCGAGATCGTCGGATTGACGAGCATCGTTTCCTGCCACATGTCGGCCGCCGACAGGCCGATCTCCGCATAGGCGGCCTGGAGGCCCTTGTTGTTGAGCAAGGCGACCTGCACCGCGGTGTCCGGGCCGATCGTCTTCTTCTGGACGAGGCGCTTCACGCGCTCTGAAACCGTCCGCGCTTCCTCGCTGGATTGCACCCAGACGGTTTTCTTGCCGGTCACGGATTCGGCACGTGCCGCGACCGTCGTGAAGCCGGCCATGGGATCGGAAATACCGTCAAGGGCGCCGGTGGTGGTGCATCCCGCCGTAATCAGGGGCATGGCTGCGACCGTAGCCATGGTCAGGAACCGCCGCTTCATGATCCGGCTCCTGGGTTCGCAGGGGAGCGTTCTTGATTGAGACGCCGCCAATTCTGCGGATCCACTGGCTCCCGGTGGCGATAGTCGACGACGGCCGGATGGTAGTGCGTATCACGGACGCCCATCGCGGGATCGGCCGGATTGAAGGTGGGAAGGATGTCCGGCGGCGTGGTTGCCGCACATCCTGCAACTAACAGCGATGCGAGCATCGCGAAGCTTGCGATTTTCATTGTAGACCTGAAGCTTGACGTATGCGTTTGGCCGCGCGGGAACGGATTCCCGACGCTGCGCGCGAACGCCCCGAAAGGGCGCGTCAGTTCAGATGTTTGGGAGGCCTTATGAGCGCTGTGTATTCGCCGAGCGGCAAAGTGACGGCAACGACGGGCGCAAAGCAGCGGGAGACAACATGCTCCAAGTCAGGGCAATCGACCGGCACCGCATTTGCCGGCGCGCAATGGACTTCACAGCTCTTGTCGGCGGATTGCTTGGCGCCGTGATGATGCTCAGACGTACCCGCGTCGTCCGCCGTGGCGCCGTGATCGCCCATATCGTGTGCGGGTGTCTCGGCCTGGAGATCCGCCCCGGCGTGAAAGCCCGTGGCATTGGCTGTGGCGAACAGACCAGGCTGAAGAGCCGACATGACCAGGAACACGACCGCCAGCATTGCTCGGAGCGGTACGTTTTCTAGGATCGCAATTCGACCAAGAGTCGTCATCGCACCCTTCCGACAATTGTTCGTCTGATTTGTCAAGGTCGCCGCGGCCGCTTTGTTGCAGTGCAACCAAAAGTGAACGCAACTGCCTGCTGCGATGTCCGCGATTTCGGTTTTACGTCAGGCTCAGCACCGCCCCGGCGACGACCAGATAACGCGAAACCTTCGCGACGGCGACGATTGCGACAAAGCTCCATAGCGGCTCGCGCAAAAGCCCAGCGACCACGGTTAGCGGATCGCCGATGAACGGCATCCAGCTTAACAAGAGCGACCATCTACCATAACGGCGATACCAGTTCGTGGCGCGGTTGAGCGTCGCGGGACGCAGGGGAAACCAAAGCTTGTCCTGGAAGCGCTCGATCCCTCGACCAAGACCCCAGTTCACCGCCGAGCCCAGGACGTTGCCTATGCTGGCGACAACAACCAGCATTGCGGGCGAGAAGGAATGTGTAGCGAGGAGCCCTGCAAGGGCGGCCTCCGACTGCGCCGGAAGGATGGTGGCTGCGGCGAAGGCAGCAAGAAACAGGCCGCCGTATACGGCAAACACATCCATCTATGTTTCGCCTTGCGAAGCGGGTTTCAGGGTTGCACATCGATCACGACCATCAGTCCGCCACCGCCCTTCTCTTCGACATTGTTGTTGGTCGTATGATGCCCGATATGGCAGTGGATCAGCCATTTTCCGGGCCGGCGTGCCTGCCAGACGACATCGTAGCGTTGCCCGGGTCCGACGTTGACCGTATCGGCAAGGAATCGTGCCGACTCAGGGATAGTCTCGCCGTCGCGGGCGACAACTTCGAATGGACCGCCATGGATGTGCATGGGGTGGATAAACCCATTATTGGTGCCGATGAAGCGCACTTTCAGCGTTTCGCCGACCTTCATCCTGATCGTGTCCGTTGACGGATAGGCTCGGCCGTTGATGGTGAAATAATTCGGCTGCCCGCCGTCCATCGGCATCGGCGGAAAAGTCAGGCCCTCACGCATCAGCCATTCCTGAAGCTGAATAACATAGTCGTGGTCGGCCGCAATCTCCTCCTGGGGATTGGCGGGATCGATGATGAGTGCGCCGTAGAGTCCGAGCGCCTGCTGGCGATCGACATGGTCATGCGAGTGATAGAAGTAGGTCCCCGATTGGCCCGCCGTGAATTCGTATCGGTAGCTGCCGCCGGGCGGGATCGGCTCCTGCGTGATCTCGGCCGGGCCGTCCATTTCGTTCGGCAGGATCAACCCGTGCCAATGGATGGTCGTGCTCTCCGGCAGCCGATTCGTCACATTGATGCGCACCCGGTCGCCTTGCCGGATATGCAGCCGCGGGCCGGGAACCTGCCCGTTGATCGCATAGGCGTCGACTTTCACGTCCGGCAGGATCGCCCAGCGGATGACCGAGGTTTCCAAGTCGAACACCTTTACCCCGTTCTCCATCCTGGCTTCCGGTTCCCGGTCGCCGCGAACCTCCAGGCCATGGCTGGCCGTGATCAGGCGAGGATGCACGGCGGCCATGTCCAGCATCGCTGCGGCCGGCGTGTCGCGGTCCATGATCATGCCGGGCGGCATGATGGCGCCGCCTACGTCTCGCGCGCTGAGGGTGAGATTCACCCAATTGGCCGGAGCGATCATGCCGAGCGCCAGCGCAAGCACGGAAACGCCGCCGAAGGCCGCGAGTTGCGGCACAGTTGCATCCGGCTCCATCCCGTGACCGCCATGCGGACCACGCGACCCGCCTCCCCCATTGCCGTGGGAGGAGCCATGGCCGGATCCATGATGGCCGGCCCCAGGGTTGCCACCTGGGCCGCCATGTCCAGGGTTGACGTGTTCGTCGAGGCGCGCGTGAGCGTGACGGTGCCCCGCCATCCCGGCTCCAGCGCCGCCATATACGTGCTCGCGCCCGCCTTCCCTCGCCTTGTCGAATTCCGGTTCGCGTTCGGTCATCAGCCCGTGCTTCAGGCCACGGGCCACCATCCATACGTTGGCAGGATATGCGGTGATGAAGCCAACGATCACGCCGAACGACATGACGCCCCAGAACAGAAGCTCGGTCGGCTCCATGGCCCGCATGTCGCTGCCCATCATCAGAAAGCTCATGACCGGCGCCATGCCCGCCATCATGAAATTCATGCTGATGAATTCCGGCATGAAGCTCTTGCGGACATTCTCCCAATAGGTGCCGCCCATCATCGATTTCATGAACAGCGACTGGAAGATGAACAGGCCGAATGCGAACCCGGCAATATACTCCACGATGAGATCGATCCACATCGGCAGCCCGAGAGCGGCGGTGATTGCCGCCGCGAGGATGATGCCGGTGGCGTCTCCGGCGACGCAGTGGATCGTCGAGCCGACGCCTTGCTTCCAGAGCGGCTTAGTGAACGCCTCGTGTTCGCCTGGCCGCGGCTCCTTGTCGGCCAGCACGTAAATCAGCAGCCCCAGCGGTCCCATATAGAGCGTGACTAGGATGAAGCCCCATTTCATCACCACGGGTTCGGGATTGTTGCGGAACTGATCCCACGCCACGTAAGCCGTGCTCAGGCCAGCAAGAACGAACCAGAATGCGAGGAAGTAGTCGACGGGCTGTACGAACACTGCAGAACTCCTGTCGGTTTTCTCTCCACTGACCTAGTCTGGCATTGCCTCTCCGGATCATCTGCGGCGGCTTCAGTTATCTCCTCGAAACCATGGACATAAGCTTTCCAGTTGCTGGAAGGTCAAGAGTTGCCGCCCAGCCAAATCGCCGATCCTTGCTTCCAAGAAAATGACAGAGAATGAGTTCCAAGGGCTGCTCCTTGACTCTTTGCTTTTTTCCCGGCACTTTTGATCAATAGGTCAGACCAATTTACCGATCCGGGATCAGCCAGATGATTCCGGTGAGGTGGAACTGGGTAACAATGCCGATCCAGGCCGTTGAACCGCGTCGACTTTACCGACAGATCGCCGACCAGCTCAGGCAGCTGATCGACGCGGGCGAATTCGCAGTCGGCGATCGCCTACCGACCGAGCGCGAACTGGCCGATCAGCTGGGCATCTCCCGCCCCACCGTCCGTGAAGCGCTGATCGCGCTCGAGGTCGAGGGGCGCATACGCATTCGCGTCGGTTCCGGCATCTATGTCACCGAACCGCCGCGGGCCGACGTTTTGACGGCAGAGATGGATGAAGGCCCGTTCGAGCTGTTGCGGGCGCGCGAGTTCCTCGAAGGGGCGATCGCCGCCGAAGCCGCCCTCCATGTTCGGCCGATCGACATCGAACATATGGACGACGTGCTGCGCCGCATGGAGGACATACCTCACCCGACCAGGATGACGATCGCGCTCGACCGAGAGTTCCATACGATGGTGGCGGGCGTTCTCGGAAACGCCGTCCTGGTGCGCTGCATCGGCGAGCTTTTCGACCAGCGCATGAACCCATATTTCGAACGCCTGTCGAGCTATTTCGAGAACAGGGATTCCTGGCGGGTCGCCGCGGAGGAGCATCGCGCGGTGCGCGACGCGATCGCGGCGCGCGACCCTGAAAGGGCCAAAGCCGCCATGCAGGAACATCTGCGTCAGTCGCAACTGAGATTCTCACGCAATTTCGGTGAGAAATCCGCGGCCAGGGAGGTCGCGGAATAGAGCATCGGACCCAAAAGCCTGCCCTCGGGCCCGACCCGGGGGTGGGAACCGGTTTTGGGAAAAACCGATGCTCAAACTAAAAGGTCTAGCAGTCGGCCGGGGGGAGATCCGGTCGGAGCAGTCAAATCCAACCTCAGGGAGGAACACAATGCTGAGAAAATACGGAATTCTACTCGGTGCGATCGCAGCAATCGCTATGCCTTTGGCTTCGGCCTCGGCGCAGACAGCTCTGAAATGGGCCCACGTGTATGAGACGTCGGAACCCTTCCATACCGAGTCCGTGTGGGCAGCGGAGGAGATTAAGAAGCGCACCCAGGGCCGCTACACCGTCGACGTCTTTCCGGCCTCGCAGCTCGGTAAGGAAGCGGATATAAACCAGGGCCTGACGCTCGGCACGGTCGATATCATCATTTCCGGGTCGAGCTTTGCGGCGCGCGAATATCCGCCGATCGGCGTCACCTATTTCCCGTATACCTTCCGCGACGCCGACCATTTGTTGAAATACACCAAAAGCGACGTCTACAAGGCGTTGACCAAGGGCTACGAGGAAAAGTCAGGCCATCACATAACGGCCACCACCTATTATGGCACGCGGCAGACCACCTCAAACCGGCCGATCGCCAAATGTGCCGATATGCAAGGTCTGAAGATGCGCGTCCCTGACGTTCCCGCCTATCTCGCCATGCCGCGCGCGTGCGGCGCCAACACCGCGCCGATCGCCTTCGCCGAGGTCTATCTGGCCCTGCAGAACGGCACCGTCGAGGCTCAGGAGAACCCGCTGACCACCATCGAGGCGAAGAAATTCTACGAGGTGCAGAAGCACATCGTGCTCACCGGACACATCGTCGATCACCTCAACACGATCGTATCACAGTCGCGCTGGGCCTCGCTTTCCGACGAGGACAAGCAGATCTTCACCGAGGTGATGCAGGAGGCAGCCGCCCGTGCCACGGCAAAGATCGTCGCGCGCGAAAAGGAATTGGTGCAGGTGTTCAAGGATCGCGGCATCACCGTGACCGACATCGACCGTGCCGATTTTGAAAAGAATGTTCTTGAGAAGGTCACGTTCGAGGAGTTCGGCTACAACAAGGCCGATTGGGAAGCGATCCGCGCGATTAAGTAGAGTATCGGGAAAATCAGGTGCTCAGACAAGGGGATAGAGCGGCAACCGGATTCGCCGCTTTAACCTGCCCGTCCGTCCGGTTCCATGTTGCGCCGGACGGCCTTTCCAATCCTTGACGACCTACCAGCTTCGGGAGCCCGCGCCAATGGCCGAGGAACACCATACCGAGATCACCGTCGAAGAGATCGCCCACGCTTTCGAGGAGGTGCCGATACACATTGATCTGTCGCACCACGGCATCGAGGACTGGATCACGCTCGCCGTGTTCTGGGGGATGGTCGTCTGTGTCTTCCTGCAGTTCTTCACCCGTTATGCGCTGAACAACAGCCTTGCCTGGACCGAGGAGATCGCCATCAACGCGCTCGTCGTCGTCGTCTTTCTCGGCGCCGCTATGTGCGTGCGCATCTCGCGCCACATCCATGTCGATGTGCTCTACCATTACCTGCCGGAGCGCGTCGGCCGCTGGCTCGCGCTTAGCGTCGACGTCATCCGTGTCGTCTTCTTCGCCTACGGGACCTGGCTGATGTGGCGCTATGTCTCGATCGTCGCGCACGAGCGGATGGTCACCATCAACCTGCCGCGCCGCTGGTTCTTCTACGCCGTCCTGGCGGGCTTCGCGCTGATGTTCGCGCGCTCGATCCAGGTCTTCATTGGCAACTACAGGCGTGGCTATTCGGTGCTCGAGCGCCCCGGTGCGTTCGAAACGGTGGGGGACTGAGCGATGCTGCTATTGGTCGGAGGCTTTCTGGTCCTGATGCTGATTGGCGTGCCGGTCGCCGTGTCGATGGCGGCAGCCTCGGTGCTCTACCTCGTCATCTATGGTGTCGCGCCCGACATCATCGCAGCCCAGCGCATGATTGCCGGGGTGGAGAGCTTTCCGCTGCTAGCCGTGCCCTTCTTCATCCTCGCCGGCAACCTCATGAACATCGCCGGCGTCACTGGCCGCATCTATGCCTTCGCCCTTGCGCTTGTCGGCTGGATGAAGGGCGGCCTGGCGCAGGTCAACATCATCGGATCGGTGATCTTCTCCGGCATGTCGGGCACCGCGCTCGCCGACGCCGCCGGCATCGGCACCATCGAGATCAAGGCGATGAAGGACCACGGCTATCCGATCGACGCCGCGGTCGGGGTCACCGCTGCCTCGGCGACGCTCGGGCCGATTTTCCCGCCGTCGCTGCCCTTCGTCATTTACGGCATGATGGCGAATGTCTCGATCGGCGCGCTGTTCATGGCCGGCATCCTGCCGGGCGTGGTCATGACCGTGCTGATGATGGTGACGGTCGCCATCTTCGCCTATCGGCGCGGCTGGGGTTCCGACACGCCGTTCGAGCTTCGGCGGCTCGCCGAAGCGGCGGGCGAGGTGCTGGTGGTGGCGGCCTTCCCGCTCGCCTGTTATCTGCTGGTGCAGCTTGGCCTGTCCACCAATGTCGCGGTCGGCATCGCGCTGCTGTTGCTGATTGCGGTCGACTGGTATTTCGACTTCTCCGCGGTCATGGCACTGATGACGCCGATCATCCTGATTGGCGGGATGACGATGGGCTGGTTCACGCCGACCGAGGCGGCGATGGCCGCCGTGATCTGGTCGCTTTTGCTCGGGCTGGTGCGCTACCGCACGATGACGCTGCGCACACTCGCAAAGGCGAGCTTCGACACCATCGAGACGACGGCCTCCGTACTCTTCATCGTCACCGCCGCCTCGATATTCGCCTGGCTGCTCACCGTCAGCCAGGCGGCACAGCTGTTCTCGACCTTCATCTTCGCCCTCACCGACAACATGTGGGTCTTCCTCATCCTGGTGAACGTCCTGATGCTGGTGGTCGGCTGCTTCCTCGATACGATTGCGGCGATCACCATTCTTGTGCCCATCCTGTTGCCGGTGGCCGCCGTGTACGGCATCAACCCGGTGCATTTCGGTCTGATCATGACGCTTAACCTGATGATTGGTCTCCTCCATCCGCCGCTCGGCATGGTGCTGTTCGTCCTGTCGCGGGTCGCCAAGCTGTCGGTCGAGCGTACGACCATGGCGATCCTGCCCTGGCTCGTGCCATTGATCGTCGCGCTGATCCTGATCACCTTCGTCCCCGCCATCACGCTGTGGCTTCCGACACAAATGGGACTGATCCGATGATCGATAACGCAGTCGCCGCGACGCTGTTCGGCCCCGAGGATCTGCGCGTCGTCGAGCATCCGCTCGGTTCCCTCGCGCTGGGAATGGTGCGCGTGCGTTTCGGCGCAGGCGGCATCTGCGGTTCCGACCTGCACTATTTCCGCCATGCGCGGACAGGCGATTTTGTCGTTACGTCGCCGCTCGTGCTCGGCCACGAGGTCGCCGGAGAGATCGTCGAAATCAACGCGGACGCGCCAGGACTTGCCGTCGGTGATCGCGTGGCGGTCAACCCATCGCGCTGGTGCGGACAATGCGCGCGATGCGCGGAGGGCCGCGCCAATCTCTGCGAAAACATCTATTTCATGGGCTCGGCGTCGAAAACGCCGCATATGCAAGGCGGTTTTGCCAGCGTGTTCGATGCCACGCCCGCGCAATGCGTCAAAGTCCCGCCTGATGTCGCCTACCAGGCGGCGGCACTCGCCGAACCGCTCGCCGTCAGCCTGCATGCTGTGGCACGGGCCGGCGACATCGCCGGCCGCAACGTCATCCTGTTCGGCGCCGGCCCAATCGGGCTTCTGACCATGCTCGCCGCCAGGCTCAAGGGATGTGGCGAGCTCACCGTCGCCGACATAGCCGAGGCGCCGCTCGCCTTCGCCAGCGAACTTGGAGCAAACAGGACGATCGACCTGTCCGGCGGTGGCGACGAACTCAAGGCGCTCGCGGCCGACAAGGCGATCGACGTCGCGTTCGAGATTTCAGGCACCGCTGCGGGTCTCGCGGCGGCGATCGCCAGCGTCCGGCGCGGCGGTACGGTCGTTCAGGTCGGCAATCTTCCGGGTGGTCAGATCCCGGTGGCGGCCAATGCGGTGATGGCCAAGGAAATCAATCTGAACGGCACGTTTCGTTTCGGCGCGGAATTCAACCAGGCGGTCGATCTCATCGTCGGCGGGGATATAGACGTCCTGAGACTGGTGACCGCCGAACGCCCCCTCTCCTCGGCCCGCGATGCGTTTCGCCTGGCCGCCGACCGCTCGCAGAGCGTCAAGGTGGTGCTGACCGCCGACTGAGGGTTTGCCCAGCGCCTGCCACCAGCTGTTATCAACCGTTCCCAGGCTCAGCGCGCCGGCCCGGTTTCCTTCCTGTCCGCCTGCTTGCGCGCCCGCGCAAACTGCAGCCCGGCGACGCCGGTGGCCGCAGCAAGCGCCAGGCCGATCGGAATGAGGCTCGAGGGCTGGTCGGCCTTTCTGAGCACGGCCACCACGTCATATCCGACATCCAGCCCAATGCGTTTGGCGTAGGATCCGAAATCGACATTGCTGATCATCAGCGCGTCGCCCACTTGCGTGATGGTAAGGCCGATGCCGCGCAGCCGCTCCAGCGGTTCGCCCGGCTCGCCGAGCGGCACGTTGACCGTTTTGCGTACATCTTCGCCCATAAGGTCGACACCCTCGACGACGAAATTGATGCGGCCATCGGCCGGCGTGCTCGCCACCGCCGGCAGGAACTCGCTCGCCGGCAATTCCTCGTAAGGCGGCGACACCTGATTGAGCCACCAGTCCGGCCGAAACAGCGTGAAGCAGATGACAAGCAGGGCCGCACTTTCCCAGAGACGGCTTTTCGTCACGAACCAGTTCATGGTCGCCGCCGAAAACAGCAGGATGGCGATCAACGACACCGTTGCCACCCAGATCGTCTGCGGCCAGGTGTCGACTCCGATCAACAGGATCGACGGATTGAAGATGAAGACGAAGGGCAGGATCGCCGTACGCAGCGAATAAAGCGCGCCCTGGAAGCCGGTGGCGATCGGATCTTCCTTGGAAATCGCCGCCGCCGCAAAGGCCGCCAGCCCGACGGGCGGGGTGATGTCGGCCATGATGCCGAAGTAGAAGACGAACAGGTGGACCGCGATCAGCGGGATTGGCAGTCCGGCCTGCGCCCCGAGATCGACCACGACCGGCGCCATCAGCGTCGCCACGAGGATGTAGTTTGCGGTGGTCGGAATACCCATGCCGAGCACAAGGCTGATCGCGGCGATGAGGATCAGCATCAGGATGACGTTGCCGCCGGAGATGAACTCGACGAGTTCCGTCATCATCAGGCCGAGACCGGTCAGCGTGATCGTGCCGACGACGATGCCGGCAGTGGCCGTGGCGATACCGATGCCGATCATGTTGCGGGCGCCGAGCGCCAGCCCGTCGATCAGGTCATCCCAGGCAGCCCATATTGAGGCGGCGAGGTTTTCGTTACGGAATACCGCCATCAGCGGCTTGCGGGTGGCGACGATACCGAGGATCGACAGGGTCGCCCAGAACGCCGAGAGGCCTGGCGACAATTGCTCGACCATCAGGCACCACAGAAGCACCGCGATCGGGATGAGGAAATCGAGCCCGGTCCGCGTGACGTCCCAGGCGCGCGGCAGTTCCAGGATTGGCGCGTTCGGATCGTCAAGTGCGAGGTCCGGATAGCGCGAGGAATACCAGACCGAGGCGACGTAGAGAGCGACGCCGGCGATCGCGAGCACCGGCGGCGCGTTTCCACCGAAGAGAGCCTGGATAGCAACGATGCCGTAATAAACGATACAGACGGCAAGAACGCTGCCCGACAGTCCCAGCCCCATCCGCAGCATCCGTTCCCTTGCCGGCGTCGGACGCTGCGGGATCGTCTTCAGGCCCATCTTTATCGCTTCGAGATGAACCATGTAGAGCAGCGCGATATAGGAGAAAACCGCCGGCAGCAGCGCGTGCTTGACGATCTCCGAATAGGGAATGCCGACATATTCGACCATCAGGAACGCAGCCGCGCCCATGACCGGCGGCATGATCTGGCCGTTGATCGAGGCTGAAGCCTCGATGGCGCCCGCCTTGACGCCGGAAAGGCCGGTGCGCTTCATCAGCGGGATGGTGAAGATGCCGCCTGAAACCACGTTGGAGACAGACGAGCCTGACACGACGCCGTTGAGAGCCGATGAGACCACCGCGACTTTCGCCGGGCCGCCGCGCAGATGGCCGAGCAGCGCGATGGAGATTTGCATCATCCAGTTGCCGGCGCCTGCCTTTTCCAGAAGCGTACCGAATAGGACGAAGAGAAAGACGAAGCTCGTCGACACACCAAGTGCAATCCCGAAGACGCCTTCGGTGGTCAGCCATTGATGGTTGAGAAACTTGTTGAGCGATGCGCCGCGATGCTGAATCACGTCCGGCATGTACTGGCCGGCAAAGGTGTAGAAGATGAAGACACATGCCACGACCACCATCGGAAGGCCGAGCGCGCGGCGCGTCGCCTCGAGAAGCAACAGGATGCCAACGGTGCCGGTAACGAGATCGAGCGTGGTCGGCTGGCCCGGCCGTCCGGAAAGCTGGACGTAAAAGAGAAAGAGGTAGGCGCCGGCAAACCCGCCGACCACGGCCAGCACCCAGTCGAGTAGCGGCACACGATCGCGGGGAGAGGATCTCAGCGCCGGATAGGCGAGGAACGTCAAAAACAGCGCGAAGCCGAGATGGATGGCGCGCGCTTCCGTATCATTGAGGATGCCGAAGCCGAACACGAACGGCAAAGGCGAAGCGTACCAGAGCTGGAAAAGCGACCAGGCAACTGCAACCCAGAGCAGGATTCGAGCGACTGTTCCGCTCGGACGCCGGCCACCCGTATCGGCCTCCGCGACGAGCTGTTCGAGCTCTTCGAGATCGACGCCGGCCGGTTGTTCTTTCACTTCGCTCAATGACGCCTCCTGTTGCGGATGGCCCCGGCGGGTCCGCTGAACCCGCCGGACAGTCGTCAGGTCACGAAGCCTACTTCAGCCAGCCCTTCTCCTTGAAGTATTTTTCAGCGCCCGGATGCAGCGGCGCGGAATTCCCTTCCGACACCATCTTGGCCGGGTCGAGCTTAGCGAAGGCCGGATGCAGCGACTTGAACTCGTCGAAATTCTCGAACACCGCCTTGGTCAATTGATAGACGCTCTCATCGGGAACCTTGGCCGAAGTCACCAGCGTGGCGAGCACGCCGAAAGTCCCGGTATCGTCGGGATTGTTTGCGTAAAGGCCGCCTGGGATGATCGCCTTGGCGTAGTAAGGATTCTCGGCGACGAGCTTGTCCACGACTTCTCCAGTCAACGGCACCAGCTTGGCGGCGCAGGTGGTCGTCGGATCCTGGATGTTCGCCGAGGGATGGCCGACGCCGTAGAAGAACCCGTCGATCTTGCCGTCGCAGAGCGCCGGGCCGTGCTCGTCAGCCTTCAACTCCGATGCGAGCGAAAAGTCGGCCAACGTCCAGCCCATCGCACCGAGCAGACGTTCCATGGAAGCGCGTGTCCCGGAACCGGGATTGCCGACGTTGAAACGTTTGCCCTTGAAGTCCTCGAATTTCGTCACGCCGGCATTCGGATGCGCCAGGACCGTGAACGGCTCCGGATGGATCGAGAAAACCGCGCGCAGGTCGGTATGGGCGCCACCATCCTTGAATGATTCCAGCCCCTTGTAGGCGTTGTACTGGACGTCGGACTGGGCCATGCCGAAGTCGAGTTCGCCTTCCTTGATCGTGTTCACGTTGAATGTCGATCCGCCGGTCGATTCGACCGAGCAGCGGATGCCGTGTGTCTTGCGATCTTTGTTGAGTAGGCGACAGATAGCACCGCCGGCGGCATAATAGACGCCGGTGACGCCACCGGTCCCGATGGTAACGAAATTCTGCTGCGCCATTGCGCTGGCCGAAAACAGCAGCGCCGCCGACAAGGCGGCGATCTGCGCTCCGTGGCGTGCAGTCCGGGCATGTTTCATCTGGTTCTCCCTTGGTACTTTGCGTGCCGTCGCGGCCGTCCGGTGTTTTAGTGTCAAGGCACGTCGATGCATGCTACGATTGTTGCGCTTTATCAATCAAGGGAAATGCTTGTTACAATGATTACGCGGGAGATGGGTTTCGACGCGCTTCTGGCGCGCATATTGACCGAACTCCCCGAATTGAGCTCGGAACTGCGCAAGGCGGCGCGATTCCTGGTCGATCATCCCGACGAGGTGGCGCTGGTTTCCATGCGGGTTCTGGCCGCGCGATCAGAGGTGACACCGACGACCTTCGTGCGATTGGCGCGGCGGCTGGGCTTCGGGGATTGGGCGGCGCTGCGCAAGCCGTTCGAGGACCGGCTGCGCTCAGGCAAGGCGCCTTTCGCGGCAAGGGCCGATGCGCTTGTCAAGCGCGGGTCCGAGGCGATTTTCGCGGAATCGCTAAGGACGACGGTTGCCAATCTGGCGGCGGCCGAAGCGGTCAACGGCAGCGAAGAAATAGCAAGGGCTTGCGCGATACTGGAGAAGGCACAGGGCATACGCGTCGCCGGGTTCCGAAGCTGCCGCGCGCCCGCCCACGCGCTCGTCTATCTCTGCCGGATGTTTCGGCGCGACGTCACGCTGCTCGGCGGCGACGGCGGTGCGATTGAGGCGGAACTCGCAGCGCTTGGAAAGAGGGAAGCGGTCGTCGCGATCGGCTTTTCGCCCTATTCGCGTGAACTCGGGCCGGTGATGGAGGCTGCGCAACGACACGGCGTTCCGATTGTCGCGATTGTCGACAGCGTGGCCGCTCCGATCGCGCGGCATGCCGACGTTACATTGCGATTCTCTACCGACAGCCCGTCCTTCTTCCCGTCGGTAGCCGCGGCTATGGCCATCGTTGAAGCGCTGGCTGCAACGATGCTGGCGCGCAGCGGGCCGGCCGCCGCGGCTCGTGTCAGGGAGACGGAACTGGAGTTACAGGCGTTCGGTGCCTATCTGCCGGAATGAAGAGCGCTGGCGCTATGCCACTGCAGCGTCTATCGCGTCGCCGAGCCGTTCAACAACCGCATCGATTGCTGCGGCGTCTATGATGAAGGGCGGCGCAAGCAGCACGTGATCGCCGCGGACGCCGTCGATCGTGCCTCCCGCGGGATAGACCAGCAGTCCGCGCATCATCGCCTCGCGCTTTACGCGCGCATTTAGTTTGCGGTCCGGATCGAACGGCTCTTTCGACGAACGGTCTTCGACCAGCTCAAGTCCCATGAAAAGGCCACGCCCGCGAATGTCGCCGATATGGGCATGGTTGCCGAACCGTTCGCCCAGTCGCCGCGAAAGATGTGCGCCCATCGCCCGAACATTGGCGAGCAGATCGTCGCGAGCGATCACCTCCTGGACGGCAAGCGCTGCTGCGCAGGCCATCGGATGGCATATGTAGGTGTGGCCGTGCTGGAAAAAGCCGGAGCCTTGGGCGAACGCGTCGAAGATGCGGCGCGAAAGCAACACCGCACCAATAGGCTGGTAGCCTCCGCCGAGGCCTTTGGCGATTGTCATCAGGTCGGGCGCGACACCGTCCTGCTCGCAGGCGTGCAGCGTGCCGGTGCGGCCCATGCCGCACATCACCTCGTCGAGGATGAGGAGCACACCGTAGCGGTCACAGATTTCCCGGATGCGCCCGAAATAGCCAGGAACGGCAGGCACCGCTCCTGCTGTCGCGCCGACGACAGGTTCCGCGACGAAGGCCATGACGGTGTCCGGACCGAGTTCGAGAATTTTATCCTCGAGCGCCTGAGCGGCGCGCAGCCCGTAGGTCTCCTCGCTCTCACCGGATTGCTGATAGCGGTAGGCATAGCATGGGTCGATATGATGCGTGTCGATCAGCAACGGGCGGAATTGGGCGCGGCGCCACTCATTACCCCCGGCAGCGAGAGCGCCGAGCGTGTTGCCGTGATAGCTCTGTCGGCGGGCGATGACGTTTCGCCGCTCGGGCTTGCCAGTTTCGACGAAAAACTGCCGTGCCATCTTGAGCGCCGCCTCCACCGCTTCGGAGCCGCCGGACACAAAATATGCGTGGCTAATACCTTGCGGCGCGCCAGCGACGAGCTGGTCGGCCAATGTCTCGGCCGGCTCGTTGGTGAAGAAGCTGGTGTGGGCATAGGCGAGCTTGTCGGCCTGTGCGTGGAGCGCGGCCGTAACGTCGGGATGGCCGTGACCGAGGCAGGAAACCGCCGCGCCGCCTGACGCGTCGATATAGGCGCGGCCATCGCGGTCGAAGAGTTCGATACCGTTGCCGCCAGCCGCGACGGGCAGGGTCGCATGGATCTGACGATGCAGGATGTGTGTCATGCTTTCCTCGATTGACGACGGCGCGATTTGGAGCAAACCATCATGCAACACATGTTACATAGTGCGCAATACTGAAACGATTGGACTGCACCTATGACCATCGACAGGGACGTGACCGGCCCCGGACTTATCGCACCAACTGCGATCGCCGTTGCGCCGAATGGTGGACGGCGTGGCAAGCAAGACCACCCTGCCCTGCCGATCGGCCCCCAGGAACTGGCCCGGACCGCCGCCGCCTGCCTCGAGGCGGGCGCCGCTATGATCCATACACATGTCCGCGATCGCGACGGCGGCCATTTGCTCGACGCGCACGCTTATCGCGAGACGACGAAAGCGATACGCGATGCGGTGGGCGAGCGGCTGATCATCCAGATCACCAGCGAAGCGGTCGGCCGATACCAGCCGGCCGAGCAGATGGCGATTGTTCGCGCTACCCGCCCTGAGGCGGTTTCGCTGGCGCTGCGCGAACTGGTGCCGGACGCTGCCCATGAGACCGCTTTCGCGGAGTTCCTGTGGTGGCTGAAGAGCGAGCGGATCGCCCCTCAGATGATCCTCTACGCGCCCGAAGAGGCGTCGGCCCTAGCCGCCATGCAGCAGCGCGGGCTGGTGCCCTTCGACGACATCCCGGTGCTCTATGTGCTCGGCCGCTACACGCCGGGACAGGTTTCGCGACCGGCCGACCTGCTTCCCTTCCTTGCGCATGACCGTCCGCGCTTCGCGCACTGGATGGTCTGCGCCTTCGGTCGGGAAGAAACCGCTTGCGTTACGGCCGGTGCGCTGCTGGGCGGCCATGCCCGCGTCGGGTTCGAGAACAATTTTACTCTGGCCGACGGCACAACCGCCAAGGACAATGCCGCGCTCGTAACGGCGACCAAAGGTGCCCTGACTGCTTGCGGCCTCAGGACCGCCCAGGCCAACGACCTGCGCGCCGCTTGGTCGATCCACCGCTAACCCTCGACCGTACACCTTGACGCAGGTTTCCTTTTCTCATGTAGCGCGGCGGCAAGATCCCGAGATGTAAGCGATCCGTAAGCGGCCTTCCGTCAGGATGAGAGCTTGGGCCATCTCCGTCGTTCTCGGAACGGCCGAGCAGCGGCCTCGTCGGTTCGTCACATTTGTCAAAAATCTCTTTGCTACGCTGCAACCGGACGCTTTGACCGACGTTAAAGTTGTAGCGGGCCTGGGGAGGCATCTATGCAGACATACCTCGTCGAACAAATGGAGGGCGATGATGTGATCGCGGCGCGTATCATCAACGCGCCGAGCCCCTTCAGAGCCGCCGCCATGTCGACAGATCGACATGTTACTCTCCGAACGTGGCAAAAGGATTGGATTCGCGTAACCGACGAGAACCGGGGACATATCTTTGCATACTGCTTTGTCTCCGCCGAAGACTCAGACACCAGCGGGCCCACAAAAGCACCGAATAAACCAAGAAAAGGCCAAAAAGCTGATCAGAGAGCCGGGTAAGCGCAAACCACTGATCTTTTTGCCCCCTCGCTGCGTGATATCGCCCAGAGCCGCGAACGCGACGAATTAAGCCAATAGCGGCGGCGCTGGCCATACGCCAGGCGCGATCGGCTGCGCCGCGATATGACAGCCAACGGAAGCAAGCGCGGCAGTTTGGCGAAGATCGCGGCTTCATCAGAATGATCGATGAAAAGATTTCGGCTGGCGGCGATGGTGCGGTCGAGCAGATCCGCCGCGCTCAGGAGAATTCAATGTTGTCTACCAAGGATAGAGCCGAAACCTGCAAGGATCAGATCCGCGCTTTCCTGGCGTCGAATTTCTACATAGCCGACGCGGATGCTCTGGAGAGCCACACGTCCCTTCTCGACCAAGGCATCGTCGACTCGGCAGGGGTACTCGAGGTTATCGGCTTCATCGAGGAGAGCTTCGGCATCACCGTCGAAGACAGCGAACTCCTGCCGGAGAACCTCGATTCCATCCAAGGAATTGCGCTATATATTCTCCGCAAGCAAAACTGATTGCCGACATCTTGCCTAAAGCGCGTCGCGTTTGACCGGGCCTCACGCGACACGCTTTAGGTTGTTGTTTTATGCATGTCGTTATCGCAAAACCGCTGCACACTTTTGCGCGACATGCATTAGCGTTGTTCTACGCCGCCGACAGCGCAACAGAGCCTGCCGCAGTCTCGGCATGCTCACGCTTGCGGCGTGGTATGTCCCATAACCACCCTGCCCTCGCCGGCTTCGTTCGTGATCGCGCGGATAGTTTCGTACGCCTTGGAACGCCCCAGCAGACTGATGACCTGCCGGTCCTGGCCGAGCCCTACCTCAAAGAGCAGGATGCCTCCGCGCCGCAAGTAACGTGGCGCGTCCTTGATCACCCGCATATGGATGCTCAGGCCGTAGGGACCGGCCGCAAACGCTTCCCGCGGCTCGAGTTCGGTCAGATGCGCGCGGTCGCCCTCGAGCCGCTTTTCCGAAATGTAAGGCGGGTTGCAGATGATCACGTCCATCGTGCCATCTAGCTTCAAGCCCGAGAAAGCGCTGAACAAATCGCCCTGAAGCACCGACACGCGATCCGCCATGACGTGATGGGCGACGTTGCGGCGCGCGACTTCGACGCATCCATCGGTGAGATCGCTCGCCCAGACAAGCGCGGTGGGGGCGTAATGCGCGATGGCGCAGGCCAGATTGCCGGCCCCGCAGCACATGTCGATAACGCGCGGCGCCGGCAGGTTCATTTGACTCAGAACATCAAGTGCGGTCGTGCCGAGCAACTCCGTCTCCGGCCGGGGAACGAGCGCACCGGGCGCAATGAGCAACTCCAGCCCCATGAAGATGGTGCGGCCTTTGCTGTAGGCTTCGGCGACACTGATCTCTTCGCTCACGACAGACCCCCTTCCTGACTTGCCGGTCCCGGTGTCCGACAATTGCGTACCAATTAAGTGTATCTCAAATTCATTAAAATTCTCGATGGGCAATCGAAAAACACTCGTCGCCATAGGCTTGAAGACATGATGCAACGGAAGGAGTGATCACAAGCCTCTCATCTGTCGCATGACTGGGAATATTGCCTCATGATTGGCGATATCAGCTTTTCCCGCCTCGCTATCCCAGCCTTGCAAAGCCAATCCCGGAATTCTCGGTCCTGCGTCACGATTTTGCTACATTTTAATCAAAAAGGCACATTTACGTAAGCAAATCGTGATGTTTCGGTAGCTAACGGAAAGCAGCCGCTTCCCGCAAAGGCGAGAGGGTTAGCGATCATCGACAGGACCAACAAGTTCGCGCCGCAATTTCGCACGAAAGATCGCAGACCATGAAGCCAACGCAAGGGCGCTCGCTCGATCTACGTTCCGCTGTGTTCGGCTCGATGCGCGGGCTGATCGGCGGCACACCGGAACCGGGAAGTCGCATCTGGCCATCGCCATAAGGGGGTCAAAATTGGACGCCGATCGGGGGTCAGTTTTGCAAGCCGTTTGACACATGCGACGACGTCAGCGGCTCTCGTTCACAGGGTCAAAAAAAAGAGGAGCCTTACCTGTTATTTAGGATTATATTAACAATCTGACGCATGCGGTGTTGGGGCACCGCGGCGTTGACTGGATGAATCGACGAGTGATTGGCCACGACTTTAAGGCCTATGACCGTTCCATCCGTCTAGGTTTGGTTGGGGTAGTTCAATGTATCGAATCGTTATCGCCGACGATCACGGCTTGTATCGTCGTGGCTTGCGATTGGCACTGACCGCAGGCATTCCAGGTGTGGAAATATTTGAGGCGTCGTGTTTCGATGCCGTACTCAGTCTGTTGGCGGAACAGGCGTCCGTTGATCTTGCGATGCTGGACTTGAACATGCCGGGATTGTTCAATCAGGAAGTGCTCAGCGGCATTCTGTCGGCTTATCCGGATACGCGATTTGCGATTGTTTCCGGGAACGATTCACGCTCGGAGATACTCACGGCTCTCTCGATCGGACTTCACGGCTATATCGTAAAGTCGCAAAGAGACGAGGAGGTCGTTATGGCCGTCAACGAAATCCTCTCGGGCCGCATCTACGTGCCTGCACTTCTGTCGCGCCCGGGTGCCGCGCAAGCAACTCACGTACCTACTCCATCCGAGCATATCCCACCCCGACGTACCACCAGTGGCAATCTTGGCAGGCTAACCTCGAGGCAAAAGGAGGTCCTCAAGCTGATGGCGGAAGGGTACTCGAATAAGGAAATTGCGCGCGATCTGGAAATCGCCGAAGCGACGACGAAAATTCATGCCGCTGCGGTTCTGCGTGAGCTTGGGGTACGGAATCGCACAGAGGCTGCCGTTATGCTGAAGACCTGGCTAACGAGGGATGTCAATTAGAGCGCCGCATCCTAGACGCGCAAGGGACGCTCTAAAGCTTTGAACCTGCGCGTTATGCCTTCTAATGCATGTCGCGCAAAAGTGTGCAGCAGTTTTGCGATAACGACATGCATAAACAACAACCTAAAGCGCGTCGCGTGAGGCCGGTCAAATGCGACGCGCTTTAGAAACGAGCCCGATTTTTGCGTCAAAGCGCTAAGGGCCGATTTCCTTGCGCGACAGCCGCAGCGAATATCGCAGCCCGTGATCCGACATTTCCAACTTAGGCGAGTAACCGACAAGCGGCGCCCCATCCACTCCGATTATCATGGAACCGAACCCATGACGGACAACTTTTGAAGTCCGCCGCCGCCCCGATTCCACCCACTCGAACACGATGTCACTGCGTGCGTCTTCAGACGCGAATGTCCAATTTACCTCGATCCGGCCTTTTGAATCGCCAAGCGCTCCATGTTTCAGGGAATTGGTCGCAAGCTCGTGAACAATCATCGCAAAGCTCTCGGCGGCGCCGCCTGACATCGCAACGGAGGGACCGCTGACTGATATGTCGCGTGTCCCCATGTACGGTTGCAACTCCTGAACAACGAGATCGTGGAGCATTCCCGACGCGCTACTGTTGCCTGAAAGGAGCAGATGCGTTGCCTCAAGCGAACGAATCCGGTCGATGAGCGTCTCCTTGTACCTGGCGACATTGTTCTCCGGAACATTGACCATTTTCACGAGCGCCGTGATCACAGGAAATAGGTTGCTGAATCTGTGTCGTTGTTCGAGCATAATGCGCTCCCGCTTCTTTGCCGCGGCGCGCAGCAGCGTGGTTTGTCGTCGCTCAGTCAGGTCGGCGGCCACGCCGAGCCGCTGTAGACGATCATCGTATTTCTCTTCCCTTCCGCGCAGGGCAACCCAGCGGATATGTCCGTCCGGTCGTCGGACGCGAATCTCGACGTCGTAGTTCGTGACTGATGCGAGCTTTCTCGATGCTACCAGCTTTGGCCAGTCCGCCGGATGGACGACGGCTGACAGTTCCTCCAAACGGCGGCTAGCGGCCGTGGGCAGGCCGAGAATGTCCCAGAACGTGCCCGAGCCGGTGACGATCCCGTCTTTAAGGTCGATCCGCCACGTGGCCAAACGTCCGGCAGACAAAGCGAGATCCAGCCACTCCTTCTGAGCCCGAAGCGCTTCGTGTACGGCTCGTCGTTCCGAGATATCGTCGACCACTACGAAGATGCTCTCTGAGAGAACCCCGGCGGGCACAGACGAAGACAGGGTTAGCCGCGCCCAGAATGCCGAACCGTTCTTTCTTAACAGACGAACCTCCGAAGCGAACGAAGCAGAGTCGTTACCCAGGCCCGCCAGCAACTGCTCCAAGGCATCACGGTCGTCCGGATGAACGAGTGTCTCGAGCCGCAATTGGGCAAGCTCCTCCTCCTCGTAGCCAGTCATCTCACTGAGGCGCCTGTTGGATTGCAGCAGCTCACCTTTCTCGTTGGTGTTTGCGAATCCCATGGCGGCGCGTTCGAAAGCCCAACGGTAGCGGCTTTCAGTTGCTTCGACGGCGGCGAGTCTGGCTTCTGCTACTTCCAGCAGCTCACGCAAGTCCTGCCGCAGCCGATGAAACGTCACGGCAATCACGCCGCCCGAAACCACAAGCAAAATGGCGCGCGCCCAATCTTCGCTGGATATCTGACCATGCAGGGTGCTTCGTGCCCATAGGCCGGCAGCCACCATCAGGATTGTCGCCGCAAGCGCAGGCCCACGGTCTTCAAGGTAGGAAATGATAATAATAGCTGGTATGAACTCCAGAAAACTCGATCCCTCCCCAATATATGCTGACGCTTTTGTTTCAAATATCAGTGTAGCAGCCAGCACCAATACGGAGGCAATGTGAGTTAGCAGTCTGACTGATGGGTTCGAATCCGACCTGCGCGACTGCGAGTTCATGGGCATAGACTACAACCTTTTGACTAGGCCGTCGAGACTAGAGCAAAAAACGTACAACCTAGTACGACTGCCGGATTGCCATACCACTATCACAGCGCGCATTTTATCTCGTGGGGGGAGCATGACTTGGTCATAACTCCTCAGAATATATCGAATTTCAAGGTAGTAGGGCCCGTTTTTTCACGAGCCCCACGCAAGAAGACTGTTCGTAAATCACGAACGATTTACTACGGGCTGACGAACCTTTGGGGAGGTTAAAAATGGCTATGATCGAGAGACACAGTGATGCGGTTGCGGGAAAACGGAACGTTACAATAGGAGCCAAGTATAACCCTGGCGCCCAGATGATGCGGCCGTCATATGCTTATCATTCGATTGGTGCATCTGACCGACCGGACGCAGGGGCCGACGAACCGCGGAGACGCAGCCTGGAATCCGTCACGGGGATGCTTGATCGCATCGGCTGTGGCTATCTCGTACTGAACCGCGAAAGAAAAGTCATCGAATGGAATGCCGCCGCTCAAACCACGCTGGAGCGCCAGGGGGAGCCGGCTGATACAGCCAGCGAGCTTTCGGTAGCCCTAAAACGGCTGATCGCGAATGTTCCGGCCCATTTCCTGCCGGGCTCCCTGTCTTGGGTGGTGATCCGCAGCAGAGGCGACAGGCCGGTGGTACTGAAAGAGAACGGCCTTATCGCTCCTGACGGAACGAGCATTGTGGCATTGCTGGACCGTGAGAACAGGTCGGGGCCAAATCCTCAGACACTGCAAAGGATGTTTGGCTTGACGAGCGCGGAAACGCACCTTGCGCTGCGCTTGGCTCAGGGCGATGCGCCGTTGGAGATAGCCCGCAGTTGGCGCCTCAGCCGCACCACGATCCGCTCCCAGCTTGCCTCGCTGTTCGCCAAGACCGAAACGAGACGTCAGGCGGAACTGGTGGCTCTTCTCGGGCGCATTTCGGTCTTGCCATAAGGGCCGGCTTGGATCCAGGCGCCCGGGCATCGGCCCTGCAGATTGCGCGTCGCGTTGCACGGTTCGGGGCACCGGCTTGCTCAGCTAAGCCTGGCTCCGACAAGCCGAGGCCAACCTCGGCAGTCGCGACGTCTATCGCCTCGGCGCGAATACGCTGTCCATCTTTTCGCCGCCCATCGGCAGCGCCATGTCGTCATCCAGCAGCCGGGTGATCCGGGCAAAGCCCGTAAAAGCCTTTCTTGCTTCCTCGGCAGACATCTGGCCCGCCAGAGCCGCAGCGCAGCAGTTCAGCGCGCATTGATACACCGGGCCGCGCCGCCCTTTCGGCCAATGGCGCAAAAACGTCATCGCTTCGTTGACACTGTCGATTTCTTCGACAGGTTTCCCCTGCCCGCACGAAATTCGCACCGGCGTAAAGAACTGCAGGCGATTCATCGTTTCCTCCCGGTCGATCGCGATGCGTTCGATCGAACCTAGCTAAATTCACGGCCAGCCAATTGGTTCCCGGCAAAAACGCCCACCCTTGCTAAATGGCAACGGGTCGGCTGAGTGAATCGCCAGTCATCGCCCGACTTCTTGCCGTGGCGGGAACGTTCGGGGGGGTGATGCATTTCGACTTCAGCGATGATCTTTGAGGGAAATGCCAGACTATGAGAATAGCCCATGTGGCGCCGCTCCATGAATCCGTACCGCCTCGGCTCTATGGAGGTACGGAGCGCATCGTCTCCTATCTGACCGAAGGATTGGTCGAGCTTGGCCATGACGTAACCTTGTTCGCCAGTGGCGATACAAAAACGTCGGTAAAATTGGTGCCGTGTCGCGAGCGTGCGCTGCGTCTTGACCCACGCCCGCTGAAATCCGAGACAGCCGCGCACCTTTCGATGCTTTCCGAGGTGAGGAAACGATCTCAAGAATTTGATATCATTCATTTTCACCTCAGCCATTTCCTGCATTTTTCTTTTTTCGAGCACATGCCCGAGCGGACGGTGACGACGCCGCATGGCAGGCTCGACTATGTCGATCTGGCGCCGGCCTATGAGCGTTTTCCGCGCTTTCCGATGATCTCCGTTTCCCGTAGCCAAAGAACGGGGCTCGCCAACGCCAACTGGCTGACGACGATCCACCACGGGCTGCCTATCGAACTCTACAAACCGGTTTTCGAGCCGAGCCCAGGGGAGCCCTACCTCGCCTTCCTTGGCCGGATGTCGCGCGATAAGCGTCCGGATCGTGCCATCGAGATCGCGCTGCGCTCGGGGCTGAAACTGAAGCTTGCGGCAAAGATCGGCGACGACGACCGCGCCTATTTCCGAGAGATGATCGAGCCGCTGGTCGACGGTGACCGTGTCGACTATGTCGGCGAGATCGAGGAGGACAAGAAGGCGGAATTCCTCGGCAAGGCGGCCGGCCTCGTATTCCCGATCGACTGGCCCGAGCCGTTCGGTCTTGCCGTCATAGAAGCGATGGCCTGCGGCACGCCGGTGATCGCCTGGAATTCCGGCGCCATGCCGGAAATCGTCGATCAAGGCATAACCGGTTTTATCGTGAATTCCATGGAGGGCGCGGTCGCATCGGTGCCGGGCATACTGCGGCTCGACAGGCGGAAGGTTCGAGCTGTCTTCGAGAGGCGGTTTTCCGCCAAAAGAATGACCCGCGACTACGTTTCCGCCTACGCGCGCCTGATTGGTGCGTCGGCCGAAGCAAGAGCATTACCTCGGGGGGCGAAACGAGAGAGATATGTAGCGAATGGCCCAACTCGACGAGCGCAAGCTTGATCCCGCCGTAGCACTTGCGTCCCTGGACGCCACCGCACCTCGAGAGCCGCATCGGCTGTTCGCCCTCAAGCAAGGCGATTGCTTCGCCGTGGCCGACGCCTACGGCGATATCCGCGGCGCCGGCGATGGTTTCTTCCGTGACGACACGCGAGTGCTTTCCGAATTCCGGCTGACCGTCGGCGGCCGGCAGACATCGCTGCTCGGTGCGTCGCTCAGCCAGGACAATGTGCTCTTCACCTCCAACCTGACCAATCTGCCGATGCAGAGCGTCCGCTGCCGGGACATTCCGCAGGGCGCGATCCATATCGAACGCGTCAGGCTGCTTTGGCAGGACCGGCTGTTTGAACGCATCACCCTTTCCAATTACAGTCAGGAACACTCCACCATCCGCGTTTCGCTGCATTTTGCAGCCGACTTCCGCGACATGTTCGAAGTGCGCGGCTCGACAAGGCTGAAGCGCGGTATGGCCCATGCTGCCGAGACCGATGCGACCTCCGTCCTGCTTCGCTACGACGGGTTGGACGGGCTGGCGCGGATGTCGGCGATATCGTTCTCGCAGGCGCCGGACCATCTGACGGCCGACCGTGCGGATTTCCTGATTGCCGTGACGAGGCGCAGCAGCAAGGCGCTGTATGTCGAGGTCGGTCCCGAGGTCGCGGAAACGCCGAACCGCGATCGCTTCCGCGCCGCCGCGGCCCGGGCTCGCTTCGGCATGCGGATTAAGCGCCGCCATGGTGCCACGGTGCACAGTTCCGGGCGCGTCTTCAACGATTGGGTCGCGCGCGCTCGCGCGGATGTGGCGCTGCTGACCACCGAGCTTACGACCGGACCCTACCCCTATGCGGGCATCCCCTGGTTTTCGACGGCATTCGGCCGCGACGGCGTGATCTCCGCGTTGCAGATGCTGTGGCTCAACCCGGGCTTGGCGCGAGGCGTGCTGGCCTTCCTTGCCCAGCACCAGGCGACAGAGACATCGCCGTTCAGCGATTCGCAGCCGGGTAAGATCATGCACGAGACCCGCAAAGGCGAAATGGCGGCGCTGCGGGAGCTCCCCTTCGGCCGCTACTATGGCGGTGTCGACACGACGCCGCTCTACATCCATCTCGCCTGCGCCTATGCGGACCGTACCGGTGACATGGCGTTCGTCGACAGCCTGTGGCCGTCGCTCTGCGCCGCGGCTGAATGGACCGAGGAGGCAAGCCGGCCGACCGGCTTCGTCACCTATCAGCGTGCTGCCGAGTCCGGCCTCACCAACCAGGGATGGAAGGACAGTATCGATTCGGTCTTCCATGCAGATGGCCGAATCCCCAAGGGACCGATCGCCCTGGTGGAGGTGCAAGGCTATGTCTTTGCCGCGTTCCGGGGGCTGGCGGCGCTCGCCCGTCGCCGCGGCGAGGACGACAGGGCCGATCATTGGGACAGCCAAGCCGAGGCCATGCGCGCCGCTGTGGAACGCCATTTCTGGCTGGACGATCTCGGCTTCTATGCCTTGGCGATTGATGGCGCCAGCGAGCCCTGCAAGGTGCGGACGTCTAATGTCGGGCATCTTCTCTATGTCGGGCTCCCCGAGCCGACGCGGGCGCAGATGGTCGCCGACCAGCTGCTTTCGGCGTCCTTCCATTCGGGCTGGGGGCTGAGGACGGTCGCCGACGATGCTGTGTTCTTCAACCCGATGTCATACCACAACGGATCGATCTGGCCGCATGACACCGCCATGTGCGGCGCCGGTCTGGCACGCTTTGGCGAGCGTGAAAGCGTGGTCCGGCTGATGAGCAGTACCTTCGAATCGGCGGTCCATTTCAACATGCGGTTGCCCGAACTGTTCTGCGGTTTTACCCGCGCGCCGGGCGAAGCGCCGATCGCCTACCCCGTCGCCTGCTTGCCGCAGGCGTGGTCGGCCGGGTCTGCCTTCATGCTGATGCAGGCCTGCCTCGGCTTGGAGATCCACGGCTGGGAGGGCGAAATCCACGTGACCCGGCCCAGGCTGCCGATTGGTATCGACATGCTCACGCTGAGGCATCTGGGCGTTGGCGCAAGGGCGGTGGATCTGACATTTCAGCGCGTCGGCGACAGGGTCGTCGCCTTTCTCGCCGACCGACATGAGGGGTTAGTGCCGCTCATCGTGCGGACCTAGTTTGGCTTTACGCATCGAATTGACCGCCGCGCTTAAACTACCGGAACCGATGGCCCCATCCGTGCGTTGCAAAATCATGCCGGCGCACAGCGGCCTGTCACCAGTGGCCGGCTTTGAAAAAAAGAAAAACGGCCACCAACCGGAGGAAAATCGTTGTTCCGATGTCAGACTATGGCATAGAGGTACTCTGGATTCTGATCCTTGCAAGCCTCGGCCTTTCCGCTGTTGCCGTGGTGTTCTCGGTATTCCAACGGCGCCACAGCCACACACCAGCGGTCGCATACGCCGCAGGCGAGGACGTGGCTTCGGAAGCGGCTCGCAAAGTGCTGCGGGAGTTTGAAAAGAACGGCCACTCGGCCGATGCCGCACTGATCACATGGTCGCCCGACACCTTGCGCAAGATCTTGGCGGACGATCTGCCGGAGACGCAGGTGATCGTGGTATCCAACCGCGAGCCGTATATCCACAACATCAAGGATGATAGCGTCGAGCTCTTGGTACCGGCCAGCGGGCTGGTTTCGGCGCTCGAGCCGATCACCCGCGCCTGTGCCGGCACCTGGATCGCCTATGGCGGCGGAACAGCGGACCGCCTCACGGTCGACAAGAACGACCGGATTGAGGTGCCGCCTGGCAATCCGTCCTACGCGCTGCGCAGGGTCTGGCTGACGGAGGAAGAATACCAGGGCTATTATCTGGGCTTCGCCAATGAAGGTCTGTGGCCGCTTTGCCATATCGCCTTCACCCGCCCGATTTTCCGTGCGTCGGATTGGGAGGCCTATGAGGCCGTCAACCGGAAGTTCGCCGATACTGTGGTTGCCGAAGCGCGCAACGAGCGGCCGATTGTGCTGGTCCAGGACTATCACTTCGCGCTCTTGCCGCGCATGATCCGAGAGCGCCTGCCCGAGGCGATCGTCATCACTTTCTGGCATATCCCATGGCCCAACTCGGAAGTGTACAGCATCTGTCCATGGCGTGAACGGATCCTGGAGGGCTTGCTTGGCAGCTCCATCATCGGCTTCCATACCCAGTTCCATGCCAACAATTTCGCCGAAAGCGTCGATCGCTTTCTGGAAAGCCGTATAGAGCGGGCCGATGCGGCGATCTCCTACGGCGGACAGACGACGCTGGTGCACGCCTATCCCATCTCCATAGAGTGGCCGGCCGAACTTTTGGCGAAACTGCCTGATGTCGACGAATGCCGCGCCCGCCTGCGCGAGAGGTTCGGACTGAAAGAGGATGTCAAACTGTGCGTCGGCGTCGAGCGTCTCGACTACACGAAGGGCATTCTCGACCGTTTCCGGGCGCTGGAAGAATTGTTCACGAGACATCCCGAATGGGTCGGGAAACTGGTTCTCCTACAGATCGCAGCACCCAGCCGCGGCACACTCCCGGCTTACAGGCAACTCCACGATGAATGCCGCCGCTACGTCGAAGAGCTCAACCAGCGCTACGGCAGCGAGGATTACAGTCCTGTCCTAATGGTAGACAAACATCACCCGCAGGAACAGGTCTACGAATTCTATCGCGCCGCCGACATATGCATGGTCACCAGCCTGCATGACGGCATGAACTTGGTGGCCAAGGAATTCGTCGCGGCGCGCGACGACGAACAGGGCGTGTTGTTGCTCAGCACCTTTGCCGGCGCTTCGCGCGAACTTCTGGAGGCATTGATCGTCAATCCCTACGATACGGCCATGACGAGCGAAGCGCTGCTGCAGGCGCTGACCATGACGCCGGAGGAACAGCGCGAGCGTATGCGGCCCATGCGCGAGATGGTCCGCGACAACAACGTCTATCGATGGGCCGGCAGCATGCTTCTGGACGCGGCCCGCCTTCGCAAGCGCGGCGACCTCGACCGGGTGACGGGCAACGGCGAGCGGCCATCGAACAACAATGTGATTCCCATGTTCGAGCGGGCAAGAAAAGCAGTGTCGTGACGAGCATTCGCTGCCGCTGCGTCATGTACCAGTTCTCCTGAATACTGCGCCAGTTCGACGTTCTGAGTTAAGTTAACGGTTCGTATATCGACTGCAAGCGCCAGACGTGCTTGAGAAACCCCATAAGGAAGGCGCCAAGGTGACCTCGATCGGATTAACGCGCCCTGCCCATCGCCTCGGCCCACTGGAGAAGCTGATCAGCCGATCTTCCCGTCCACGATGTGAATGCGGCGATCCATGCGCGCAGCTATGTCGAGATCATGCGTAACCGCCACGACGGTCTTGCCGCGCTCGCGCACAAGATTCTCCAGGATTGCGAAGACCTGCTCGGAGCTCTTGCTGTCGAGGCTCCCCGTCGGCTCATCGGCGAGGATAAGCGGCGGGTCATTGGCGAGCGAGCGCGCCACCGCGACGCGCTGACGCTGGCCGCCCGAGAGCTGGTCGGGCCGCTTCTCGAGATGTTCGCCGAGCCCCAGGGATGAAAGCAGCTCCCCGGCCCGTTCGCGCATCTGAGGCCGCGCCAGGCGGCCCAATTTGCGCATTGGGATTTCGACATTTTCGCGCGCCGTGAACTCCGGCAGCAGAAAATGAAACTGGAACACGAAGCCCAGCATCGAAAGCCTGGTCCGCGCGCGCTCCCTTTCATTCATCGGCTCGGTGTCGCGGCCGCCTATTCTCAACCTCCCGGCAGTCGGCCGGTCCAGCAGCCCGAGCAGATAGAGCAATGAGGATTTGCCGGACCCGGAGGGACCGGTGACGGCGACGAATTCTCTCTCGTTGATCGCGAGCGTGATGTCCTTGACCAGCGTGACGGGAACGGTCTCGGGCAGCACGCGCGTCAGTTTCTCGGTCTCGATGAGTGCGCTCATGACGCGCCTCTGATGATCTCGACGGGGTTCAGGCGCGCCGCGCGGCGCGCCGGCAGGTAGCCGGCCACTGCCGCCGAGCCTAGCGCGAAAGCCGACGCAATGACGTAGTGCATCAAGCTCCAGGCGATCGGCAGCCGGGTCATCTCCTGGCCGGTCGCGGCGATCTCGAAACGCACAAGCGACAGTGCATAGGTCATGGAAACGCCGAACAGCCCGCCGAGCACGGACCCGGCCGCGCCGATCGCCACGCCTTCCAGCAGAAAGAGCCGGCGCATGTCGGACTCCGGAAAGCCAAGCGACTTCATGATGGCGATGTCGCGCGCCTTCTCGTGCGTGATGGTCGAGATGATGTTGTAGATGCCGAAGCCAGCGACCAGCATGATCGCGCCGACGACGGTGTACATGATGACGTTGCGCACGACGAGCGCTTCGAGGATCGATTCATTCGCCTCCTGCCACGCTACGGCCTTGTAGCCCAGTTCGGCCTCGGCACGCTGCGCCACCGCCGGAGCGCGGTTGGGATCGTCGAGCTTGATGCGGATCTCGTTGATTGCGTTTGGACGCGCGGAGAGGATCTGCGCGTTCTTCAGCAGTACATAGGCCTCACCTTCGTCGCGCGCGGTGGTGCCGGTGTGGAACAGGCCAGCGATCTTGAAGTTGCGCGTCAGCCCCTCGGAGGAGACCGCCGTTATCGTGTCGCCGAACCCGGCGCCGAGCCGGCTCGCCATCGTGTCGCCGATGAGTACGTTGTTGCCGCCCGCGGCAAGTGCCGAAAAGCTGCCTTCGACGAAGTCTCCGACGATCGGCGACACGCCGGACTCGCGCTCCGGTTCGATCCCAATGATCGCCGCGCCCACTTCGCGGCTGGAATAGCGGATCACCCCCTGCGTTTTGAGGCTTGCCGCGAACCGGCCGGGAATCCAGCTCTCGAGCCAGGAGGTCGCGGCGGTCGGATTGATGATGCCGCGGCGATCGTCGCGCGGCCTGAGCCCGGAGATCGCGACTGTCGCGAAGGCATTTTCGGCTGGCTGACGGCGGGCGGTGCGCTGCTCGTCGGTGATGTCGACATGCGGCATCGTATCGACGAGCTGCCTGACGAAATCGTCCTGCCCGCCCTGCATCAGCGCCGCCATGGCGATGGAGAATCCGACACCGACCGCAACGCCGATCACGGCAACCAGCGTCTGGCGACCGCGGCCGGCAATATGCGTGATGGCGATGTCGAAGATGAGAGGCATCGTTGCTTTATCTCTCCTGGGCGGCGGTGATGCTTACGCGCCCCCCGTCGGCCAGGTCGGCGGGGTAGGGCGAGATGACGCGAGCCTTCTCGTCGACACCTGACAGAACCTCGATGCCATTGGTGCCGCGAATGCCGGTTCGGATTTCACGGCGCCGGGCCTTGTCGCCTTCGACTATGAACAGCTTGTTCCCATCCATCGCAGCGGGCGGGATCAACAGCGCATTTTTCGAAACGCGGATGACGATGTTCACGTCGGTCGACATGCCTATACCAAGCGGCGTATCGTCCGGCAGGCGGAAACGGACGCGATAGGTCTTCGTCACCGGATCGCCCTTGGGCGTGATGCTGTCGACCACCGCTTCCAGGTTCTGCCCAAGGAACGCATCCGATTTAAGCAGCGCGCGCTGGCCGACCTCGACCCGGGGGATATCCTCCTCGTTGACCTCGGCGACCACCAGGAGCGGCTTCGGCTCGCCGACCCAGAATAACACCGTGCCGAGCTCGGCGACCTCACCCACCTCGCCGTCCTGCCTGAGCACGACACCGGCGCTCGGCGCTCGTAAGACGTAGGTGTCGAGTCGCGCTTTCTGTCCGGCAACCAGCGCCTCGATCTGGCCGAGCTCGCTCTGCGCACGATCGAGCGCCTGCTGGCTCGCAGCACGCCTTTCGGCAAGCACCGTCAGCCGCCGGAGCTCTTCCTGGGCAAGCGCTTGACGCGCTTCGAGCTCGCCAAGCACGGCCCGGGCCTCGCTGTCGTCGAGCTTGGCGAGCACGTCGCCTTGTGCAACCCTCGACCCCTCGCAATTACATTGCTCAACGATCCTCTCGCGGACCACGGGAGTCACCTTGGCCCAGGTTCGCGGCTCGACGGAGCCGCTCGCGTAAACGATTTCCGCCGCGTCGCCGCGTTGTGGCGTCACGACCGAAACCTTGGCCGGTTGCCACAGATACCAAGCCCCGAAAGCAGCCGCAGTCGCGACAAGAACAATGCCGACAGTCGAGCGTATCCGTCGCAAGAAACTCTCCCTCCATGATCGAATCCGAACGTCGAGCAGTGGACAGATATAGCACCAGACCGACCGTCGGTCTATAAAAGTTGCATTAAGAACCGGTTCGTGCTCCTCTTGCTCCACCTGCACTTTGTGAGGATCGATTTTGCCCCGAGTGATAAAGCCGCCGGAGATACGATCCGCCGAGCTCCTCGACTGCGCCCAGCGGCTTTTCTTCGAGCATGGCTACGACAACACGACTGTGAACGACATCATCCGCGAGGCCGGCCTGTCGAAGGGCGCGTTCTACCACTATTTCGCATCAAAAGAGGCCCTGCTGGAGGCGCTCGCCACACGTCTCGCCCGCGACAGCTTCACCGAGTTGCAGCCCGTGCTCAACGATCCGTCACTCGATGGGCTTGGCCGGCTCAATGCGCTCTTTGCCGGCTCGCGGCGGCTGAACGTCGAGCTTGCCCCGCAATTGCGCAAGACATTTTTCGTCCTGTTCCGGCCCGAGAATCTTGCCCTCTTCCATCGGGTCGACCAGGCGGCCAGGGAATTGGCCATGCCGATAATCACCGATCTGCTCAGGAAAGGAAGCGAGGAAGGCATCTTTGACGTGCCCGACCCGGAAGCTTTTGCCGAAATGTTTATGCAGCTGCGGCTGATCTTTCGGGATGTGATGCACCGCGCCTTACTGAAAGCCGAGCAGGGAAATATCGACGAAGCGGCGCGGCTGCTCGACGACCGGCTGCGGCTCTACGGCATAGCAATCGATCGGCTTTTGAAGCTGCCCGATGGAACGATAGAAGCGGCGCAACCCGGGTTTGCCCGGGCTTTCCTCGAAGCAGGCCCATGAGCCGCCGAGCCCGCAAGGCCGCGGAGCAGCAAATTCACCGCGCCTCGTATACCGGTGCGGTCCAAATCAGGGGGGCGTCAGTGAAAGACCGACACTCGCATTCGCTTCCGGCGTCGCGTTCCAGTAGCCGTATGCCGCGGCGGTCGTCAGGAAATGCTGGATCGCGTCGGCTGACGGAGGATCCGAATGCCTGTTTTCCCCGGCGATCGGCTTTCCGACTTCCTGGAAGAACCGGCCCATCCTTGAAGTGCTGACGAGGATCATCACGGCCGCCTCAGTCGACAGGTTTCGAAAGGCGTGCTTTGCCCCGCCGGGCACGTGGAAAATGTTGCCCGGCCGGATCGATACCCAGACGAAGCCTTCCGGCGACTGCGAAAGCCCCTCGATCTCGCCGGAAATCTGGATGAAGGTCTCCGGATCGGCGTGGCTATGCAGCGGCACGGTAACACCCGGCGGAATGGTGCCGCGCATGACGCAAGGCTCGCCATCGCGCGGCGACGTAAGAAACTGAACCACAGGGCCCAGCACGTTGAGCGTCTCGACGTTGCGCGGGTCGACGAGATGTCCCGCGCGTTCGATGATGGCAGTGTCGAGCATCCGATGTCTCCCTTCGGTTCGTTATCCCGGCGTATTTGCCCATGCGCCGACAAAGGGCGGCAACATGATACACATCTGCTGTTCGACAGCCTCGCTGCGCAGTCGCTCGGCGAGCGTATCGACCCTTATTTCGGCGGCGGTCGCGGCGCCGACGGCCTCGGCCATCGGCAGCAGGCTGCGCAAGGCCTCGTAGATCGGCGAGTTGGGCCCGCTGCCGGCAAGGCCGGCGGAATTCATCTGCGGCGCAGGCAGCCCTGCGCCGGCGAAGACCATCGGTAGCCTGCCACCCATGTCGACCTCGAAACCCGCCCGCTCGATCGTCTCGATGATCCAGCCGCGGCATTTGCTGAACAGCGGCGCCTCTGGAAAACTGCGGGCGAGCGGCATCGCCATTTCCTGGAAGGCGATGATGCCGCCCGGCCGCAGATAGCCGGCATGCCTGCGCAGGGTTGCGGCCGGATCGGGCAGATACATCAGGACGAGCCTGCCGATCACCGCATCGAAGGTCTCGTCGGGCGAGAATGTATCAAGCTCACCGACAGTGAAACATGTCCAGTAACACTGGCCGGATTCGGTGGCGCGCCGCTCGGCAACGTCTACAGCCCCCGCCGAGCGATCGACGCCGAGCACTCTTCCCGAAGGCCCGACCAGCTTCCCGGCCAGCAAGGAGACGTCGCCGACGCTGCAGCCAATGTCGAGCACGCTCATGCCCGGTCCTATCCCCGCGCTGCGCAGGACATGCTCCGTAAGGTTGTAGATGAGCGATCCCTGCAACTCCAAGCGCTTGAATTCACCTTCCGTGTAGCCCAAGGCGTAGGGACGCGGATCCGTTGTGCCCTGATCGCGGTCGATCTTCGGCGCGTATTCGGCAAGCAGATTGTCCATTATTCGACTCCCTGATCGATCGGTCTGGATTTGACTTCCGATTGCCTGCTGGGCAGCCTATATGGCCACCCTGAGCTGGACCGTCATCACGATCGGTGATCAGTGCTACAACGTGATTTCCGGAATCGGGAATTGCGTTACGACTGAAACAGGCGGCCGTGTCTGACCTACCGCACAGGCGGAGAACACCCTGCGCCGGGTCTTCGGACGCGACTACGACTTCGGAGGCTGCGGTACGAACACAATGTACGGTGTCTTCGGCGGACGATCGGGCGGCACATAGTCCGGAACCGGCGCATCGTCTGCCGGCAGCGAGAGCACATAGCGGTGTATGGCGCGCAGGTCGGCCTCGGTCATGGCACGCAGGTTGAACCACGGCATAGGGGGGCGCGTCTCAATTGTACGCGCTAACTGTACCCAGTCGTCCTCGTCCATGGTGCGCAAAAGGTAGCGAAGATTCGTTGGATAAGTCGTGCCCCCACGGCCCATTGAAGCCGAGAGAGCCGCCGATCAGCCATCGATCCTCGGGGACGTTGCCGGCCTTCTCCAAGTAGCCTGGCGTGTGGCAGTCGTTGCAGCCGCCGATTTTCACCAGGTACCGACCGCGCTCGATCGAGTCGGCCGCCGTCGCCGCACCCACCTCATTTTGGTCGAGCGTCGCGACTGTGAGCACTCCGCCCAGGCCAAGAGCGGCAATTCCGATGAGAACCCATCGTGTCATCAGCTTCTCCGGTTTGCTGCTATTTGACGCCGACGAGACCATGATCCTTTCCGAAAACCGGTTTCCACTTTCCGGATCATGGTCTGGACGCGGATGGAACATCGAACAGCCCGGCTACAGGTTGATTTCACCCAGTGGAATTTTGGTTACAGCTGTAACGAAAACCCGTGATCAGCCTGAATGCAGATGGCGAGCAAGGCATTGTGCGACGGCGGTCGACAGCAGCGGCTTCTTGATGACCTCGCTTATGCCGGCCGCCGTCAGTTGACGCGACCGGAGCGGGCGGCCGTAACCAGTCATCAGGACAATTGGCAGGTCCGACCGGATCTCATGCAACTTGCCGGAGAACTCGACCCCCGTCATATCAGGCATGACCTCGTCCGTCAGCACCAGGTCGAAGCGTTCCGGATCGGTACGGAATGCACTGAGAGCGGCAGGGCTGCGGTCGAACCCGACCGGCTCGTAGCCAAGCGCGGCGAGCATCTCCTCTGCAAGTTGCATCAACGGCGTATCGTCGTCCACGACCAGGATCGTCTCGCCATTGCCATACTGGATCCGAACCTCGGTGCCCTCCCCCTCATCGTCGTCCTGGGTTGCAGCGGATTCGATCTGCGGAAAATAGATCTCGAAGGTTGTGCCTTGGCCAAGTTGGCTCTTCACGTCGACTGCGCCTCTATGCGCCGCAACGATGCCGTGCACCGTCGACAGGCCGAGCCCGGTGCCTTGCCCTGCCGGCTTGGTCGTGAAGAACGGCTCGAAGATGCGTTCGAGCGTCGCCTGATCCATGCCGGTGCCGGTGTCCCCGACGGCAAGACGGAGATAGCGGCCGGCCGGCAGGTTGCCGTGCGACAGCACCTGCGCCTCTACGAACTCCGTTATGTCGAGACCGATCTTCAATACGCCGCGGTTGTTCATCGACTGCGCCGCGTTGGTGCAGAGATTTATCGCCACCTGCTGAAGTTCGGTCGGATCGCCCATCATCGCGGCATCCGCGGCTGCAAGATACGTCTCCACTGAAAGCGTCGCGGGAAACGAGGCGCGCAGCAGATCGATCGCCTCCGCAACCACGGGCTGTGCCCGCAGCGCGTGATGCTGTCGCTCGCGGCGACGGCTGAAGGCAAGGATCTGCTCCGTGACGTCCTGCGCCCGCCTGCCGGCCTTCATGATCTGCTGGACGTAGCGCCGCGCGCGGGATTCTTTCAACAGCACCGCCAGCGCCATCTCGCCATAGCCGAGGACGGCGCCGAGAATGTTGTTGAACTCGTGCGCTATGCCGCCGGCTAGCGTTCCGATTGCTTCCAGCCGCTGCGATTGGTTGAGCCGCGCCTGCAGCGCCTCGCGTTCGTTGTGCTCGCGCGCGATGGCGTTGGAGAAGATCTCGGCGGCGGTGCGCAGCAGGGCGATGTCGTCGTCGGTCCAATGCTTTTCATGCGTGACGCTATCGAGAGCCAGAAAACCCAGCCGCTCGCCGGCATGCCACATCGGTATGCACAGCCACGATCGAATCTGACGCGCCTGCAGGCATGCCTTCTCCTGCCCGTCGGGAAGCTCGCCGACGCGGGGGACGTCGATGCAGCCTTGCCGTTCGTGGTTCGCGAGCGTCCAGCGCGAAGCCAGCTCGATGGTGTCGTTCGGCAGGCGGGCCGTCGAGCTCCCGCCCGGGCGGCGATAAAAGTAGCCGCCGGAAAAATCGGCATCGTATGTGCGGCTGACGAGAATCTGGGCGCCGTCGAGCCCGGCATGTTCCACCAGGCGCGCGAGGCCCTTGCTGATGCCGGCCCGGATACGGTCACGCGGCAGATTGATGAACTGGGTGGAGATCGAGGCGATCAGGCCCTCGAACTGCAGCCGCTCGCGCAGGATCCGCGCATTGTGGCGCAGCCGGGCGAACAAATAGGCCACATAGCCCACGAGAACCAGCGCGGTGATGTAGAGTAGCGTCTGGAACCGCGCGGCCCGCGCCGCAGCGCGCCCATGCGCATCGAGATAAAGGTCCTGCAGCGCGCGGGCGCGTTCGCTCGTTGGCGCAGTCTGTAGACGGGCGACGAGGTCGTCGACCGCCGGAAGCCTGGTGACGATAAGCCGGCCGTGGGAAACGAGCGAGTGGACGTCGCTTGCAGGCACGGCGTCGACGGACGGCCCGGCCAGCCGGTCGAGCGCAGCGGTCACTGCCTTTGCCGCCTCCGGCTGGGGATCATTGATGAACCGCGACATTGTGATCATCAGGGCTCCGATCTCGACCGCTCGAAGGCCATCGCCCTCGGTCGTAAGCCGACCGCTCATGTAGTTGAAATAGTTCAACGAGTTCTGCAGCAGCGCGTTGTCCGACTTGAACGCCTCGACGAGCGCCTCCTCGTCACCCACCGCGGCGATGACCTCGGCGACCCGCCGGTCGATATCCGCCCGTGCTTCGCCGCTGGCGATGTCCCGGGCGGCCGGCAGCGTCTGCGTCGCATCGTTCAGGTTCTCGATCGACCGCACAAGCGGATCGTAGCTGCGCAGCAGCCCCGCGCGTGCCCGCAACACGTCGCGCTGGAGGGCGGCGTTATAGAGGATGACCGTCCTGAGAGCGTCGAGCGTGCGCTCGTGACGGGCGGCATCGGGAGCCGCGCCCTGCACCAGGAGGTAAGTCAGGATGATGAGCAGGCACACGACGATCGGCGCCAGGATGCGTAACGACTTCATTGCTGCAGATGATCGGCTGCGCTGGTCAACGGCTGGCCGCGATACTCGCCCGTCAGCGTCCCGAGGAATTTGACGATGAGATCGGCATCGCGCTGGTCGAGCTCCCGGCCGAGTTGGTTCTGCGCCATGATCTTCACTGCGTCTGCGAGCGATGCGGTACGGCCGTCGTGAAAATACGGTGCCGTCACCGCGACATTGCGCAGGCTGGGAACGCGGAAGACATGGCGGTCGCTCTCGACGCCGGTAATAGTGAAGCGGCCGAGATCCGCCTTGGTCAAGGTTTTCTGGCCGGCGAAGGGATCCTGAAAGATGCCGAACTTCTGAAACAGATTGCCGCCCACATTGGCGCCCTGATGGCAAGCGATGCAGCCATACGCCTTGAACAGCTGATAGCCATGTTCCTCGTCCGCCGTGATGGCGTCGCGCTCGCCCTTGAGATAGCGGTCGAAACGGGCATTGGGCGTGATCAGCGAGCGCTGAAAGATGGCCAGGGCGTCGAGCACATCCGTCCGGCCGGGGGCGCCGCCGTAGACCTTCACGAATCGCTGCGAATAGTCTGGGTCGGAGCGCAGTTTCGGCAGCAATTCTTCCCAGCTCGTGTTCATCAGCCTGTTATCGAGCAGGGCTGCCTCGTTCTGCTCCTCGACAGTGCGGAAATTGCCGCGCCAGTTCAGCCGGAAATTGAGCGCTGCGCTGAAGGCGGTCGGCGCGTTGAAATCGAGCTGCCCGCCATCCGTCGCCGTGGAACGAGCCTTGCCGTCGTCGCCGCTGAGATCGAGCCTGTGGCAGCCGCTGCAGGCGATGACATCGTCATGCGACAGCCGGACATCGTTGAACAGGCTCTCGCCGAGTGCGATCTTCGCCTGGTCGGAAGGACCAATGTCCGTTATCGGAGCAATCGGCTCACCGATCGGAGGGGCCGGCTGATTGACCAAGGCCAACGCAAATGGTGCCGCTGCTGCCAGGCAAAGCGGAACAAAAAGCCCCGCCCGAACCTTACCAATCTGCTCATGCGCCATCGAGTGAGCCTGTGGTATCCGATCACGAAGATCATCGGCGCTTACCAACAAATCGCCGAAATCAGCGTTAAGTGTAATAAAGCAACGGCTCGGTCATGGGTTCCATACGTGCGGACGGTCTGAGATGTTAGCCGAACAGAACACTCGCTACGAAGAGCAGTCGAAAGGCAGACTCGAACAGGCAGCGGCGGCGAAGCATATCCTTGTCGTCGATGACGACCCCGAAATTCGCGAGATGCTTACCAATTGCCTGGAGAGCGAGCACTTCAGGGTCAGCGCTGTCGCCGATAGCCGGGCAGACCGGTGGACCTGATGATCCTCGACATGCGGCTTGCCGATGAGGACGGCTTTGAAATCATGCGGCAACTCGGCAGTCCGCCGGAAGCCCCCGTCATCATCATCACCGGCCACAGGCCCGACGAGGTGGATCGCGTCGTCGGCCTGGAGCTCGGAGCAGACGACTACATCACCAAGCCCTTCAGCCTCAGGGAGCTGCTTGCGCGCGTTCGCGCCGTGCTGCGGCGGTCGGGGTCAACGCGTCAGCATTCGCGTGGCAAGAAGCACAAACGCTACCGCTTTGCCGGCTGGGAACTCGACATGCGGATGCGGCGTCTGAGGTCGCCCGCGGGCGAAGCAACGCCGCTGACCGCCGGGGAGTTCAACCTGCTGGCAGCGTTCCTGCAATCGCCGCAGCAGATCCTGA
Organism: Mesorhizobium sp. WSM4849; assembly: GCF_055811385.1. Taxonomy (NCBI): domain Bacteria; kingdom Pseudomonadati; phylum Pseudomonadota; class Alphaproteobacteria; order Hyphomicrobiales; family Phyllobacteriaceae; genus Mesorhizobium; species Mesorhizobium sp. WSM4849. Next base: position 222,258 of record NZ_JBVVPW010000008.1, read on the forward strand.
GCCGCGAGCAGCTTCTCGCCGCCAGCAGGATTCACGACGAAGAGGTGTTTGACCGCAGTATCGACGTGCAGATATTACGACTGCGCCGCAAGCTCGAGGTCAACCCGAGCGAGCCGAAGCTCGTTGTCACCGAGCGGGGCGCTGGCTACGTCTTCGCTGCCTCAGTCGAGGTGCTGTGACTTTGCCGCAGGGTGCCGCGTTCGTGGCAGGTGCAGATATGAACGTTCATCGCCTCAGCGCATGCACGTTATCAGTATTTTCGCCGCCCATCGGCAGTGCCATGTCGTCGTCGAGCAGGCGCGTGATGCGGGCGAAGCCGGCAAAAGCCTTCCTTGCTTCCTCTGCCGACATCCGGCCCGCCAAAGCAGCGGAGCAGCAATTCACTGCGCACTGGTAGACTGGCCCACGTCGGCCTGTCGGCCATTTACGCAAGAACCCCATCGCTTCGGCTACGCTATAAATTTCTTCGGCAGGGCTTTCCTGCCCGCGCGAAATCCGCACAGGCGTAAAGAATTGCAGGCGATCCATCGTTTCCTCCCGGTCGATCGCTATGTGCTTGATCGAACCTTTAAACTTACGGCTGGCCATTTGGTTTCCGGCAAACAGAGCCCGGGGCTAAAAAAGAGGCCCGGCTAAAACGAAGTCTTTCACATCACTCGACCGAAATCGAATCACCAAACGTGACAACCATGTGACGAACCGTTGCCCGCCGATAAGCGCGAATTTCATCGAATGCCTATAAGGCCTAAGCCGGCAAATCAATCGGTTGCCGGTTCCCTCGCGTCGAGGCTCTTTACAGGGAAAATGGCGCGTTCCGCCGGAGCCGGAGCGGCGAAGGCATGACATAATTTCCCCCTTCTCCCCTTGCTTGTGGGAAGCCCTATTCACCGACCATCTCGGCCAGCCTGCGCACTGTATTCCAGTTGCGCGAGGTGCCGACCCCGAGCCGTTTATGGCTTGCCGCTGCAAGCAACCGCGAACTTGGCGTCTCGCGGGAAAATGCGATCCAGATGTCGCCGCCGACCGCCTGCATCCGCTCATCCTTGCCGACATAGGCCTCCAGCGCCGCGACGGCCTCAGCGGGAACGGGCTTGCGCATCACACGCACCGCTACCTGATCCGCGGCGGCAGCCGATTCGGCGGGAAACGGATTGCCGGCCGCAAGCCTCAACCAGTCATCCGCGCGGCGCACGATGATGTCGACATGGCGGCCGAAGGTCTTTTGGAACGCCGTCTCCAATCGGCGCTCCAGCGCGGCAATTTCTGTCTCTTTCGTCTCGAAGACCAGATTGCCGGTCGCCACCAGCGTGCGCGGGTTGTTCAGCCCCAGGCCTTCCGTCATGGCCCTGAGATCGGACATGACGACACGCCCCCCCTCGCCCAGGACGATGCTGTAAAGCAGAGCGACGTAGGTTTGCATGGTAACCTATCGGCTTAGACCAAGCGGCTCTGCTCCACCGCCGCTTCGATGAAGCTGGCAAACAGCGGGTGCGGGTCGAGCGGCCGGCTTTTCAGTTCGGGATGATACTGCACGCCGATGAACCAGGGATGGTCGGGGTATTCGACCGTTTCCGGCAGCACGCCGTCCGGCGACATGCCGGCAAAGACCAGGCCGCAATCTTCGAGCCGCTCCTTGTAGTCGACATTGACCTCATAGCGGTGGCGGTGGCGCTCGGAAATCTGCGTGTCACCGTAGATGTCGGCGATTTTCGAGCCCTTGGCGAGGTCCGCCTGATAGGCACCGAGCCGCATCGTGCCGCCGAGGTCGCCGGTTTCCCTGCGCTTCTCCAGCATGTTGCCTTTCAGCCATTCGGTCATCAGGCCGACGACCGGTTCCTCGGTCGGGCCGAACTCGGTCGACGAGGCATGCTCGACGCCGGCCAGCGAACGCGCGGCCTCGATACAGGCCATCTGCATGCCGAAGCAGATGCCGAAATACGGCACTTTTCGCTCGCGGGCGAACTTCGCTGCCAGGATCTTGCCTTCCGCGCCGCGCTCGCCAAAACCGCCGGGGACCAGAATGCCGTGGACCTTTTCCAGCCACGGCGCCGGATCTTCCTTCTCGAATATCTCGCTCTCGATCCAGTCGAGCTTGACCTTGACGTGGTTGGCGAGGCCGCCATGCGACAGCGCCTCGATCAGCGATTTGTACGCGTCCTTGAGGCCGGTATACTTGCCGACGACGGCGATGGTCACCTCGCCTTCCGGATTGTGAATGCGGTTGGACACCGCTTGCCAGGGCTCCATGCGCGGCTTCGGCGCCGGATCGATGCCGAAGGCGGCCAGCACTTCCGAATCCAGCCCTTCATTGTGATAGGCCATCGGCACGTCGTAGATGTGCGGCACGTCGAGCGCCTGGATGACCGCGCTCTCGCGGACATTGCAGAACAGCGACAGTTTGCGGCGCTCTTCCCTGGGGATGGGGCGGTCGGCGCGGACCAGCAGAATATCGGGTGCGATGCCGATGCCGCGCAATTCCTTGACCGAATGCTGGGTCGGCTTGGTCTTCAATTCGCCCGCCGTTGGAATGTAGGGCATAAGCGTCAGGTGCACGTAGACGGCGTTGTTGCGCGGCAGGTCGTTGCCGAGCTGGCGGATCGCCTCCAGGAACGGCATCGCCTCGATGTCGCCGACGGTGCCGCCGATCTCGCACAGGACGAAGTCATAGTCGTCGTTGCCGTTGAGAATGAAATTCTTGATCTCGTCGGTGACGTGCGGAATCACTTGCACGGTGGCGCCAAGATAGTCGCCGCGCCGCTCCCGCTCGATGATGTTCTTATAGATGCGGCCTGTGGTGATATTGTCCTGCTGGTTGGCCGAGCGGCCGGTGAACCGCTCATAGTGGCCAAGATCGAGATCGGTCTCGGCGCCGTCGTCGGTCACGAAGACCTCGCCATGCTGGTATGGCGACATCGTGCCGGGATCGACGTTGAGATAGGGATCGAGCTTTTTGATGCGTGCGCGATAGCCTCGCGCCTGCAAGAGAGCCCCTAGGGCCGCTGCAGCGATGCCTTTTCCAAGTGAGGAAACCACGCCGCCTGTGATGAATACATATCGCGCCATGGGAGTCATCGCTTAACGCGGCCGAATTGATTCCGCCAGAGAAAAAACCACCGCGAAGGCTTTTTCCCAAGAAGGCGCTCTGGTGGTGCGTGAACCAAAACAAAAGGGCCGGCGAGACCCGGCCCTTTTTGGGATGACCCGTTAAGGCGTCAGATGATGACGACCTTGGTGCCTACTTTCACCCGGCGGTAGAGGTCCATCACGTGCTCGTTGATCATGCGGAAGCAGCCGTTGGAGGCGCTCGTTCCGATCGACTGCGGCGCGATGGTGCCGTGAATGCGCAGATGTGTGTCCTTCTTGCCCTCGTAGAGATAGATGGCGCGCGCGCCGAGCGGATTTTCGCCGCCGCCGGGCATGCCGTCCTTGTACCGGCCGTAATTCTTCGGCTCGCGCTTCTGCATCTCGAGCGTCGGGATCCAGCGCGGCCACTCCTGCTTGTCGCCGACGGCGACCGTGCCCTTGAACTGCAGGCCGTCGCGACCGACCGCAATCGCATAACGGCGGGCGGTCCATGAAGATTCGACGAGGTAGAGGCGACGCGCGCTGGTATCGATGACGATGGTACCGGGGCTGTAGCCGGTGAACTCGACCTCTTGCGGAACGAACTCCGGCTTCACCTTGAACTGCTTCTTGGCTTCCTTCCTGGCGAGTGCGGCATCGAGAGCGCGGGTCTCGGGGAGCAGCGACATCGACGAGGACGTGCCGCCGAACAGGCCTGCGAACAGCCCGACGCTCTGCGGCTTCTGTCCAACCGGCTCGCTGCGCAATTCCCCGTTGTTGCCGGTCAATGCGACATTCATGGCCTCGGCGGAAACTGGCTCGGCCGACTGGATCGGTGCGATGGGTTGAACCGGTTCGATGAACTTGATGGTCGTCTTCTTAGCCAGCCGGGCAGCGGACGTATCCTTCTTGGCAAGCCCCTTCTTGGCAAGAAACGCTTGCCGTTCCGCGTCGGCCTTGGCTTTGGCCGCCTCGCGCATCGCCAGCTTCGTGGCCTCGAGCGCCTTGGCTCGAGCGGCCTCCTTGTCGGCCGCGATCTTGGCTTCGATCTTGCTGATTTGGGCAAGATCGTCCGCGGTCGGGTTTTTCTTCTTCTTGAGCAGCCTAAGCTGCGCCGTATCGCTTTTGGCAGCGACGTTGACAACGTCAGTTGTTACTGCGGCTTTAGGAGCCGAATTACCCGCCGGCATGGCCGCGTAAGCGGGCGCACCAAGGCTGAGCACGGCACAAAGGCCGGCTAAAATGAAGCTGCGAAGCTGCATGGCGAAGATCCGATCGTTCAATGCTTGTTGCCCACGGCGTCGCCCGGCGTCCCCCAAGGACCCCGAAAGTGCCGCGCGCAATCTATAGTCGATTAGTCGGAGACGCCTCAAGCGCCCTGTCGTGCCGTGCCCGGTCGAATCCTCGCGATCGTGCGGCATTTGCCGCGACTGTGTTCAAACAACAACAGATCGCGGCGCCGAACGTCTGCTGATTACTGGTTTGGAACCTGCGGCGTTACTGGCAGGGTGACGCCGTTTGTGGCCGGCGGCGTGGTCGAACCCGCCGCAGGCGGCGCAGCCGGCGCCGGGGCTGCGGCATCACTTCCGGAAGGCGGCGTTGGCGCCGTATTGCCGGAAGGTGGTGTCGGCGCCGTGGTGCCAGGCAACTGGTTGAGCACGCCGCCCGCACCGTTAGTCGCAGGCACACGATCGAGAATGTCGATCGGCTTTTCGCCGTAACGGGCGACGATCGACAATGTCAGCGAGGTGGCGAAGAAAGCCGCCGCCAGGATCGCCGTCGCCCGCGTCAGCGCGTTGGCCGCGCCGCGCGCGGTCATGAAGCCCGATCCGCCGCCGATGCCGAGGCCGCCGCCTTCGGAGCGCTGCAGCAGCACCACGCCGACAAGAGCGAGCACGACCATGAGGTGGACGACGATCAGTACGGTTTCCATAGTTTACCCTGGCAAAGCCTTGCGCGGCCGCGGATACGGCCGGTGATTTGGAGGCGGCTCAATACAATGCTTTGACGGCATTTCCAAGCCCGTGGCCGGAATATGGGAAGCGATGCGCCCTTTGCAACGATTTCCGCTGCGGCACAGCCTATCCGAAGCGTCCGACAGCCTTTCGATGCTACGAGATATTTCGATAGGCTTCGGCGATGCCGAGAAAGTCCGCCGCCTTCAGACTGGCGCCGCCGACCAGCGCGCCATCGACATTTTTCGCGCCGAGCAGTTCGACCGCGTTCGATGGCTTGACCGAGCCGCCATAGAGGATGCGCATCTTCGCCGCCGCGCTGCCAAGCTTTTCCGACAGTTTTTCGCGAATATGCACATGCGCCTCAGCAACGTCGGCGGCGGTCGGCGTCAGTCCCGTGCCGATCGCCCATACCGGCTCGTAGGCGATGACGGTATTCGACGCCGTGGCGTCGGGCGGCACCGAGCCGGCGACCTGGCGCGACAGCACGTCGAGCGTCGCGCCTGCCTCGCGTTCGGCTCTCGTCTCACCGATGCAGATGATGGCTACCAGTCCGGCTCGCCACGCGGCGGACGCCTTGGCCTGTACAATGGCGTCGTCCTCATTGTGATCGGCGCGGCGTTCGGAATGGCCGACGATGACGTGGCTGGCGCCCGCGTCTTTCAGCATCTCGGCCGAAATACAGCCGGTATGGGCGCCGCTCTCCTTGGTGTGGCAATCCTCGCCCCCGGCCCGGACCGGCGTGCGCGACAAAATCTCTGCGGCATGCGCCAGCAGCGTCGCCGGAACGCAGACTAGCGCTTCGGTTTCCGCATCGAGCCCGCTCATAAAGCCGTTGCCGATCATCCTGAGTTCGTTGAGCGAGGCGCTGGTGCCGTTCATTTTCCAGTTGCCTGCGACCAGCGGGCGGATTCCTGGCGTCATGGGATTTGTTCCTCCGGGCGATATTCGGCTGCGTCCTCACTACCAAACTCAGCCCACAAAGCAATCGACAGTGGGCCGGAAGGACGCTATTGCCCTTGTTTCAGACTCGGCGCATGCGAAAATGCGCAAAAATCGGAAGTGACCATGCTTAGTATCTTGAGAAGCGCGGCGGGGACCTGGGTCGCGAAGGCACTGCTGATATTGTTGGTGTTGAGCTTCGCCGTCTGGGGCATTTCCGGGCAGCTGGTCGGTGGTTTTGCAGGCCACGATGCAGTTGTCACGGCCGGAGGCACCAAAGTGTCGATCAACGAGTATCGCCTCGCCTATGATCGCCAGATCAGCGTGATGTCGCAGCAATTCGGCCAGCGCATCAGCCGCGAGCAGGCGACGGCGCTCGGCCTCGACAACCAGGTGCTGGCGCAACTCGTGTCGGGCGCCGTTCTCGATGAGCAGGCCCGCAAGCTCGGACTAGGGCTGTCCAAGGACCGGCTGGCCCAACTCACGCATGAAGACCCGGCCTTCAAGGGTCCCGGCGGCACCTTCGACAGAAGGACTTTCGAATACATACTGCAACAGGTCGGCATGCGGCCGGAAGACTATCTGAGGAATCGCGCCCAGGTGGCTGTGCGCCAGCAGATCGTCGAGGCGGTTTCGGACGGCCTCAAGGCTCCGGATACTTTCTTGAAGGCAGTCGCGCTTTATCGTGGCGAAGACCGCACCATTGACTATCTGACCTTGCCGAAATCGCTGGTCGAGCCGATTGAAGCGCCATCCGACACTGCGCTTTCAGCTTATTTCGAGGAAAACAAAAAGACCTATGCGGCGCCCGAATACCGCAAATTCTCCTATGTCAGGCTCGAGCCGCAAGACATCATGGATCTGAGCGCCGTGACCGACCAACAGGTCAGCGACGACTACAACAAGAACAAGGGGCGCTACACCACGCCGGAAACGCGCACCATCGAACAGCTCGTGTTCAAAACGCCTGATGCCGCGAAGGCCGCGCTCGATTCACTCAAGACCGGCGCGACCTTCGACAAGATCGTCGCCGCCGAGGGCAAGACGCAAGCCGACACGCTGCTCGGCACGCTGTCCAAGGACAAGATCGCCGACAAGGCGGTGGCGGATGCGGCGTTTGCGCTCAATGTCAACGAAGTCAGTCCGGCGGTCGTTCAGGGCGCCTTCGGTCCGGTGCTGCTGCGCGTCACCGACATCAAGCCCGAAGTGGTGAAGCCGCTGGCCGAAGTGTCCGCCGATATCCGCAGGGATCTGGCGCTGGGCGAGGCAAGCCGCATTCTGTTGGACGTGCATGACAATTACGAAGATATCCGCGCTTCGGGCAGCACGCTCAAGGAAGCGGCTGAAAAACTGAAGCTGAAGGTCGTCACCATCGACACGATCGATCGCACCGGCCTGAGGCCGGACGGCACCATCGTCAAGGACCTGCCGGAATCGCCGGAACTCATTAAGGCGGTGTTCGACGCCGAACCCGGCACCGAGAATCCCGACCTCACCACCGCCGACAACGGCTTCGTGTTCTACGAGGTGGAGTCGATCACGCCGGCCCGCGACCGCACGCTGGATGAAGTCCGCCAGAAGGTGGTGGCCGACTGGACGGCGGCGGAAACGACCAAGCGACTCACCGCAAAAGCGGGCGAACTCGAAAAGCGTCTCGATGCCGGCGCTACGCTCGATGTGATCGCGAGCGAGCTCAAGCTCGAGAAGCAGACCAAGCGCGGCGTCAAGCGCGAGGCGGACGACGTCGATTTCGGCAAGGAAGGGGCGGCTGCGATGTTCGGCGAAGGCCAAGGCGGGACCGGATTGATCCCCTCGCCCACCGGCGACGGACAGATCCTGTTCAAGATCGCCGAAGTCTTCGAGCCTGCCGGAGCCGACGCCAGCTCGGTGCCGGATGAGGCGCAGAAATCGTTCACCGCCGGCATGTCCGATGACCTGCTCGACCAGCTGGTGGCGCAGCTGCAGACGCAATATGACATTCGCATCGACCAGACCGCCGTTGCCCAAGCCCTGACCAGATGAGCGCGCTCAAGACCCATATCGCCAAGGTCGCCGCAGGCAATTCCCTTTCCTTCGAGGAAGCGCGCGAGGCCTTCGACATCATCATGTCGGGCGACGCTACGCCCGGCCAGATCGGCGGCTTCCTGATGGCGCTGCGCGTGCGCGGCGAGACGGTGAGCGAGATTTCCGGCGCCGTCGCCACCATGCGCGCCAAGATGCTGCGCGTCGACGCGCCCGCTGGCGCGATCGACATCGTCGGCACCGGCGGCGACAATTCGCACAGCGTCAACATCTCGACCGCATCCGCCTTCGTCATCGCCGCCTGCGGCGTGCCGGTGGCCAAGCACGGCAATCGCGGACTGTCCTCGCAGACCGGCGCCGCCGACGTGCTGACCGCGCTCGGCGTCAAGATCGATATCCCGCCGGAAACGATCGGCCACTGCATCCACGATGCAGGCGTCGGCTTCATGTTCGCGCCGGCGCATCATCCGGCGATGAAGCATGTCGGTCCGATCCGCGTCGAGCTCGGCACCCGCACCATCTTCAACCTGCTTGGCCCGCTCTCTAATCCGGCCAGTGTGAGCCGGCAGATGGTCGGCGTCTTCTTGCCGGAATGGATCATGCCGGTGGCCGAGACGCTGAAGGCACTGGGCGCCGACCACGCCTGGGTCGCCCATGGCGACGGTTATGACGAGATCACCACCACCGGTGAAACCCAAGTGGCCGAACTGGTCGGCGGCGAGATCCGCACCTTTACGCTGACACCGGAAGCGGTTGGGCTGAAGCGGCACACCAAGGACGAGTTGCGCGGCGGCGATGCCGCCTACAACGCCCAGGCGCTGCGCGACATGCTGGGCGGCGCTGCCGGCGCCTTTCGTGATACGGTGCTGATGAACGCCGGCGCGGGGCTGGTGGTGGCGGGCAAGGCGACGACGCTTGCCGACGGCATGGCGACGGCGGCGCAAGCCATCGACAGTGGCCGGGCGCTGAAAGTGCTCGATCGGCTGGTCGAGATTTCGAACGGATAGAGCCGTGTCTGATATCCTGCGCAAGATCGAAGCCTACAAGCGCGACGAGATCGCCGCGGCGAAGGCGCGCGTGCCGCTTGCCGAGGTCAAGGCGCGGGCGAAGGACACCGACGCAGCGCGCGGCTTTCTCTCGGCTCTTGAAGCCAGGCGCAAATCCGGCAGCTTCGCGCTGATCGCCGAGATCAAGAAGGCGAGCCCGTCCAAGGGCCTGATCCGTGCCGATTTCGATCCGCCGGCACTGGCCAGGGCCTATGCGAAAGGTGGCGCCGCCTGCCTTTCGGTGCTGACCGACGCGCCGTCCTTCCAGGGTGCGCCTGAATTCCTCACCGATGCGCGCAACGCCGTGACATTGCCCGCTTTGCGCAAGGATTTTCTGTTCGAGCCTTATCAGGTGTTCGAAGCCCGTGCGTGGGGCGCTGACGCCATCCTGATCATCATGGCGAGCGTCGATGACGCCGTGGCCAGGGAACTCGAAACGACGGCGTTCGAACTCGGCATGGACGCGCTGGTCGAAGTGCATGACGAGGCTGAGACGGAACGCGCGCTGAAACTGTCATCGCGGCTGATCGGCATCAACAACCGCAATCTCCGGACGTTCGAAACCAGCATCGAGACCTCGGAGCGGCTCGCGACGATGATGCCGGCAGACCGCCTGCTGGTCAGCGAGAGCGGTATTTTCTCGCACGAAGACTGCCGCAGGCTGCAACGGAGCGACATCGGTACGTTCCTCGTCGGCGAGAGCCTGATGCGGCAACAGGACGTGGCCACTGCGACGCGCCTGCTTTTGACGGGCAATGCGCCCGCCATTGCATCGGCCCGAAAATCGGAATCGATTTTCGGAGAGCACGATGCATAGATTCAAAGTGTTAGAGCGTGCTTTGCGCGTCCAGACGGACGCACGTCGCGCTAAGGTGACCTGACGATGACGGCCGCCCTCACCCATCTTGGCGCGAAAGGGGAAGCCAATATGGTCGATGTCGGCGACAAGGCGGAGACGACGCGCACGGCAATCGCCGAAGGTCTTGTCTCGATGCGGCCCGAAACGCTGAAGATGATTCTCGACGGCGATGCCAAGAAGGGCGACGTGCTGGGCACGGCGCGCATCGCCGGCATCATGGCGGCCAAGAGGACGCATGAGCTGATCCCGCTCTGCCATCCGCTGCTGTTGACCAAGGTATCCATTGACATCGAACCGGACGCGACGCTGCCAGGCCTGAAGGTCACGGCGCTGGCCCGCGTCACCGGTAAGACCGGCGTCGAGATGGAAGCGCTGACCGCCGTCTCGGTCGCCTGCCTGACCATCTATGACATGGCCAAGGCGGTCGACCGCGCCATGGTGATCTCGGGCATCAGGCTGGCGGAAAAGACCGGCGGCAAATCCGGCGACTACAAGGCGGATGCCAAGGGGGCAGGCTAATAATGGCACTGCTTCCGGTCGCCGAGGCGCTCGAGCGCCTGCTTGAGGATGCTGCGCCCTTGCAGGCTGAAAGCGTCGCCCTGATGGACGCCGCCGACCGCGTGCTGGCGGAGCCGCTCCTGGCGCTCCGCACCCAGCCGCCGTTCAACGCGTCCGCCATGGACGGCTATGCCGTGCGGGCCGAGGATGTCGCGTCCGTGCCCGCAAGACTTTCGGTGATCGGCATCGCGCCGGCCGGACGCGGCTTTGCCGGAACAGTCGGCCCGGCGCAGGCCGTGCGCATCTTCACCGGCGCGCCGCTTCCTGCAGGCGCGGACACCATCGTCATCCAGGAGAATGTCCGCGACCTCGGCGGCGGCAGCATCGAAGTGACCGCGTCGACGGTTGAAGGCCGCAACATCCGCCGCCTCGGGCTCGATTTCTCGAAGGGCGACGTCCTGCTGGAGAAAGGCCGCCCGCTTGATCCGGCGGCATTGTCGCTGGCGGCGTCGGCCAACCACCCGCAGGTCAGCGTGGTGAAACGGCCGTTGGTCGCCATCATCGCCACCGGCGACGAATTGCTGCCGCCGGGCAGCGACCTTGGCCCCGACCAGATCATCTCGTCCAATGCCTATGGCGTCGCCGCCGCGGCCCGCTCGGTCGGCGCCAGCGCGCTCGATCTCGGCATCGCCCCCGACCGCAAGGAGGCGATCGCCACGCTGGTGAAACAAGCGGTCGACGCAGGCGCCGACGTCATCGTCACGCTGGGCGGCGCCTCGGTCGGCGACCATGACCTGGTCCATGACGTGCTGACCGGTGAAGGCATGACGCTCGATTTCTGGAAAATCGCCATGCGGCCCGGCAAGCCGCTGATGTTCGGGCGGCTGGGCGACATCCGCTGCATCGGCCTGCCTGGCAATCCGGTGGCGAGCCTGGTCTGCACGCAGCTCTTTCTGACGCCGATGCTTGCGCGGCTCGGCGGCCGCGCCTTCCGGCAGGACATGCGTCAGGCGCGGCTCGGCGCCGCCATGCCGGCCAACGATCTCAGGCAGGACTATGTACGCGCCGTGGTGAGCGAAGAAGCCGGCACGCTGCTGGCGACCCCGTTCGGCATCCAGGATTCCTCGATGCTCAAAATGCTGGCCGACGCCAACGGGCTGATCGTGCGCGAGCCGTTCGCTCCCCCAGCCGCGACGGGCGCCGCGTGCAGCGTGCTGATGCTACGCTGAACAAAACGTCAACACATTCATTAAATTTTAAACGGTTGCGGAACACAACTGGAACAGATAGTGTTTGTTCTGGGTTTGTTTTTCTGATTCTGTTGGGGGTCGCGATGCTGACACGCAAACAACATGAACTGCTGATGTTCATCCACGAGCGGCTGAAGGAAAGCGGCATTCCGCCCTCGTTCGACGAGATGAAGGAAGCGCTCGACCTCGCCTCGAAGTCGGGGATCCATCGGCTGATCACTGCACTGGAGGAGCGCGGTTTCATTCGCCGCCTGCCCAACCGCGCCCGCGCGCTGGAGGTGCTGCGCCTGCCCGATTCGATCGCGCCCGGCCTCAATGCGGCGCGCAAATTCTCGCCAAGCGTCATTCAGGGCAGCCTTGGGCAGGGCAGCCTCGGACGACAGATCAAGCCGGCGCCTTCGCGCATGCCTGCGGCCGGCAATGACGACGACGTCGTTGCCACCATCTCCATACCGGTGATGGGCCGCATCGCTGCCGGTGTGCCGATCGACGCCATCCAGCACCAGACGCATTCGATCTCGGTACCACCGGACATGATCACCGGCGGCACGCACTACGCGCTGGAGGTCAAGGGTGACTCGATGATCGAGGCCGGCATTTTCGACGGCGACACGGTCATCATCCGCAACGCCGACACCGCCCAGCCTGGCGAGATCATCGTCGCCTTGGTCGACGACGAGGAAGCGACGCTGAAGCGGTTCCGCCGCAAAGGTGCCTCGATCGCACTGGAAGCCGCCAATCCGGCCTATGAGACGCGCATCTTCGGGCCGGACAGGGTCAAGGTGCAAGGCAAGCTCGTCGGACTGATCCGGCGTTACTGAACGGCAGGCTTTTTGGGTTTCTCGGCCCTGCGGTATGGCGGCAGGCCCCTCGCCTCGCGCGAAAATCTCCGCTGCTCATGCCAAGGCCTATAGGGCTGTCTGACGGCAAAACGGATTTCTGCGCGCGTCGTCGCAGATAGCGGATCGAAAAAGACGGCGGCACTGCCCATGCGAGCGAGCTGCCGTTTGGTGACGACGAGAACCAGCGGATTGCGGCAGGGATTATAATAGGCTGTGGCATCATCGATGACGATCAAATCCGCAAAGGCACAGGCTGGCGGTGCGGTTTTGCGGTCGTCGGCGAGCGCGATGATCGCGCCGGACTGGTGCCGGGCGAGGCACAGGCCGGCAGTGCAGTAGAAGGGCGCTCCCGGCGGCAGGTCGGCCGGGTCGACGATGTCGAACCGCACGTCTCCTTTTTCGAATGTCTCCGGCTCGACAATGGTCGCTGAAACCAGCGCATGTTTCCAGTTGTCGGTGGTGAATTCGTTCGAGCGCACCCGGTTGACGGCAAGTTCGCCGCCGCCGATCGGCAGCGCCACCAGATGCGCATCTTCCGAAATCAGCACGTCGGGGGTGCGCGTCTCGGAAATCGTCAGCAGGCCGGCGAGCGCAAAGGGAAGTGCCGCAAGCCGCAACCATGTCGTTGCCATCGTGGCGATGACTAGGGCGGCCGTCACCAGCAGAACCGACTGCAACGAGATCAGCCCGACGGCATCGACCGGCGACCGCTCGGAGATCCATCCCGATATTGCAATCATGGCCGTCAGCCCCTTGCCCATCATGTATAGGAAAGGGCCGTCGAAGCCGAACGGCATTGCCAAGGCGCTGACGACGGCCAGGAACATGACGACCGTGACGATCGGCATGACGGCCAGATTGGCGAACAGGCTGAGCGGCGAGACGCGCTGGAAGTGCCAGATGGCGAAGAGTGCGGTGGCGCTGCCGGCAATGATGGAGGTCATTGCGATGGTACCTGTCCCAGCGGCAAGTTTTCGCGTGACGAAAGCGATCGTTGACCGTCGCTGTGGCGGCGCGGTGGCCTTGTCGGCACGATAGTCGGACCAGCCGGCATAGGCGCCCACGAGAGCAGCGGTCGCGGCGAAGGACATCTGGAAGCTTGGGCCGACCACCTCGTGCGGCGACACGACGATGACGGCGATGGCCGAAATCGCCAGATTGCGCAAGGTGAGTGCCGCCCGGTCGAACAGCACGGCGACAAGCATTACCGCCAGCATGATAAAGCTGCGTTCAGCCGCGACCACGATACCGGAAAAAATCAGATAGGCAGCGATGGAAACGAGTGCGGCAGCAGCCGCATATTTTTTGACCGGCCGGCGCGACGAAAAATCGGGAACCAGCGCAAAGGCGCCGCGCAGCAATCCCATGATGGTGCCGGCGACAAGCGCCATGTGCAGGCCGGAAATCGAGATGATGTGGTAGATGCCGGTGCGCCGCATCGATTCGTTTATCTCTTCGGGAATGCCGGCACGCACGCCGACGATCAGCGCGGCGGCAATCTCCCCCTCGGCGCCACCGATGCTGTCCCTGATATGGTCGGCGATGGTTTCACGCGCCTTTTCGATCGAGGAAGAAATGCGCGCGGCGAACGGTGCATCTTCGGAAACGACGATCTTCGGATTGCCGAGGAAAAAGCCACTGGCACCGATACCGGCGAAATAGCTGTCGAAGGAGAAGTCATAACTGTCCGGCCTAACCGGGCCAGTCGGAGGCAGAAGCCTCACATAGCCGGTTGCCACCGAGCCTGCGGTCATCTCAGCGGGAATTTTGCGTGCCGAAACCCTGACACGTTCCGGCGCATAACGCAGTGTCGGCCGGGCGGTCGTCATCACGTCGATGGTCAGCCTGATCCGGCCGTTCGCCATCTGATCGAGCCTAACGACACGGCCGGTGAGCTGGGTCTGGATTTCCGAGCCGAGCATCTGCGTTGCCACGCGCCAGGTTTCAACCTTGGCGGCGAGTAGCCCGAGTGCGCACAGCAGCGCTGCCATGAAGCACAGATGCGTTTTGCGCCATGAGCGTGTCACCGCCGCACACAATGCCGTGAGGACCACGACGGCAATGGGCTGCGGAAAGTCCGGTTCGACGGCAAGCGAAAAATAGACGATCACCCCGCATGCCAGAAAAACCGGCACCAGCAGGAAGGCGACGCCGCGGTCTAGTTCCAGGCCGGCTGCCGAGGCCACGCTGTTGCGGATACCGGATGGTGAAAGATGGCTGAGCTGTCGGCGGAAACGAATGACATGCCCGGGTGTTGGCGCGGCCCGGTCCGGCGAAAGAGGCTGAATGCCCGGGTGCGACGCAGGCAGCGAAACGGGTAGCGGCTCGGCGTGGGGAACGTCGGCAAACAGCGATCGTTCGCTGACGCTTGTGGTCGCGCCCTCGCTCTTGTCCGCGCCGCGGCCTGGTCCAGCCATCGGGTCTGCCCCTTGCGCCCTTGACCTCCTATGCTACATGAACGCGCGACGCGCGAAAGTCCGCGCAATCACATCCGTTTCCTGCGCTTGCCTGAGAGTTCCATGTCCGACAAGGTCATCACCCGTTTCGCCCCCTCGCCCACCGGCTTCCTGCATATTGGCGGCGCGCGCACGGCGCTGTTCAACTGGCTGTATGCGAAACACACCGGCGGCACGATGCTGCTGCGCATCGAGGACACCGATCGTGAGCGTTCGACCGATGCGGCAACCGCCGCCATCCTCGACGGACTCTCCTGGCTCGGCCTCACCTGGGACGGCGAGCCGGTATCGCAGTTCGAGCGCGCGCCGCGCCACCGCGCGGTCGCCGAGGAACTGGTGCGCATGGGCAAGGCCTATTACTGCTACGCTGCGCCGGCTGAACTGGAAGCGATGCGTGAGAGCGCGCGGGCCAAGGGCTTGCCTCCCCGCTATGACGGCCGCTGGCGCGACCGCAACCCGTCGGAGGCGCCGGCCGGCGCCAAGGGCGCGATCCGAATCAAGGCGCCGGCCGACGGCGAGACGGTGGTGCATGATCTCGTGCAGGGCGAAGTCCGCTTCCCCAACAAGGATCTCGACGATTTCATCATCCTGCGCTCGGACGGCAATCCGACCTATATGCATGCCGTCGTCGTCGACGACCACGACATGGGCATCACCCACATCATCCGCGGCGACGATCATCTGACCAATGCCGCCCGCCAGATGGTGATCTATCGAGCCATGGGCTGGGACGTGCCGTCGATGTCGCATATCCCACTGATCCATGGCGCCGACGGCGCCAAGCTGTCGAAGCGGCACGGCGCCCTCGGCGTCGAAGCCTATCGTGCCATGGGGTACCTGCCTGAGGCACTGCTCAACTACCTGGCGCGGCTCGGCTGGAGCCACGGCGACGACGAGGTCATGTCGATCGCCGACATGATTGCCTGGTTCGACATCGGTGACGTCAACAAGGGGGCCGCCCGCTTCGACTTCGCCAAGCTCGAGGCGCTGAACGGCGTGCATATGCGCCGCATGAACGACGCCGAATTGCACGATATCTTCATCAACACCTTGCCCTATCTCGAAGGCGGCCCGGCGATCGCAGCGCGCCTCGACGACACGCGCAAGGCACAGTTGCTCGCCGCGCTGCCAGGCCTAAAGGAGCGCGCCAAGACCCTGGTCGAACTGGCCGACGGTGCCGCCTTCCTGTTTGCCGAGCGGCCGCTGCCGATCGACGAGAAGGCGGCTGCATTGCTCGGCGGTGAAGCGCGCGAGATCCTGCGGGGCGCCCACGCGGCGCTGAAGGCGATTTCATGCGACTGGACGGCCGAGGCGGTGGAAGCCGCGATCCGGGAATATGCGGTGGCCGGCGGCCATAAGCTCGGCGCTGTGGCCCAACCTTTGCGCGCCGCGCTCACCGGCAAAAGCACCTCGCCCGGCGTGTTCGACGTGCTTGCCGTGCTTGGCCGTGAGGAAAGCCTGGCGCGCGTCGCGGATCAAATCGATTAGCAAAACTGGCCCAAGAAGATTGGCATTGAAAGGTGGGTTTCGCAGTGCAACATTAGGTCTTGGCCCAATTTGGCACGCAAATCCAATTGCGGGCGCAAACGCGCGAACTCCGATGCTTTCGACGTGTTGCGTTGCAGATATTTCGCCTTTGCCGGCATGAGAAAACCAAAAGGAGTTTGCAATGTCCGAAGCTGCGACAAAGATGGAATTTGGCGGCAAAACCCACGCGTCGACTGCTAAACTTGAATTCGGCGGCAAAACTCACGAGCTCAAGGTGCGAAGCGGCTCGGTCGGACCTGATGTCATCGACATCGGCTCGCTTTACAGCACCACCGGGGCGTTCACCTACGATCCCGGCTTCACGTCGACGGCAAGCTGCGAGTCGGAAATCACCTTTATCGATGGCGATGCCGGCATCCTTTTGCATCGCGGTTATCCGATCGACCAGCTGGCCGAGCACGGCGACTTCCTCGAAGTCTGCTATCTCTTGCTCTATGGTGAATTGCCGACCAAGGCGCAGAAGGACGATTTCGACTACCGGGTGACGCGCCACACCATGGTGCACGAGCAGATGTCGCGCTTCTTCACCGGCTTTCGCCGCGACGCGCATCCGATGGCGGTGATGTGCGGCGTGGTCGGCGCTCTGTCAGCCTTCTATCACGATTCCACCGACATCTCGGACCCGTATCAGCGCATGGTCGCATCGATGCGGCTGATCGCCAAAATGCCGACGATCGCGGCGATGGCCTATAAATACCACATCGGTCAGCCCTTCATTTACCCGAAGAACGAGCTGAATTTCGCGGCCAACTTCCTGCATATGTGCTTTGCCGTGCCGTGCGAGGAATACAAGATCAACCCGGTGCTGGCGCGTGCGATGGAGCGCATCTTCATTCTGCATGCCGATCACGAGCAGAACGCCTCGACCTCGACCGTCCGCCTCGCCGGCTCGTCAGGCGCCAACCCGTTTGCCTGCATCGCCGCCGGCATTGCCTGCCTGTGGGGACCGGCCCATGGCGGCGCCAACGAGGCGGCCTTGAACATGCTGGGCGAGATCGGCCATGTCGACCACATCCCGGAATTCATCGCCCGCGCCAAGGACAAGAACGATCCGTTCCGGTTGATGGGCTTTGGCCACCGCGTCTACAAGAACTACGACCCGCGCGCCAAGATCATGCAGAAGACCGCACATGAGGTTTTGGGCGAACTCGGCATCAAGGACGATCCGCTGCTCGACATCGCTATGGAACTGGAAAAGATCGCGCTGACCGACTCCTATTTCATCGAGAAGAAGCTTTATCCGAACGTCGATTTCTATTCCGGCATCACGCTGAAGGCGCTGGGCTTCCCCACCACCATGTTCACCGTGCTGTTCGCGGTCGCTCGTACCGTCGGCTGGATCGCGCAGTGGAAAGAGATGATCGAGGATCCGCACCAGAAGATCGGTCGCCCGCGCCAGCTCTATACAGGTGCGCCGGAACGCGACTACGTGCCGATTGCAAAGCGGTGAAGAGACGGAGTGAGTAGTGAGTAGTAAATAAGAATTCTAGACGCTGAGCGGTGCTTTGCAATCTACTCACTACTCTACTCACTACTCACTACTCACTACTCACTACTCACTACCCCTACTCGCTCCCTTGATGCACCTCATCACGACCCCCGCAGCGATATCGCCGGAAGGTCCGTCGACAGCCATGCGTCTGGCCACCTCGGCAAAACCGTCCTTCTGCCATGCGCGATAGGGGGTGTCGGAAAAAAGCGCCTCCAACTGCCGCGCAAGATAGTGCGGCCGCACATATTCGTTGTAGCTTTCCGGCACGATCGGGCGATCGGCGATGAGATTGGGCAAGGCGGCGCTCCATACGGTGATCAGGCGCTGGGCCATCCGCATGACCGGATCGAGCCGGTAGCAGGAGATCATCGGCACCCCTGACAGCGCCAGTTCCAGCGACACCGTTCCCGATGAGATCAGCGCTGCATCGGCCTTGCCGAAGGCCTGCCATTTGCGTTCGGGATCAAGGATGATTTCCGGCTTCTCGTCCCAGCTTGCCACCGAAGCCCTGACCAGGTCGGCGACATGCGGCACCGTCGGCAACAGCAGGCGCAAGCGGTGTCCGCGTGCGCGCAGGATCGAGATCGTCTTGCCGAACGGGCCGACTAGCCGTAGCACCTCGCCGCGACGCGAGCCGGGCAGCACAAGCAGTGTCTTCACACGATCGTCGGACAGGTCGCGCGGCAGGTTTTGCGCCTTGGCAGCGCCGATCACGCCCGGATCGTGCGTAAGGCGATGGCCGACATAGGTGCCGGGCGGACCACCGAGGCGGGCGAGCTCCCTCACCTCGAAGGGCAAGATGCAGAGGATATGATCGACATACGGTTTCATCGCCACCGCCCTGCCGGGTCGCCAGGCCCAGACGCTCGGGCAGACATAGTGGACGATCGGGATTGCCGGATCGGCAGCACGAACCTTCTTAGCCACACGCAGCGAAAAATCCGGGCTGTCGATGGTGATGAGACAGTCGGGCTTTTCACCGGCGACCGCATTGCCCGTCTGGCTGATCCGCCGCATCAGGCGCGGCAGGTCGCGCAGGATGGCGCTCAGGCCCATCAGCGCGATCTCGCCGCCGTCGAAGAGCGGCGTGAGGCCGAGCGCCTGCAGATGCCGGCCGCCGATGCCGACGAGCCGGACCTCGCGGCCGGTCGCGCGCTTCAGCGCCTCTATAATGTCGGCGCCAAGCAGATCGCCGGATTCTTCGCCGGCGACGATCGCGATCTTCAGCGGTTTCTCAGTCGCCATGCACCGGCTCCGCAGCAGGCAGGCCGATCACGAACAGGCCGAGCGCATTGGCACGGGCGACGACGGTGGGGCCTTCCAGAACCAGCGAGCGACCGGCCTCGACGGCAATGCCGGCAAGTCCGGCGGCATGCGCCGCCTCGACCGTCTGCGGGCCGATGGAGGGCAGGTCGGCGCGCAACTCCTGGCCGGGCTTGGCGCATTTGACCAGAACGCCGCGCGTTCTGCCGGCCAGCCTGCCATGGCCGCGCAACTGCTTTGTTCGATCGAGCAATCCGTCAGTGCCCTCGACGCCTTCCAGCGCGATGGCGCGGCCGCCGATCGCAACAGCCGCCTGGCCGATATCCAGCGCGCCGATGGCCTTTGCCGCCCTATGCGCCGCTTCGATGTCGCGCCAGTCGGATTTCCGCGGCGCAGCCTTGGTCAGCGTCCCTTCGGCCGCGACCAGTTCCGGCACGATCTCATGGGCTCCGACAACCCTGATGCCGCTGCGCTCGACCCTTCGCACGAACAGTTTCAGCACGGTGTCGTCGCCTTGGGTTACACCGACAAGAAGGCTGGGCACCCAGGCGAGCAGGCCGAGATTGAGGCGCATGGCGCTCAGCCTGGGGCGGCGTGTGATATGGCCCGCTGTCACCAAATGGGTAACATGATGGTTCTTGAGCGTCGGCAGCAGTGAGCCGACATCCTCCAGCCTCAACGTCGCCTGCTCGTAGGCGTCGAAGTCGGATATGCGGTCGACCTCGCCCGCCACTATTACCACGAAGGGAGACTTGTCTTGCCCAGCAAGCGCCTTGGCGACTTCGACCGGCAAACTGCCGCCGCCGGCAATGATGCCGACCTTGGCGTCTGGCGCGAGATCAAGGCCCGTCCGAGTGGCCTCAATCTTCGTCATCTGCATCGTCGCCGTCGCCAGCCTTGAGCGACGGGACGGCATAGTGCCGCTTGCCGCGACTGGCGATGAAATCGATGATTTTCATGGCGGTCGGTGACGAGGCGAATTCCGCCTTGGCGAATTCGATGTTTTCGCCGACGGTTCGGGAGCGATCGAAGATCGTCCTGTAGGCCTTGCGCAGCGTGTGGATCTCGGAGCGCGGCAGGCCGGCGCGCTTCAGGCCGATGATGTTGAGACCGCGAAGGCTGGCGCGATTGCCGACGGCGATGGCGTAGGGAATGACATCGCCGACGAATGCCGAGCAACCGCCGAGAAAGGCGTTGTCGCCGACGCGGACAAACTGATGAACGGCGCTGAGACCACCGATATAAACGTTGTCGCCGATCTCGCAATGGCCGCCCAACGTCGCCTGATTGGCGAAGGTGGCGTTCTTGCCGACAATGCAATCATGGGCGATGTGGGCGTAGGCAAGGAAGTTGCCGTTGTCACCGATCGTCGTCTCGCCGCGGCTGGAATCGGTGCCGAGGTGCATGGTCACGCCTTCGCGGATCGTGCAGTTCTCACCGACGACCAGCGTGGTGCGGCCGCCCTTGTGCTTGGTATTCTGCGGCGGCGCGCCCAGTGTCGCCATCGGATAGACCTTGGTCGACGCACCGATGGTGGTCGCGCCCATCACCGAGATGTGGCTGACCAGTTCGACGCGGTCGCCGAGCACCGCGTCGGCGCTGATGTGGCAGAATGGCCCGATGCGGACGCCTTCGCCGATTTTTGCGCCTGCCTCGATGACCGACGATGGATGGATGACTGTCTGGATTTTCATAAGCATTCGATCGTCAGTCGCTCGCGACCATCATCGCCGAGATCTCGGCTTCCGCGGCCTTGACGCCGTCGACGAGAGCCTCGCAGGCGAATTTGAGAAGGTTGCCGCGTTTCTTGATTTTCTTCACATGGATCTTCAACTGGTCGCCGGGAACGACCGGTTTACGGAATTTGGCATTGTCGATGGTCAGGAAATAGACCAGCGACGGTTTTTCGGTGCCTAGGCTGCGGATGCAGATGGCGCCGGCCGTCTGCGCCATCGCCTCGACGATCAGCACGCCGGGCATGACCGGCTGATCCGGGAAATGACCCTGGAAATGCGGCTCGTTTATGGTCACGTTCTTGATGCCGATAGCCGACTCGTCGCCATCGATGTCGATGATGCGATCGATCATCAGGAACGGATAACGATGCGGCAGGAGCTTCATCAGCCCCAATATGTCGACCGCCTCGAGCGTCGTCGCCGCCACCATCTCAGCTCTTCCCCCCGTCGCCGGATTTCCGCGCCCTGGCCAGTCTTCGCAGAGCCGCGATCTCCCGCATCGCCTCCGCCATCGGCTGCGCCGGGTACCCTCCCCAAATCTCGCCCGCGGGGACGTTGCTCATGAACCCGCTTCTTGCAGCAAGCTTGGCCCCAGACCCAATGGTCAGGTGATCCGCAAGACCGACACCGCCACCCATGGTGACATTGTCGCCCACCGTTACGGAACCGGAAATACCCGAAAGGCCGGCGATTATGCAATTGCGGCCTATGCGGACGTTATGAGCGATCTGCACCAGATTGTCGATCTTGGTGCCTTGACCGATGATCGTGTCTGACATGGCGCCACGATCGACCGTTGTGTTCGAGCCGATCTCGACGTCGTCCTGGATAACGACCCGGCCGATTTGCGGGACGCGCTCCGGGCCCTTGGCCCCGGCCACGAAGCCAAAACCGTCCTGGCCGATGCGGGCGCCGCCATGGATGATGACACGATTGCCGATCAGCGCGTACTGGATGCTGGCGCCTGGACCGACATAGCCGTCGCGGCCGAACTGGCAGGAGGGACCGATAACGGCATGAGGAGCAATGACGGTTCCGCTGCCGATAGAAGCGCGGGGGCCGATGATCGCGCCGGCCTCGACGATCGCGCCGGCCTCGACATGCGCCGATGGATCGATATGGGCATGCGGCGAAATACCGGTTTCGCCGGTCATCGGCGCCGGTGTCGCAGCCGCCGGGAAAAGAAGGCGTCCGACCATCGCGAAAGCCTGTTGCGGGCGCGGATGGACCAGAACCGCGATACCCGCCGGCGCTTTGCCGGCAAATTCGGCGGGACAGAGAACCGCCGCTGCCCGCAGCGATTGCATCAGCGCGAAGTTGCGTCTGCCATCGACGAAGACAAGAGCGTGCTCGCCGCCTTCGCTTGCCGGCGCCAAGGCTTCGATCGATATTTCCGAGAGGCCGGACTCGACAAGCACCGAGCCGGTCAGATTCGCGACTTCGCCAGCCGTATACCGGCGTGATGGCGCGAAGAACACCGGATCGGTCATTCCAGAAGCTATATCCAGCTAGCGCATGACCCCGAAAATCGGAATCGATTTTCGGAAAGGATCATGCGCAAAATCAAAGTTCTACAGCGTCCTTTGCGCGTCCAAGAGGACGCGCGGCGCTGTAGTGTCGGATCACTCTATTCCGGACCCCTACGGCCCGGAAGCATCGTCTCCCGCCAATCAGAAGCGGGTCGATATGCCGAAGTTGAATTCCTGCACGTCGTCGGTGTCCTCCTTGAGGACCGGTATCGCATAGTCGATGCGGATCGGGCCAAAGGGCGACGCCCACATCATGCCGAGACCGACCGAGGCGCGCCACTCCATGTCGGTTGTCGATGGATCGACACCCGCCACATCATTGCCATAAAGTGTCGCCGCATCAGCAAAGACCGCGCCGCGCAGGCCGAAGCTCTCCGGAATGACCGGCATCGGAAACTGGGCTTCCGCCGAGGCGTTGAAATAGGTGGTACCGCCGAGATGGTCGTCAAAGCCCTGGTCGTCGACAGGACCGATGCCGCCATAGGCGAAGCCGCGGATAATGCGGTCGCTGCTCTGGAAATGATCGAAGATGCGAAGGTCTTCGTCGCTGCCGTAGCCCTGGATATGGCCAGCCCCGCCCGAAATCAAACCAACCAGATCAAGCTGCTCTGACAACGTCTGGTAGACGCTGCTACGCGCCGTCACCTTGACGAATTTGGCGTCGCCGCCGAGGCCGGCGAATTCCGTGGTGACATTGGCGAAGATGCCTTCATGCGGGTTCTTCATGTCGTCGATGGTGTTGTAGACCAGACCGAGGCTGACCGACGACTTGAGCCACGGGCTTTCCTCAATGCCGTTTAGGATAGCCGTAGAGACGTCGCAGCCAGCCAGTGGATCGCAACCATCGTCGAGCTTGTACTTCTCCTGCGAGATATTATACGCCAGCTGCGTCGAGATGTCGTCAGTGATCGGCAGGCCAAAGCGCACTGTCGCACCTAGGGTCTCGCTCTTATAGTCGTCGTATTCCCTGGTCCGGTTGAAGATGTCGAAACCGGCGGCAATGCGCCGCCCGAGGAAATAGGGCTCGGTGAAGGAGAAGCTGTAGTCGCGCGAATTCTTGCCGCCGCCCGCCGATAGCTTGATGAACTGGCCGCGTCCGAGGAAGTTGCGTTCGGTGATCGCTCCTTCGATGGATGGGCCTGACGTGTCGCCGCCGGTCTAATAGCCGGCGCCGACCGAGAACTCGCCGGTCGATTTCTCGACCACGTCGACCACCAGCACCACCTGGTCCGGCTCAGAGCCGGGCACGGTGGAAACCTCGACTTTCTCAAAATAATCGAGCGCTTCCAGCCGTTTCTTCGCGCGCTGAATGAGAACCTGGTTGAAGGCATCGCCCTCACTCACGTCGAATTCGCGGCGAATGACATAGTCGCGTGTCCGGTCGTTGCCGCGAATCTCGATGCGTTCGACATAGGCCTTCGTGCCCTGGTCGATCGTATAGACCACCGAAATGGTGCGGTTCTCGAAATTGCGGTCGCCGCGCGGCGTCACCTGGGCGAAGGGATAGCCGGAACCGGCGACCCTCTCGGTCAATGCGATGATGGTGTCTTCGACATCCTCGGCGTTGTAGACCTCGCCCTTGCGGGTCTCGACCACCGACTGCAGCGATGCAGCGTCGACCTCGGGAATCGTGCTCTCGACGCTGACGTCGCCGAAGGTGTAGCGATCGCCCTCCTGCACGGTGATGGTCACCGTATATTTGTTGGTGGTCTCGTCGAGTTCGCCGACCGCGGAAATCACCTGGAAGTCGGCATAGCCGTGGTTGTAATAGAAACGGCGCAGCAGCTCTTCGTCGGCGCGCAGCTTGTCTTCGTCATAGACATCGTCGCGCAGCACGAACGAAAGGATGGACGAGCGCTTGGTGGAGATGACGTCGGACAGGCGACGGCTCGAATAGGCGCTGTTGCCGACGAAATTGATCGCGGCAATCTGCGTGCGGCCGCCTTCGTTGATATTGAAGACCACGTTCACGCGGTTGTCGCCGAGATCCATGATCTGGGTGGTCACGGCGGCGTCGTCACGGCCGATACGCCTGTAGGCGGCCTTGACCGCCTCGATGTCGGCATCGAGCGCCTGCTGCGAGAACGTTCCACGCGGCTTCAACTGGACCGCGGCCGCAAGGGCGTTGTCCTTGAGCTTCTTGTTGCCCTGGAACAGCACCTGGTTCACGACCTGATATTCGGAAACCTTGATGACCAGCGACGAACCGACCTGGTTGATCTGGACGTCCGAGAACAACCCGGTGCCGAACAGCGCCTTGACCGCATCGTCGATATCGGAGCTGGAAAAGGCCTTACCGGGCTTGATCGTGACGTAGTTGCGGATCGTGTCGGCATCGACCCGCTGATTGCCGCTGACTTCAACTCTTGAAACAACAGCGGCCTCGGCCGCCGATGTGGCAACGAACTGCACTGCGAGCGCACCTGGTACGACCAGGGCGGCGGACAGGGCCACCGCGGACGCGGCGCTCAGAAACTTGGATGCTGCCTTCATCGGGCTTTTGTACCTTTTCTCGAAGTCCCCACGGCGAGAAAACCGGACGTGCGGTAATTTCCCCCACCGTATTAACCGGATTTTCCCTACACGCAAGGCTCCTGGTTAATTTGTATTTACTTAACCCTGTGGCGTGGCTTTCGCGTCACGCATATCCCCATGCATGGTAAACGGCGTCTCAACATTGGCTGTGTCGAAGCCAAATTTCTTCATGATTTCAGCATCCAAACAGGTCGTTCCAGAAAACGAACCCCATGAAGCCCAAGACGAGAAGCAGGCCGGCCCTGTAACCCATCTCCATCATACGTTCCGACACCGGTCGCCGAATGACGGCCTCCACGCCGTAGAACAGGAGATGGCCGCCGTCGAGGGGAGGAATCGGCAAAAGGTTGAGAATACCGATCCCGACCGACAACAGCGCAACAAGTTGCACAAGCCAGTCGAAGCCCAGTTTTGCCGCCTGCCCCGACATCTTTGCGATTTTGATTGGGCCGCCCAGCTGGCATTTATCCTCGCGACCGACGACGAAACGCTGCAGGAACTGGCCGGTACCCTGGATGATGTGGCCGGTTTCCTCGACCGCGGCAGCCAGTGCGCCAGCCGGGCTGTAGGTGATCAGGCGGGGCTGGCCGAACTCCTGGTTGTTGACGACGCCGATCACGGCCACCTTGACCTTGTTGCCCAGCGCGTCTTCCTGTTCCATCAATCGCGGCGTCGCCGTAACGGTGATCTCCTTGCCGCCGCGCAGCATGACGAAGGTGATGGCGTCGCCGCCGCGGCCCGAGACCCGGCGCTGGACGTCGGCGAAGGTCTGGACCTTGCTGCCGTCGACGCTGACGAATCGGTCCCCGGGCAGGATGCCGGCCTGCGCCGCTGGGCTGTCGGCGGTGACTTCAGCCACCATCGGCTCCATCACGGGGCGGCCATAGGCGGTAAACAGCACCGCGAAGACGGCGATCGTCAGCAGGAAATTGAACAGCGGGCCGGCAACCACAGTCGCCGCGCGCTTCCAGACCGGCTGCGTGTGAAACGCAACCTTGCGCTCGGCATCGGTCAGCAATTCGATCTCCTCCGAGCTGGGCTGGCTCGAGGTGGCGTTCATGTCGCCGACGAATTTGACGTAGCCGCCGAGTGGAATGGCGCAGAGTTTCCAGCGCGTGCCATGGCTGTCATTAAAGCCGAAGAGTTCCGGGCCGAAGCCAATCGAAAAGACCTTTACGCCGATGCCGCACCAGCGGCCGACGAGATAATGCCCCATCTCGTGGACGAACACGACTACGGTCAGCACGAACAGGAACGGCACCAGCGTGCCAAGGACAAAGCCTTCCGTGCTGAAAACCGCGTGAAGAATCTCGTTCAACTCATGTCCTCAAAATTCGTCCGCAGCACGGTCGTACCGCGACTGTGGCATCAATCCAGGCGAATCCATGGCGCATCCTGCGCAGGTCAAGATACCAGGCCAGGAAACAATGCCGATCAAGCTGGAAACAGCCCCTGTGCCGGATGGTCGGCGGTCGCCGAAATCCAGCCGATGACGTACAGGGCGAATGCCGCCGCGACAAGCCCGTCGACCCGGTCCATGACGCCGCCATGGCCCGGTATCAGCGTGCCCGAATCCTTGCGGTTGTGGCGGCGCTTCACCCATGATTCGAAAAGGTCGCCAGCCTGGGAGACCAGCGAAAGCACGAGTGCAACGACGCCGAGCACTGCAAGATTGCCGGCTCCGGCCGCAGCGGCCAAAAGCAGCCCGGCAACCACGCCGCCGACAGCGCCGCCGAGCGCCCCGCTCTGGGTCTTGCCGGGCGAGATCGATGGCGCCAGCTTCGGACCGCCGACAGCGCGGCCGACGAAATAGGCTGATATGTCGGTCGCCCAAACCACCGCGAACAGGAACAGAATGGCGACGAGGCCGGGATGGTCGCCGTTGCGCAAAAGGGCAAGTGACAGGCCGGAAATGCCGGCATAGGCAAGGCCGGACGCGTCCCACTGTCCCGTTTGATGCATCGAAGTCTGGCCCATCGAAGTCTGGCGCATCGAACCCACGACCGCGGTGACAACGACCATCAGTGCCACAAGTAGCAGCAGCCATGACGCCGGCAGGCCGGCGACCAAACCGCCGACGAAAACCAGAAGCAGCGCCTCCGGCAGAAAACCAAGACCCGTGGCGGCGACCGGGCGGCACATTTGCGTCCACTCGTAGAAGATCAGGATCGTCATGGCGGCGCAAAGCAACCGGAAGGGCAGTCCGCCAAGCCAGGTCAGACCGAGTGTGACGACCGCAAGCACGACGGCAGAAATGACGCGAAGCTGGAGGTTGCTCATCCCTTGGCCGTCACGGCGACGTCTTGAGCGCCAAGCCCGCCGAAACGGCGCTCGCGATTGGCAAAGTCGCGCAATGCGTCGGCCAGATGCTCGCGGCTGAAATCGGGCCAGTAGCAAGGCAGGAAGACAAGCTCGCTATAGGCCGCTTGCCACAGAAGGAAATTCGACAGCCTGAGCTCGCCGCTGGTGCGGATGACCAGTTCCGGATCTGGAATACCCTGGGTGTCGAGAGAGCCGGCAAAGGATTCGGCCGTGATCGCCTCGCTGTCGAGCTCGCCGCGCGCCACCGCCGAGGCAAGCTTGCGCGCCGTGCGCACGATCTCGTCGCGTCCGCCATAGTTGAAAGCGATGACCAAGGTCAGCGCGTCGTTGCGGGCGGTGAGCGTTTCGGCCTCTTCAAGCAGGGTCCTGATATCAGGTTGCAGCCCTGCCCGGTCGCCGATGATCCTGACCCGCACGCCGTTTTGGTGAAGCTCGGCGAGATCGCGGCGGATGAAGATTTTCAAGAGGCCCATCAGGTCGCTGACTTCGGACTTCGGCCGCGACCAGTTTTCCGACGAGAAGGCGTAGACGGTCAGGAAGGAGATGCCGAGGCCAGGAGCGGCGCGCACCGTGTTGCGCAGCGCCTCGACGCCGGCGCGATGGCCAGCAAGCCGTGGCAGGCCGCGCGCCTTGGCCCAGCGTCCGTTTCCGTCCATGATGATCGCGACATGCGCGGGGCTTGTCATAGTCTCGCTTTCGGGTCGGTCACCTACCCTTAAACCTGCATGATTTCTGCTTCCTTATCGGAAAGCAGATGGTCGATGGTGCCGATCATCTCGTCTGTGAGCTTTTGGACCTGGTCGGACCGCTTGCGATGATCGTCCTCGCTGATATCGCCGTCCTTTTCCGCCTTTTTGAGAAACTCCATGCCGTCCCGGCGCACGTGGCGCACGGCGATGCGCGCATTCTCGGCATAGCCATGCGAGATCTTAACCAGCTCCTTGCGGCGCTGTTCGTTAAGTTCGGGCAGCGGAATTCTGAGATTGGTGCCGTCGACGATCGGATTGAAGCCGAGATTGGATTCACGGATGGCGCGATCGACCGCACCGACCATCGACTTGTCCCAGACCGAAACCGAAATCATGCGCGGCTCAGGCACCGACACGTTTGCCACCTGGTTGATCGGCATAGTGGTGCCATAGGCCTGCACCTGGATCGCGTCGAGCAGGTTGCTCGAAGCGCGGCCGGTCCGCAGCGAAGCCAGATCGTGCTTGAACGCAGCGATCGCCCCGTCCATGCGCCGTTTGAGATCATCGTATTCGCCACTCATCATCGTCTCCTCGACCCGTTAGCCCGGGTTCACTGTTCAGGGGTAACCCCGTATTCAAGCCTCAATTCGAAAACCGGTTCCCGCTTTTCGCCTACGGGAAACCTTCGGTTCGGGATCGGGCTCCCGATCAGTCGTCTGTGACGACCGTGCAACGGCCGCCGCCCCTCAGAATATCACCGAAACCACCCTTCTCGTGGATCGAATAGACGATTATCGGAATGTTGTTTTCCCGCGCAAGTGCAATCGCGGCCGTATCCATGATCGAAAGACCACGTTTTATGACTTCGCCATGGCTGATGCGCTCGAAGCGTGTCGCATTCGGGTCCTTCTTGGGATCGGCAGAATAGACGCCGTCGACCTGAGTGCCCTTGAACAGCGCGTCGGCGCCGATTTCCGCCGCGCGCAGCGCCGCGGCCGAATCGGTGGTGAAGAACGGATTGCCGGTGCCGCCGGCGAAGATGACGACCTTACCCTGGTTCATGTAGGCGGTCGCCTGGCGCTGCGAAAAGCTCTCACAAAGCTCAGGCATGGCGATTGCCGACAGCACCACCGCGTCGACGCCGATCTTGTTCAACGAAGTACGCAGCGCCAGCGAGTTGATGACGGTGGCGAGCATGCCCATGTGGTCACCGGTGACCCGGTCACCTCCCCTGGAAGCAACCGCCACGCCACGAAAGATGTTGCCGCCGCCGATGACGACGCCGACTTCGATGCCCAGGGCGCGGGCCTCGGCGATGTCGGCGGCGATGCGATCGACTACCGACACGTCGATGCCGAAATGCTGCTCGCCCATCAACGCTTCGCCCGACGCTTTCAGCAAGACACGTCGGTAGAGGGGCTTCACCGTCATCTGATCCTCATTATCGTGCGTGCGACGCGCCTCGGGCTGCCGCCGCGCAGGCGCTGCCCCGAAACATTGGGTTCCGATACACGAAGGGGGGCCCCGGGGCGACGCGGGCGCGCAACCGGAAAAACAAAGTAAATGATGTTTGTTAGGCGGGCAAAAAGAAATTGGCCGGGCAGGAGGGGGACGAGCCGAG
>NZ_JBVVPW010000008.1:251935-260742 GCF_055811385.1 Mesorhizobium sp. WSM4849
TTTTCGGGGG
This sequence comes from Mesorhizobium sp. WSM4849, assembly GCF_055811385.1. Lineage (NCBI taxonomy): Bacteria > Pseudomonadati > Pseudomonadota > Alphaproteobacteria > Hyphomicrobiales > Phyllobacteriaceae > Mesorhizobium > Mesorhizobium sp. WSM4849. Next base: position 251,946 of record NZ_JBVVPW010000008.1, read on the forward strand.
GGGGCCCCGCGCGGGGGGCGCCCGCGGCGGGGGGGCCCCCCAAAAATTTGGGCCCCCAAACCCCCCGGGCCCCCGCGTTCCCCGGGGCCCCCCGAACCGGAAAACTCTCTTCCAGTCGTTAGCTTACGCCGGCAAATGCATCTTGCACGAGCAGATCCGGGCACGAGCAGATCCGGGCATGAGCAGATCCGGCAGATAGCCAGCCGGCTTGCCGCCGACCGCCTGGCCTTCATCGATAACGCGCAAGAAATCGGCCGGGCATCCTCGCGGACACCCGGCCGTAAAGTCTTTTCAGAAAATAAGAGTGCGGTTTACTTCTTGACCGCCGCCGCGACTTCCGCCGCGAAATCGGTTTCTTCCTTCTCGATGCCCTCGCCGAGCGCGAAGCGCAGATAGGCAGTGATCTTGGCCGGTGCGCCGATTTCCTTCTCGGCATCCGTCAGCGCCTTCTCGACGGTGATGTCGGGATTGAGCACGAAAGCCTGCTTGAGCAGCACGACCTCTTCGTAGAACTTGCGCAGACGGCCCTCGACCATCTTCTCGATGATCGCCTCCGGCTTGCCGGACTGACGCGCCTGGTCGGCGAAGATCGCCTTCTCGCGCTCGACCGCGGCCGGATCGAGCTGCTCCGTCGTCAGCGCCATCGGGTTGGTGGCGGCGACATGCATGGCGACCTGGCGGGCAAAGGCGTTGGCCGCCTGCGCGTTGCCTGTCGTCTCGATGGCGACCAGCACGCCGAGCTTGCCAAGGCCGTCGGCAACCGCATTGTGGACGTAGGTTGCGACAGCGCCGTGCTCTACGGTGAGCTTGGCCGAACGGCGGAAGCCAAGATTCTCACCGATCGTGCCGACAGCATCCTTGATGGTGTCGGCGACCGACTTGTCCGAACCCGGATACGGTGCGGCTGCGACGGCCTCGGTCTTGCCGCCATAGGCGAGCGCGACCTTGGCGACCTTGGCGACGATCTCCTGGAAGGCGGCGTTGCGGGCAACGAAGTCGGTCTCAGAGTTGACCTCGACGACCGCCGCCTCGCGGATACCGGAATCGACGCCGATCAGGCCTTCGGCCGCGGTACGGCCGGCCTTCTTGTCGGCCTTGGAAATGCCCTTCTTGCGCAGCCAGTCGACGGCCTCTTCCATGTTGCCGTTGGTCTCGTTCAACGCCGCCTTGCAGTCCATCATGCCCGCGCCGGTCAAGTCGCGGAGTTCTTTGACCTGTGCAGCTGAAATGCTCATTGTCGCCTCTTTGTTTAAAATGCACCGACGCACCATCGGTCCTCGATGATGCGCCTGGCGCCAGCGCTTAGCGCGCCAAATATGAGAAAGGTGAAGGCCGAAACCGGCCTTCGCTGTTATGCTTCCGGTGTCTGGGCAGCCGGTGTCTCGGCGGTCGGCGTCGGCTCGAGTGCCGGCTCGACCGGAGCCTCGGCCAAAGCGCCGACGTCGACGCCGAGCGCGCCCTGCTGGCGAGCGATGCCGTCGATTGCAGCCTTGGCGATCAGATCGCAATAGAGCTGGATGGCACGGGCCGCGTCATCATTGCCGGGGATCGGGAAATCGATCTTGTCCGGGTCGCAGTTGGAATCGATGATAGCGACGACCGGGATGCCGAGGCGCTTGGCCTCGAGGATGGCGATCGCTTCCTTGTTGGTGTCGATCACGAACATCAGGTCGGGCGTCGAGCCCATGTCTTTGATGCCGCCCAGCGCCTTGTCGAGCTTCTCGCGCTCGCGATCAAGATTGAGGCGCTCCTTCTTGGTGAGCCCCTGGGCCTCGCCGGCCAGCATCTCGTCGAGCTTGCGCAGGCGCTGGATGGAATTCGAAATCGTCTTCCAGTTGGTCATCATGCCGCCGAGCCAGCGGGAGTTGACATAGTACTGGGCCGAGCGCTGCGCGGCGTCGGCGACGATGTCGGACGCCTGGCGCTTGGTGCCGACGAACAGCACGCGGCCACCCTTGGCGACGGTGTCGGAAACCTGCTTCAGCGCCTGGTGCAGCAGCGGCACCGTTTGCGAGAGGTCGATGATGTGGATGTTGTTGCGGGCGCCATAGATATAAGGCGCCATCTTCGGGTTCCAGCGGTGAGTCTGGTGGCCGAAGTGAATGCCAGCTTCCAAAAGCTGGCGCATGCTGAAATCAGGCAGAGCCATTCTTGAGTATCCTTTCCGGTTAGCCTCCACGGACACAGGCATTTCTGGACTTTGTCCTCGAACGCCACCGGAGGTTTCAGCCGGATTTCTCCCGGGCAGACACCAAAGTCCGTGTGTGGAATGAGCGCGCATATAGAGGGGATGCGCGACAAACGCAAGCGCTGCGGTGTCTTGCGGCTCAGCGTGCGGCGATCAGCGCACCGGTGCCGATCATGGCGCCGCCGGCAAACCTGTTCATCAAGCGCATCCGTCTTGGCGTCTTGAACCAGCTCGAAGCTTGCCCGGCAAGCACCGCATAGACGCCCATAGTGATAATGTTGACGCCGATCACGACCGCAACCACGAGCAGCCCCTCAGCGAAGGTCATTGCGTTGAGATCGAGGATCAACGGCATGATGGAGGCGTGGAACAGGATCGCCTTGGGGTTGCCCAATGCGATGGAGATGCCGAGGTAAAACGATCGAGACAGTCTTGCCTGCGTTACCTCCAGTCCATTCGATCGCGCGGAAGCCGATCGCCACATCCTGATGCCAAGAAACATCAGATAGGCAGCACCCGCATATTTCAGGATGAGAAAAACCCATTCGAAGGTCTGTGCCAGTGCCACGAGACCGAGCAGCGCCAAAGTCACCAGCACCGCGTCGCCAGCGGCGATACCGAGGCCAGCCAGGAACGCGCGAACGAACCCGCGCGTGACGCCGTTGGCAATGACCGTGAATACCGCCGGGCCAGGCGTGGCGGCGGCGAATGTGATCGCAGCGCAGTAAGCCAGAAATGCCGTCAACGTCATGGTCGTATCTTCCCCTTCGGCACCCGGACACGCCGGAAAACAGCAACGATCTCTTCGCGGCTACATTCGATGGCGCCTAGCCGCACCGCGCGGTCGCGCTCGAAGCCGGTTATGTCATAATGCGGCGCCGATGTCTTCGGCGGTCCCTGATAGGACGAGCGCTTGATGCCGAGCTGTGTTGCAAAACGATGCAGCTCATCGGTGTCGTCGGCCAGCAGGTGACACCAGCGGTGGCCGACCCATTTCCAGATCGCCGCGTCGACATAAACCGCCATGAGGCTTGCCGCACTCCTTCATCTTGCGCCGACCAGCGGAGCCGCAGTTCACCTGGGGCCAAGATCCAAACGTTAGCGATGATAGAAGGGATTCGGATAGAAAATGAAGCCGCCGGCGGCTTCGAGTTCGGCTACCGTCGTGGTGACAGCCGCCTGCATACGGCTGTGCAGTTCGGCGAGCGCATTGTCGATCGAGCCCGGATAGGCGTGCAATCCCAACGGTTCCGGCACACGGATATGCGCGCAGCGCGGCCCGGCCGGCTGCGGCACGAAGCGGTTGATCGTGTCGCGCAGCGTGCCCTTGCAATAGTCGTTGCGGATGCGCTTCAGATGCTCGGCGATCTCCTCTTGCGTGATGCGCGAGTTGGCTGAGGCCCACGGTCCGACGCGTTGGAGACGCTGGATCGTGTCCGCCAGAGTGCGGACCTGTTTTTGCCTCTCAGCGTCACCGTTGTTTTCCCGCAGCCAGCGGCGCGACCGGCGCAAAAGCTCGGCGAACTCGTTGACGCTGGGATCGACCGAAATACCCTCCCCCAGGCGCCGGCTCAATTCGAGCAGCAGTTGCGTCTGACGCGCTGCATACGAAGCCCGTTCGTCGGGCGCCATGCCACAGGCAATCTCATCGCGCGACATTAGCGTCGCATAGATATGGTGGACGCGCTCCGGCAGCGTATCGGCGGCACGGCGTTCGATCTTCAGGGTCTTCTCGACATACGCGCATTCCTGCGCCAGCGCCGGCTCGACATTTTTGGTGAAGGCGAGCTTCCAGACAACCGGCGCGATCCAAATCCTAGAATCCTGATCCGTGACGCGACCGCGCTTGAGCGCTTCGAACCCCATCTCGACCGCCCCTGGAAGAAGCGGACCGACGACATTGGCATGCCAGCCGACGCCGCCTTCGGGATGCAAGAGAACACCATGCCCGTTCAGCGCCCAGGCGATCGAGTGTTCCTTGGCAGCCCCACTGTTGCCGGGAATCTGGGCGATCAGATTGTTGGCCAGCCAGAATTTCTGCATGATCCGGCCGAGGCCGTTGACGACGCCATGCGTGGCCCAGGATGCCGCGAGCGGACTGACCTGCGAGACGATCTCCTTGTCGATCATCCAGTCGGTAAAGAATTCCGGATGGTTGGGCGTGATGAACGCCGCCTTGCCGGCGCCGCAACAGGCCTTCAGCCGCTGCCGGTCGTCGTCGGGAAAGTCGATATGACGGACATTGGCGACGCCGCGCAATCCGGCCAGGCGGTTGAACGGCAACAGGTCGCGAACCCCGGGAATGCCATGCAGCATGACAACCCGATTGACGACAGTCATGATCCTGATCAGCGCCGGATTGGGCCTCGGCGCCACGAACACATCGATTCTGCTCAACCCACCCCCCCGCGATCGACCCATCGGCGTAGAAGTTGAGATGCAATTGCGGCGTGTTCAAGTCATTCGCCGCCGCCTTGCGGGCGTGGTTAACCTGAAGCCTATTTCGGCGGACAGGCTTTCGCCTGATCGAACAACGACAGATTGACCAGCTTGCCGGTCATCGAGAACTCGCCATAGTCCATGACGAGGTCGCGCGTGATGCCGTTGTCATGCAGCTTGAAGCTGATCCGGTACTCCGGCACCTCCTCGCCTGACTTGTCGGTGCCGTCGAAATAGGCGATATCGACCGGCCAGTATTTGTCGGTGGCGAGTTTCGCCAGTGCCGGCGCTTCCGGATCAGCCTTGTCGGCATCGGCTTTCTTGCCGACGACAACGGTGGTGGTCATCACCTTGTCGGCATCTTCCGAGCCGTCGAATAGGTTGGTTTCGTAGAAATTTTCGCCCTTTTCGGCCTTGTCGATCAGTTCGGCCAGATGCTGGGTCGGAAACTGGGTGGCGGCGAGTTCGAGGCTGCTCTTCTCCGGCTTGTCGATATCGACCTTGAGGCCCTTCGTCTCCTTCGTCGCGGTGCCCTTCACCTCCTTGTCGAGGCTCTGGTCGACGAAGGATTTTGTCACGAACGAGAACGTCTTGCCTTCGGCGTCCTCGAAAGTGGTCGTTTGCTGGTCGGTCAGCTTTGTTGCATTGTCGTTGGTGGCAATCTGGGTGACGAAGCGGAACTTCACCGTGTAGCCTTCGCAAGGCGAACCGTTGAACTCATAGACCATGCGGCCGGAAATGCCGGTGATGCCGGAGCGATCGGAGGCTTTGTCCAGGCTCAGATCATAAACCGCGCGATGCGCCTGCAGCGCCGGTACGGCAAAAGCCGGCGCCAGCGAGAACACGGCTGGCAGCAGGACGGCGTGGAATGCGAGGCGTGTTGCGCGCATGAGGGGCTCCGATCGGCAGGCCGCAGGAAAGAGGGTCCAGCTTAAAAAAAGTCGTGGCGGAAGCGAGGCAAAAATAGCAATTTCGGCCCGGCCCGCGCGGCGTCATCAAGCAATAGGGAAATACCATGAGTGAAACAATCGAAAAGCGGCTAAGCGATCTCGGCGTGACGCTTCCGGTCGCCGCCGCGCCCGCCGCCAACTACGTGCCCTATTCCAGGTCAGGCAATCTGCTGTTCACCGCCGGGCAGCTGCCGCTCAGCGAGGGCAAGCTGCAGGCGAGCGGGCTGCTCGGCCGCGATGTCGACACCGAAAGCGGCAAGGAAGCGGCAAAATACTGCGCGATCAACGTATTGGCGCAGGCCAAGGCAGCCCTTGGCGATCTCGAGAAAATCCGCCGCCTGGTGAAGATCACCGTCTTCGTCGCCTCGGCGCCGGATTTTGTCGAACAGCACCTGGTTGCCAACGGCGCCTCGGATTTTCTGGTTGCAGTGCTCGGCGATCACGGCAAACATGCCCGCTCCGCCGTCGGCGCCGCCTCCCTGCCGCTTAATGCCGCAGTTGAAATCGAAGCCATCTTCGAAGTCGAATGAGCCTGTCATGACCGATCTTTCCTGGCTGACCGCCCGACCCGTTGCCCATCGCGGCCTCCACGACATGAACAAGACGCGCTGGGAGAACACGCTTTCCGCCTTTGCCGCGGCAGCCGAACGCGGCTATGCGATCGAATGCGATGTGCATCTGTCGTCTGACCGCATCCCGGTCGTCATTCACGACAGCGATCTGAAGCGGCTGACCGGCCAGGACGGCTTCGTCTGGCAGCGAACGGCAGCGGAGATGACTGCGCTCAGGGTTGGCGGCACATCAGACCATCTGCCGACTCTGCAGCAGGCACTCGACCTGGTCGATGGTCGTGTGCCGATGGTCGTCGAGCTGAAAGGGGTCCCCGGCCGGGACGAAGCCCTGGTAGAAAGCGTCGGCAAGATGCTCAAGCACTACAAGGGCAAGGCGGCGATCATGTCGTTCGACCACTGGCTGATCCGCGATTTCCCGAAACACGCGCCCGGCATTCCGGGCGGGCTGACCGCTTATGGCAAAGACGTCAAGCTGATCGAGGCGCATTTCGCCATGCTGGCGCACGACATCGCCTTCGCCTCCTACGCCGCCGGCGACCTGCCGAACCGGTTTGTCAGTTTCGTGCGCGAAAGGCTCAAAATGCCGGTCATCACCTGGACCGTGCTCGACCAACCGGCGGTCGACTTGACCTTTAGATACGCCGACCAAATGACATTCGAAGGATTCGAACCCGATCTTGTACAGGTCGCTTGAAACCGAGCTTGCATGGACCGGCACGGAGCTTAAATAAGCCTCATGGATCAAGGCGATGAAGGCGACGGGCAAACGGCGAATGGAGCGTATGCGATCCGGGTTGCCTCCGGCATCGGAGCCTTCACCTGCGCGGAATGGGATGGCCTCGGCGGTACCGCACGCGGCGATACAGAAAACGGCTACAACCCACTCGTTTCATTCGCTTTTCTGAGCGCGCTTGAGGATTCGGGCTGCGCCGTGCGGCGAACCGGCTGGCAGGGCCATCATCTCAGGCTGGAGACAGCACAGGGAAAGCTGCTCGGTGCCGTTCCCTGCTACCTGAAATCGCATAGCCAGGGCGAGTATGTTTTCGATCACGGCTGGTCGGACGCGTTCGAGCGCGCCGGCGGGCGTTACTACCCAAAACTGCAATGCGCCGTGCCGTTCACGCCGGTCACCGGTCCTCGCCTGCTGGTCAACAAGGGCGAGGACAGTCGCGCCGTGAAAGCCGGCTTGGCAGCAGGCCTGAAGGCGGTGACGGACAAGCTCGGCGTTTCTTCCGCGCACGTCACCTTCGCGCAGCAGAAAGATGTCGGGGCGCTGGAAGCGGCGGGTTTCCTGCACCGCACCGACCAGCAGTTCCACTTCTTCAATGAAGGTTATTCGACCTACGACGATTTTCTCGCCACCCTGGCATCGCGCAAGCGCAAGGCAATGAAGAAGGAGCGGCGCGAGGCGCTCGCTCACGGCATCTCGATCGACTGGCTGACCGGCAGGGATCTCACCGAAAGGATCTGGGACGACTTCTTTGCCTTCTACATGGATACCGGCAGCAGAAAATGGGGGCGGCCCTACCTCAGCCGTGAGTTTTTCTCGATGATCGGCGAGCGCATGGCCGACGACATCCTGCTGGTGATGGCCAAGCGCAATGGACGCTACATTGCCGGCGCTATCAATTTCATCGGTTCCGATGCGCTCTACGGCCGCAACTGGGGCTGCATCGAAGACCATCCGTTCCTGCATTTCGAGGTCTGCTATCACCAGGCGATCGACTTCGCGATCGACCGTAAGCTGAAAGTGGTCGAAGCGGGCGCGCAAGGCGAGCACAAGCTGGCGCGCGGCTATAGGCCGGTGACCATGCATTCGGCGCATTACATCGCGCATCCGGGCTTGCGCAACGCGGTCGCCGACTATCTCAGGCGCGAGCGGCGCGAAGTGGAGCGGATGGGCGACTATCTTGAAGAGCACACGCCGTTCCGCAAGGATATGGCGGACGATTAGGGCGACGTGCGTCCAATTGGACGCACAAAGTACGCTCTAACACTTTGAATCTCCGCATCGTACTTTCCGAAAATCGATTCCGATTTTCGGGTCGGTACGGTAGAGCAAGGCACAATCCGGAGCGCACGCCATGGCCGAAGCCACCTACGACAGCAGCAATATCTTCGCGAAAATCCTACGCGGTGAAATCCCGTCGCATCGCGTCTATGAAGATGACGCAGTTGTCGCGTTCATGGATGTGATGCCGCAAGGGCCGGGTCATACGCTGGTTGTGCCGAAGGCGCCGTCGCGCAACCTGCTCGATGCCGATCCGGCGGTGTTCGGCCCGCTCTTCGCAAATGTCCAGAAAGTTGCGCGGGCAGTAAAAAAGGCCTTCGATGCCGATGGTGTCACAGTCATGCAGTTCAACGAGCCTGCTTCGGGCCAGACCGTCTTTCACCTCCATGTTCACATCATTCCACGCTTCGAGGGCATTCCTTTGAAGCCGCACAGCGGTCAGATGGAGAAGCCAGAAGTGTTGGCTGAGAACGCCGGCAAGATACGAACGACGCTGGGAAACTGAAGCCGGGCGTCGCACACCAAACGCCTTCGGCAACTCACTACCTCTTCATCTAGTCGTCCGTGAAGAAAGCGATTTTCGCGTCAACCTTGAAAGTGATCTGCGTTGGAGCGCTTTGTCCCAACTGAGGGGCGG
>NZ_JBVVPW010000009.1:0-47575 GCF_055811385.1 Mesorhizobium sp. WSM4849
TTTCGCCGACCTTGACTGGCGATGTAGTTCTGGACGTAGGGCTTGCGGTGATCGGGGTGACCCGGATCGCCGAGGTCCTTGCCGCTGCCGGTCTCCAAGTTCTCGATCCAAGGCAGGCCGAGGTCGTCGATCTGCTCGCGCGTCAGACCGATGCGCTCGACGCGGATCGGCGACGGATCGAAGTCGACGCCCTTGACGTTGGCGCAGTCCATCAGGTTCGACTTGATGACATCGGAGATCAGCAGGCCAGCGGGATCGTGGTCGCCGACGTAGAGCAGCACGCACTTCCGCACGGCTTCGTGGTGGGTCTTGAACCGCATCAGCATTCGGCGGCGCAGGTTGATGTCGGCGAAGCCCTTGCTGGGTCAAGGGGTCGTCGGTTCGAATCCGGCCACTCCGACCATTAAATCCTTGAGATCCCTAGTTTTTATTGAAGGCGCTTCTGGCGCCTTTTCCATTTTCGGAACGAAAGGCGCTCAAATCGCCCGTTTTCGGAACTCGGAGTCCCGAAAAGTCCCGAAGTGAAAGCCCGAATGTTCTGCATTCGTGGGCCTCGGCTACTCCGAATCTAGCCTGCGTAACTCCTCTAAGGGAACCCGAAATGCGTATCCTTTCTGTTGTGCTCGCCACCAACCCTGGTCTGTTGTGCTCGCCACCAACCCTGGCGACGCGCGTTTTCCGGGCGTCGCCAAGTTCGATGCAGAGATCACAGCCGCCTCGAGCGCCATCCACGAAGCCCCCTATGACCACTTCCCACGCCGTCACCATCGGCGACGGCACCGTTCAAGCTCGCCGCATAAGTTGGAACGAATTCTGGAAGATCAGGCCAGACTTGAAGCCCGCGAATGACGATGAGCAAGCGCCCCTATGGCGGCTCGCCGAACTCTGCTTCGTCGCTTGCCGTCGGGCGATGCTCGTCATCGACAGGCGGCGATAGCAACGCTTCGGCTTCGGCGCGGCCGTATTCTCTACCAATTTGGAATGCCGCGTAGAGGGCGCCTGCAACGAGCAACAGTCTAAGCATAGTTGTCTCCCTTAGGCGGTAGAAACCATGCGGCCGGCAGATAGTTCCACATGGGTGGAACCTCAACGTTCGACACTCGTTGCCACTGACCGTGGAGCAAGGAGGCGCAGAGGTGGCCCGAAAGAAATCGACCGATACGAGCCGGGTCAAGAAAGGTGCAGAGCTTGAGGTTGAGCACTTGACGGAGGTCACAGACGTGACGCCGAAACAAGCGCGAGCCCTGCTTCGCAAGCACGGGGCCGACTGGCAAAAGCTAAGAGAAGAAGCCGAGATCCAGAAGGAAGACGACTAGGGGCCTTCCGATCCTTGGCTGGCGCGTTTGATTTTTCTACCGACACGCACTTTGCGGAAACGGACTGCCCGGCCTGGCCGGTTCACCACCATCCTGGCGGATGACTTCATGGGGAAATCCAATGTCTTTCAAACAGCTCGATCGACTTGCGCTCGAGGCCGGTATCGCTGTTGATGACAATCGTAGAAAGCCCGAGACCGATGAGATCGAATGGTCGCCATGCCGCGTCAAACGTCCCCTAGGAACGCCTATCACTCGCTCGGGAGACGGCCCTTCACCGGAGCAATTTATCGCGTCGGGTTTGGCTTGGTATGCCGGCGAGCCACGCGAAGCAGCCAATGACAACTGGCCGCTCGCGAAGGTGCTGCGCCGGAACGGCTTAGATCACTGCCTTACATTGGCCGAACGATATCTTGAAGAGTTTCAAATCGCCCATCGTTATGAACTCTGGGTCCGCTGCCTCGACAGCGCGGCCGACGGCCTGTTCGAGCACCCTGACCGCACGCTGCATTTGTTGCATGGGGGAGGTTGTCGCGTCGGATCCTCCGGATCATCCAGCTTAAAATCGTACCTTAGGCGTGTGTAGTCATTTGAAAGAGTGCGCGAGTGGATGAACTTCTCCACGGCCTTTGGCACCACAAGCCCGAGGCTTGCTCTCATCAAGCATTTTGCCGAAATGGTGCTGGTACTCGCGGACTTCATCCGGCGTTTTTGCCCTGGAGCAGAAGGAAGCACCGGAGATAGTTTTCTAGCGCCTGGAAGTAGAGAAACGTTCTCGGGTGATCGGACAGGCTTGGCCCGATCTGTGGGACCACTAGGACATCGGCGTTCAACCTGTAGGTTTTGGCGAAGATGAACACGCCATAGGGCGTCATATCGGCGCCGTAGACCGTCTTTGGCTCTTTCGCTGCAACATCCCCCATGGCTAGGAAGATGCCGCTTTCGAGCCGCGAGGGCAAGACGAGCCGCAAGGGCAAGACGGGCTTCCGCCCGGACGAGGCGAGGCCTGTTCCATCAAAGTCTAACGACTGGGAAAACGCACTGGAAAGCACGTGCAGTAACAGTTGATTCAACCATTACTGGTATTTTGGAGGAGTGTGGTAGCGGCTCCGACAGTGGCGCGGGAAGGCGAATTGCCGGAGCCGCCAGCGCAGCCCGTTTGGGGTTTAGACCGCGCCGTCCTGTTCTGGGACAGCGCGGTCAACGATTCATTAAAATTTTCCGGAACTAATTAAGAGCATGCTAATTGAATCGCGGTTTTGCGAGTCAAAGCATGCGTTTGAAGTTTGTCCCGCCACTAATGCCGACCTTGGTCGACAAGCCGCCCAAAAGTGACGATTGGCTTCATGAAGCTAAGTTCGACGGCTACAGGTCACAAATCATCATCGAAAACGCGGACATTCGCATTTTCACCCGGCGCGGCCTTGATTGGACTGCCAAATACCGCGACCTAGCGACGGCGGCCAAGACGATGGACGTCGAGAGTGCCATTATCGACGGCGAAATCATCGTCTTGAACGAGGATGGTATTTCGCTGCGAAGAGAGCGGGAAAAGCAAATCTTAAACCAAGTTAAGCTTGGTCCGCGCGGTCTAAGCATGATCCTGCTTTGCGCAAAATTCAAGCCATCTCTAATATGGGTAGTTGGTCAGTTTGAAATCCAAAAGCCGGAAGTAGATCTCATCCGGCTGGATTGAACTTGTGCCATTGGGCGCGAAGAAGCACGTCCATCTGAATCTGTGATAGGCCTCGAACTTCATATGGGGAATGATCGTTCGATAAAACGTCGTTAGCCGTTCGCAGATATGGTATCGATCATCAGGCGAGGTCTGGACACGCTCTCTGGGGATAAACCACTCCGCTTCCTGGGTTTCATTCAAGTAAGCGGGGCGCGGCAGCCTGACGAAATAGCCGTCTTTAGTCATCCTGACGTCGTTGGAATCGATCGGGTGGCAATCCTTGTTTCCGCAGCAGTCATAGTGAAGAACGGGATCAGTCTTGCCCGTATACCAATCATGGGCGTCTGCATCGCCGGGCAGCACAAGCCACGCCAATGCAATGTGTCCTAGCAACTGTCTCATGGAACTAGCCCCTCACCATTTTGCGTATAGCATATTAGTGAGAGCTAATCATAGCGCTGAAAGTTGCATTGATTTCACGCAGAGGTCGACGAAGCTCGACATCGAGGCGCTGACTGACAGGCTCGGCCGTGACCACGGCTCGATGCATGACGACCTGGTCGGGCTCTTTATCTGCTCAAATTGCAAGGCTGCCGGCCGTGTCCGCCGGCAGGTGTTCTTCACATGCATTCCTGACTACGAAGGCCAGCAGCGGGCGCGCAATCGCGACTGGAAGCCGACCTTCGAAAGTGAAGGGCTCGAAACGCGGGAACCTTTCATCCGCGAGCCGCTTTGTGTGCATGTCCCAAGCCGTGCAACCACCCATATTGCCAAAGGGTAGCCCAGATCGGGACGTCAACTGTGAAGTCGCCTTGGAAGTCGCATTTGCAGCCCTGGTGACCGCCTCGGAAGCGCAGGGGTGGACGCCGCGCGAAACGGCTGCAGCCCTACTTAAAATCGCAACGGAGCATGCCCAGCGGTTCAGGCTTGTGCCGGCTGAGCCGCCAAGGTGGCGAACGCGAAGAGGTATGTTGATCGCGGGTGCCGCGCTCGTGTTTTTGCTGTGTGCGGCCATCGTTTGGTGGGGTGCTTAGATGACGATCAACGTTTCGCCCCCCGGATACGGCCGTTGCCGCGGTCGTGTTGATGGCGTTGCCGCCTGGACGTTAGATTGCGCGACGCCTAAGTTCATCCGGCCAGCGCCATGCCGACAGCTATGCCTATGCCCATCACCAGCCCTGCTGCGAGTTCGCGCTATATTCGACGGCAATGGCTAAGACCACCACTCGCTACGCCTACGTGCTGAACGAAGAGCTGGCCGCAGCGATGGACTTGCTCCAAAACGCTGCCGCGAAGTCCCGAAAAAAGCCCCGAACTAGGAAGGGGAAAACGGCATAACGCGATGACTTAAATAGAAATCCGCGTTGCGCCCAATTTCCTCGGGGTCAAGGGGTCGCCGGTTCGATTCCGGCGACTCCGACCATTTCAAAACTTAGACTTGCCCCCAAAAACTTAGACTTGCTTCAGAAATCCATCATGCCGCCGGCGCAGGCAGCGCCAGCGGTCGCAACTGCCGCTGATGGCGGTATTCCAATGCGATGGCGCCCCAGATCAGGCCGAGCAGCAGATAGACATGGCGCCAGTGATCGATGTCGATGAAGGTGCCCAGCCCGATATTGCCGATGAAGGCGACATAGGCGCACAGAAGGTAGGGCTGCCACGGCCTTTCGCGCAGGAGAATGCGGAAGCCGGCTGATATCGTCCAGCAGGTCAGCGTCAGGAACGACACGAAGCCGAGCCAGCCATAATCCATCAGCATCTTTAGCCAGATGTCGTGTGTGTCCTCGCCGAAAATCGTGCCGAAGACGAGTGGGCCGATGCCGAGCGGATGCTCCAGCGCCATCTGGAAACCGATCGTGTAGCGGGCGAAACGGCCGAGGCGGGCGGTGTCGTAGCTCTGTTCCAATTGGGCGCGGCTGGAAAACATCTCCGAGACGCCAGGCAGCTGCAGGACGATGAGCATCGCGATGACCAGCAGCGAGATGGAGGTGACGGTCATGACGACGACACGCAGCCGGAATTTGCCGCTGGCGCTCTGCAGGAACAGGGCGCTGGTGAGCAGGATCGCCGAAACGCCGAACATGCCCCAGGCGCCGCGCGAGAAGGAGAACAAAATGCCGGCCGTGATGATCAGCAGCGGCACCGCCAGCAAGGGCATGCGTGAGACGGGGCCTGTCAGCAGGAGGTAGAGCAGGTAAATGCCGGGCAGCACCAGGAACGGCCCGAACACGTTCGGATCCTGGAAGGCGCCGGTGGCGCGGTCGTATTTTGTGAAGACCTCTGCCCCCAGGAAGGCATGGAAATAGGCTGCTATGCCGAGCAGCGAGGTCAGCACCGCCGACATCACATAGGCCAAGAAGATCACGCGGTAGAGATTGGGCTGGACCGATGTCACCGAGGCGAAGAACACCGCGGTGAAGGCAAGGAACAGCGACACGGAGAGATAGAGCGGAGTGCCGGCAATATCCGACATCTGGGTCATCGAGATCATACCGCCGATGTTCATGACCACCAGCAGCACCAGCAGCGGCGCCGCCGCGCGCGATATCCTCAGGCCGAACAAGCACCACACTATGATCAGCCCGACCATGCAGAGGTCGTATGGCGCCGGCTCGGCGATGACGAAGCCGGACAGAAAGACGCCGAGGAAAACCGCGCCCGACGCAATCAGCGCGATCAGCTTGGCGTTGACTGCAGCCGGCGGCAGTTCATGCGTGACTGCGCTCAATAGGCATTTTCCGTATTGAGCAGCCGGATCGGCGTCAGGAACAGAATCCTCAAATCGAACAGCAGCGACCAGTTCTCGATGTAATAGAGGTCGTATTCCGTCCGCATGCGAATCTTCTCGTTGGTATCCATCTCGCCGCGCCAGCCATTGATCTGCGCCCAGCCGGTGACGCCGGGCTTGACCTTGTGGCGTGCGAAATAGCCGTCGACCACCTCATTGTAGAGAAGGTTGTGCGACTGCGCGGCAATGGCATGCGGGCGCGGCCCGACCAGCGACAGCGAACCGAAAAGCGAATTGAAGAACTGCGGCAACTCATCGATCGAGGTCTTGCGGATGAAGCGGCCGACGCGGGTGACGCGCGGGTCGTTCCTGGTCACCGTCTGCTTGGCCGTCGGGTCCGCCTTGTCCGTGTACATCGAACGGAACTTGTAGACCTCGATGATCTCGTTGTTGAAGCCATGCCGTTTCTGGTGGAACAGCACTGGTCCCTTGCTGTCGAGCTTGATGGCGATTGCGGTCACCAGCATGACCGGCGAGAACACAATGATGCCGATGATCGAGAAGACGATGTCGAAGGCGCGCTTGGCGACCGAATCCCAGTCGTTGATCGGCTTGTCGAAGATATCGAGCATCGGCACCGAGCCGATATAGGAATAGGCGCGCGGCCGAAACTGCAGCGCGTTCGAATGCGCAGAGAGCCGGATATCGACCGGCAGCACCCACAGCTTCTTCAAAAGCTGCAGGACACGCGATTCGGCGGTCAGCGGCAGCGACACGATCAGCATGTCGATGCGGGCGATGCGGGCGAACTCGATGAGCTCGGAAACGGTGCCGAGCTTCGGATATCCGGCGACGATGGGCGGCGAGCGCTTGTCGCCGCGGTCGTCGAAGATGCCGCAGATGCGGATGTCGTTGTAGGGCTGCTTTTCGACAGAGCGGATCAGGACTTCCGCCGCCGTGCCGCCGCCGACGATGACGGCCCGGCGCTCCATGCGCCCGTTGCGCGCCCAGCGCCGGATCAGCTTGGACATCATTAGCCTGAGACCGAAGATCAGCATGAAGCCGACAACGAACCAGGTGCCGAAAAACAGGCGCGAATAGTCTTCCGACATCTTCATGGCGAATGCCGTCAGCGCCATCAAGGCGAAGGTGCCGGCCCAGACCAGCAGGAGACGGCCGAAATTGGCGAGCGGCCGCATCAACGAGACGACCTGGTAGCAGTCGGTGACGTCGAACAGCACCACGGCGAGGAACGAGGCGGCCGCGATCGTCAGCGGGTATTGCCAGGCGAGATGGCTGAAGAAGCCGACATGGTAGAAATAGACGCAGAGGCCCGACAGGAAAAGCAGCGCGAATTCGACCATGCGCAAGACGCCGCTGACCATGATCGGCGACATCGTATCGCGCCGGTATTGCGACGCGACCTGACGGGCGACGTCGTTCATCCCGCCAAGCTTATCGCCGCTGGCCGGGCCGTCGAATTTGCGCACCGCGTCTATCGAAAAGCGGCGTGCGGGATCGATCTCGTTCATGGGTGCATCCGCAAAGCTTTCCCTCAGGTGAATAGCAAAAGAGAGCTAAGAAACCCTTGAAACAACAGGTGGCTTTGGAGAAGCTTTTGGGGCTAGCGCCCTTGGGGCTAACGCTTGAGCGCGGCGAAATAGGCCGTCTCGATCGCGGCGGCCATCACGTCGGCGCCGAATCGCGTCTTGAGGTCGGCGGTGTCGGGCATCACACTGCTATACGCTTCGGGGTCGGCCAGCGCCACGCTCATCTTGCCGGCGAGTTCGCGCGGGTCAGGCCGGATCAGGGCAGGGGAACCGGCTCCGAAGATTTCCGGGATGCCGCCGACGGCGGTGGCGATCATCGATTTGCCGGCGGCGAGCGTTTCCAGCACGATGTAGGGCATGGCTTCCGCGCGCGAGGGAACGACAACCAGTTCGGCCAGCGCGAAGGCCTTTCGCGCCGGCATCGGCGGCAGGAAGCGCATATGGCCTTCGAGCCCGAGCCGCTTCACTTGCGCATGGTAGCGTGGCAGGTCGTCGCCGTCGCCGACCATCACCGCTTTCACCGGGCGGCCAAGCCGCGTTCCGGCAAGGACCAGCGCATCGATGAAGATGTCCGGCCCCTTGAGGTCGCGCATCATGCCGATATAGAGGACGTCGGCCGCAGTCTGCTCGGTCCGCACCGGCTCGAACTCGGCGGCGCTCAGGCCGTTGTAGACAAGGTTGTTCGGGATGGGCGGTTCGCCGACCTTTCTGCGATATGTCTGCCTTTCGTAATCGGAGACAAACAGAAGATAGTCGGTGAAGCGCGCCATGAACCGTTCGAGCGCGAAGAACAGCTTCCCCGTGGCGGTGGTCTCGTCATAATGAAGAGAGCCGCCGTGAGGCGAATAAAGGCGGGCTACGCGAGACCTTGATACCCGCAACAATGAGCCGAACAGGCGGGCATAAGCGCCACCCTTGGCGCCGTGCCCGTGGAGCACGTCCGGCCGCAATTCCTTGATGATCCCAAATGTGCGCCAGGCCGAGGCGAGGTCGCCCGGTCCGACATGCCGCTGCATCGGCGTACGATGGATGCCGAGCGCCATTGTGCCCTTCATCTGTTCGAACAAATGTTCCTCGAAGTCGCCGCCCGTCGTCGAATCGCAGACGATGCCGACGGCATGCCCGGCGGCGGCCTGCGCCTCGGTCAGGTCGCGCACGTGACGAAAAATCCCTCCGACAGGTGAGCGAAAGCAGTGAACGATCCTGAGTGTGTCCGCCACGTGGACTAGAACAGGCGTTCGCGAACATAGACCGTGTCGCCGGGCAGGAGCGGGTCGGAGGTGGCCACGCGACCGGTCATGACTTTGCCGTTGATGTCGCGGGTGATATCGACGCTTTCCTGGTTGGCGCGGGGACTGAAACCGCCGGCGATGGCAATCGCCTTTTGCACGGTCAGGCCGGGAACATAGGAGTACTGGCCCGCGGCACCGACTTCGCCCATGATGAAGATCGGCCGGTAGCGGTCGATCTCGACCGAAACGTCCGGATCGCGCAGGTAACCCTGGCGTAATTTGTCGGCGATCTCGCCTTCAAGTTGCTGTGCGGTGTGGCCGCGCGCCGGTACGGCGCCGACGAGCGGGATCGACAGGTAACCGGATTGGTCGACGCTGTAGAAGTTGGTCAATCCTTCCTGCTCGAACACGGTGACGCGGACCCGGTCGCCGGCGCCGAGGCGATAGGGCTGATCGAGCATTTTATGAAAGGCGGCCGGCGCCGGCCGGTAGCTGGAGCAGCCGGCAAGCAACGACACGGTGAGCAGCGCGCGGAAGAGGGAAGCAGTGCTTTTCATGCCGGACACGTACCTTCGACTGGCCGCTGTTACACCGCGGCAAACTTTGGGAGTCGAGGTCCGTTATCATCCCGTTAGGGTTAATGGCCGGTAAAGGCGCGCGGCCGAAGCGACGAGAGACGGCCGGTTCCGATGCTTTTACCTGCCGCTTGCGAGTAAAAACCTAACAGATGCTTACCGCGATATTAACGGCTGAGTTACCATAGTTGTTTACGGTGCATCCTGACCAATGCATGTCGCCCCAAAAGTGCGCAGCGGTTTTGGGGCAACGACATGCATGAAAACAAGAGCTTAAGCGCGTCGCATGAACCTGTGCAACGCGACGTGCTTTAGGTACCGGAGCAGGATGCATGTCCGTTCAATCCGCGGCCGCAGATGTCGACGTCGATCTCAGGCAGCTCTTCGCAAGCCTTGCGAGGAATTGGCTGCGCATTCTAGTCGTCGCGCTAGTCATAACCGGCCTGGCGTTCGCGCTCACCTGGCTCGCCACGCCGCATTACAGGGCCGAAACACGGCTTTTGATCGAAACGCGTGAATCGGTCTATACGCGCCCCGACGGCACCAATGACAACGACAAGCCGATTCTCGACGAGGAAGGCGTGACCAGCCAGGTCGAGGTCATTTCCTCGACCGACATCCTCAAGCAGGTGGCGCAGAAGCTCAATTTGTCGCGGCTTGCCGAATTCGACGAGACGGCGGACATGCCGGTACTGAGCCGTC
Organism: Mesorhizobium sp. WSM4849; assembly: GCF_055811385.1. Lineage (NCBI taxonomy): Bacteria > Pseudomonadati > Pseudomonadota > Alphaproteobacteria > Hyphomicrobiales > Phyllobacteriaceae > Mesorhizobium > Mesorhizobium sp. WSM4849. Next base: position 9,782 of record NZ_JBVVPW010000009.1, read on the forward strand.
TGCTCGTCATCGCCGGTCTGAAAAGCGACCCCAACGAGATTCCGCCGGAAGAACGCGTGCTGACGAAGATGCGCGAGAAGCTCAACGTCTATCGCGTTGAAAAATCTCGCGTTATCGTCATCGAATTCTCCTCGGAAAATCCCCGGCTCGCTGCTGAAATTCCGAACGCCATAGCCGACGCTTACATCTCCGTCCAGGGCAATGCCAATATCGAATCGAATTCCGCCGCGACCGACTGGCTGGCGCCGGAGATCGCCGACCTGTCGAAGCGGGTGAAGGATGCCGAGGCCAAGGTAGCAAGCTACCGCGCCCAGTCCGATCTTTTGATGGGCGGCAACAATTCGGTGCTCGCCACGCAACAGCTTTCCGAACTGTCCAGCGAACTGTCGCGGGTGCGCGCCAATCGCGCCTCGGCGGAAGCGACTGCCGACAGCGTGCGCAGGGCGCTGCAGAATGGCGGCTCGCTGGATGCGGTACCGGAGGTGCTGTCTTCCGAACTCATCCAGCGGCTGCGCGAGCGGCAGGTCGAGCTCAAGACCAACATAGCCGACCTTTCCACCTCATTGCTCGATAATCATCCGCGCATCCGGGCGCTGAAGTCGCAGCTTGCCGATCTCGACCGCCAGATCCGCAACGAGGCCGAAAAGATCATGAAAGGGCTGATGACGCAGGCGCAGACCGCCCAGGCCCGCGAAAACCAGCTTGTCGCCGACGTCAACACGCTGAAGGCGGCATCGGCGCGCGCCGGCGATCAGCAGGTCGAACTGGACGCGCTGCAGCGCGAAGCGACCGCCCAGCGGCAACTGCTCGAATCCTATCTCACCCGTTACCGCGAGGCGTCCTCGCGCAAGGACAGCAACTATCTGCCGGTCGACGCCCGCGTCTTTTCCCGCGCGGTGGCGCCGTCCGAGCCCTATTTCCCAAAAATCCTGCCGATCACCGGTGCGGCCTTCGTCGGCTCGTTGCTGCTGATGGCGACGGTGACGCTTCTGCAAGAGCTGTTTTCGGGTCGCGCCATGCGGCCGGCCGCCGGCGCCCGCTTCGAGCGGATCGAACAGGTCGCGATGCCGGTTGCCCGCGAACCGTCCAACCGCGAACCGGCCGATATCGAGGACGTCGAGGATCGGGCGGAAGCGCAGGCAGAGCCGGAAGCGGCTGCCGCGGCGCCGGCAACTGCCCCAGCAACTGGCGAGGACGTCGAGCCGGCGCGCCCCACCCTTGGCGAGGTCGAAATCGACAGGGCGGTTGAAAAACTGATCACAAGCGCTGCGGCACGCGCCATATTCGTGTCGCCGGAAGGCGACGAGGCGGCCGCCTCGGCGGTGCTGGTGGCGCGTGAGGTTTCCGACGCCGGCCTGCGTGTGCTCCTGCTCGATCTCACCGCTTCGGGCGCCGCCTCGCGGCCGATGCTGGACAGCGGGCTTTTCCCGGGCATCACCAATCTGCTCGCCTCCGAAGCGCAGTTCAGCGACGTGATCCACCCCGATCTCTATTCGGACTGCCACGTCATTCCCGTCGGCACCGCCGCTCCGGTCCGCGCCATGCGCGCCGCCGACCGCCTGCCGATCATCATGCAGTCGCTGACCACCGCCTACGATCTGGTCGTGGTCGAATGCGGACCCGCAGACGCGCAAGGCATCAGCCGCCTTGTCGGCGAGGACACCGAGGTCTTCCTGTCGCTGCTGGAGCCGGACGACGAGGTGGCTCAGGCCGCAGTCGAGCTGATCGAGAGCGGCTATCCCGACCTGACGCTGGTGACGCCGGTCGGCCACGAGACGCCAGGGACGCCGATACCCGGACGGCGCTCCGCCGCCTGAGACGTCCCGGAAATCTCGGCAGCGATCAGCTGTCTTCTTCGCCCGCCGCAGGTGCTGCCTGTCCGGCGGTCCTGCGGCGCAGCATCTTGGTCAGCTTCCAGATCGTCGGGCTGTTCTTGATGACGGCTTTCAGGCGCGCGCCTTGCCGCAGGACGAACACCAGCGCGCGGCCCTTCATCGTCAGCGGAATCAGGACCTCGAAATGCTGGGTCTCGATATCGCACCACAGCCGCTTGTAGGGTTCGTCGCCGACCGAGAAATCATAGACATCGAACCCCCTCTCGCAGGCTTCCTCGATGTTGTCGAAGAACAGGAAGTCGCCGGGGCTGGCATGGGCGACGTCGTCGTCGGCGATCGCTCCGAACTCGCAGATCAGGCGTTTTCCCGAGCGGCTCGATCCGGTGACGGCGCGAAGCTTGCCCGCGACTTCGAGCCCGTGCAGCACGAAGGACGGCGTGTCGTCGGAAAGCGCTTCGACGAACAACGCGCGGAAGAAAGCACGAACCTTCGGCTCGCCGAAGACGTTAGCGACGCCCATCTTGCGGAAGCGGAACTCCTTCATCTCGAAAAATGCATCGAGCAGTCTGTTCACCTCGTCCACTGTCTGCGCCTCGATGCGGCGGTGGCTGCCGACGGCTTCTAACTTGCGCGCCTGCGAGCGGTGCCTCTTGCGCCTGCGCTTGCCGCTCGCGCGGGAGAGCAGCGCATCAAAACCTCCCGCCAAGTCGACGGCCAGCGACAGGTTGGGGCTGGGAAAATGCGGGAGGGATAAAAGCGGATTGGCAATGCCGTCGAGATCGGGCAGCAGCCGTTCCAGTGCGACGAGGTCGATGTCCGGCCGCGCCCTGGCGATCGCCGCCAGCATCGAGCGGACTGCCGCGCCATCCGCCTTGGTCAGCCAAGACGGATCGGCGGCGGCGAAATTGCCGTTGGCATGGCGGCCGCCCATGAAACGGGCGACGCGGAACGGACCGCGGCTGGTGACTTCCAGCGCCAACGAAAAAGCCGGTCGGCCGTCAGCGTTCAGCGTCACTAAGGCGGTGTTCGCTTCGGCATATCTGGCCCAGTTCAGGATCCAGGCCGGGCTTTGCGCCGGCGCGAACAGCGCCGAACCGAAGAACTCGGCATAGCCCGCAAGTGCCGCACCGTCGGCGACCGAGACCGACAGGCCGGCATGATCCGCAGGCAACGCGCGCGGCGCCGCCTCCATTGCTTCGAGCCGATTGCCGTCAAATGACGCGGTGGCGTCAACCATACCTCAATCCTTTAAGGCGTATTCACCGCGATTGGGGGCTCGCATAGGCGCATTCCGTGCTTGGATGAGCCTAGGCGCAAAAGGTGAATGAATGATCGACGGGGGCGAGGCGATCCGGAAACTGGCGCTCAACGTCGTCCGCTATACCGGTCTTGCCCCGCTGGCCAAGCCGTTTGTCGGCGGCATCGGCGCCATCCTGATGCTGCACCGGGTCACCGCGAGGCCGGAAAAACCTGATAGCGTCAACCGGCATCTCAACATCGCGCCGGAGTTCCTCGACGCCGTGATCGCCGATATGACGGTGAACGGCTATACGTTCGTCACGCTGGACGAAGCGATCGAGCGCATCAAGGCCGGCGGCAAGGATGGCCAGTTCGCGGCGATCACCGCCGACGACGCCTACCGCGACAACATGACCGAGGCGCTGCCGGTGCTGGAAAAGCACGGCGCGCCGGTTGCCATCTATGTCGCGCCGGGGCTGACAAACGGCGCCGCCGATCTATGGTGGGAGGTGGTCGAGGACATCGTCAGCGCGCGCGACCGCTTGATTCTGACAACACCGGACAGTCCGGTGACGATCGACTGCTCGACCCCGGGCAAGAAACTCCAGGCCTTTGCACGCCTGCACGACCATCTGACACTGGAGGTCCGCGAGGAGGACCAGGGCGCGGTGCTGCGCGAATTGGCGCGGTCGAACGGCATCGAGCGGGACGCGCGCCAGAGCACTTTGATGAACTGGGACGAGATCCGCGCCATGGCAGGGCATCCGCTGGTGACGATCGGCGCGCACACCGTCAATCATCGCAATCTGAAGCGGCTTCCCGAAGCCGATGCGCGGCACGAGGTCGACGACGTCAGGCGCATCTTGCAGGCCGAACTCGGCGAGGCGCCGCGCCATTTCGCCTATCCCTATGGCTATGCCAGCGCCGTTGGCGACCGCGAAGTCGGCTTTGCCCGCGACGCCGGCTATGCCTCGGCGGTGACAACACGCCACGGCGTGCTGCGCGCCGAACATGCCGGCTTCCTGCACGCGCTGCCGCGCATTTCGCTCAACGGTCGCTATCAGAGCGTTGCCCATATCCGCACGATGCTGTCGGGTGTGACGACGCCGCTGGCCAATGCCGGCAAGATGCTTGTCACCATCTAAGTGGTGAAAGTCTGACACTTGGTACCGGTGGACGGCAAGAACCGACCCCTTGCGGACCATCCCTGATGGGAGGTCAAGGGAACGTCGTGACCCCTAGCTGCCGTTCCGTGGAACCACCTTGGAAGTCCGGGTCAGGTCAAACCCGGTCGTTTGCGAATGGCAATTTTGAAGCCGTGTGCGAAAACGCGATCTTCGGTTGATAGGCGGGACTTATGCCGGTGTCCCGTTGTCGCAAGTGCGCCACGGGATGGAGGTCCAATGGACGATCAATAAAACTAGAATTATGCTGGTATTGGCAGAACCGACTGGGATTGGACTTCTCCGCTACAAAGGCGGAAACTGTGCGTTGAGGTCAAAAGGAATAATTGCCAACGCCGTCCTTCGGGTAAGCTTGGTGCCTCCCTCCTCATCGGCCGCCATTTCCTTTAGGATGCTTCAGGATTGCGGGAGCTGGCTATGGCCGTGGATCGCGTTCAGCGCAGAATGGCTGCCATCCTTGCAGCCGATGTGGTCGGCTACAGCCGGCTGATAGGCAGGGATGAGGAAGGTACTCTTGCGACCCTGAGAGCCTATCGCCAGATCATTGACCGGCTGATTGTGCACCATGAGGGACGGGTGTTCGGCAGCGCCGGAGACAGTGTCATCGCGGAGTTCGCAAGCCCTGTCGAGGCGCTGCGGTGTGCCACCGAAATCCAGTTGGAAATCGATAGACAGAACGCCGACCTCCCCGAGCCAGGCCGCCTGCGATTTCGCATCGGCATCAACCTCGGCGATGTCGTCGTAGAGGGTGACAACCTCATGGGCGACGGCGTCAACGTCGCCGCGCGTTTGGAACCGTTATCACGGCCGGGCGGAATATGTGTCTCCGAGGCGATCTATGCGCAGGCTCGCGATCGGCTTTCGCTCGATTTCATCGATCTTGGCGAGCACAAGGTGAAGAATATCGCCCGGCCTGTGCACGTCTATCGTGTACCCCTCGCTTCGGAGGAACAGGTCAGGTCGCCTTTTCGCGGTCTCGACGTCTTCGAATTTGAAAACGCCGACCTCTTTTTCGGCAGAGCGCGGGCGATCACTGCTTGCACCGAAAGGCTGGAACAGCTCGCAGCCAACGGCAAAGCATTTTTGCTCATCTACGGGATGAGCGGCTCCGGTAAGTCTTCTCTTCTGCGCGCGGGGCTGATGCCTTCAATCACCCGACCCGGCGCAGTGGTAGGCATCAGTTTGTGGCGCCGTTGCCTGATCCGCCCGTCCGAAGGGCCTGATGCTGTCGCCTCGTTGACCGCGGGACTCCTTCGCGAAGGTGCTTTGCCCGAGTTGGCTCTCGAACTGACAGCGGCAGAGCTGACTCAACTCTGTCGAAGCGCTCCCGATCGCGCGATGACTCTGATCCGCCAGGCACTCGGCAAAGCAGCCACCGCCGCTGGCTCGGTCCCTTCGCAAATACGATTGCTGATCGCCATCGATCAGACAGAGGAGCTGTTCACGACGGAGAAGGAACCGGCGTCGCGCGAAGCGCTTGTGCGGCTCTTGGCGGCGTTCGCCGGCAGCGGACTGGTCTGGGTGATTGCGACGATCCGGTCGGATTTCTTTCACCGCTGCGGCGAAGTCCGAGGTTTCTCGGCGCTGAAGGACGGCCTCGGCAGCTATGAGCTCTTGCCGCCGACGAGCCCTGAGATCGCCCAGATCATTCGCGAGCCGGCTCGTGCTGCCGCACTCCGCTTCGAGGAGCGCGCCGATCTGGGGCGGCTCGATGACGTGCTGCAGGACGCGGCAGCCGCCGATCCCGGATCGTTGCCGCTTCTCGAATTCGTTCTCGATGCGCTGTACGAGGTAGGCCGGGAGCGCCGGATCCTCACCTTTGCTGCGTATCGTGCGCTTGGCGGCCTCGAAGGGGCGATCGCGCGCCGCGCCGATGAAGTCGTCGACGCGCTCCCGCCCGACATCCAGGAGGCATTGCCCGCGGTGCTGCGCGCTCTCACCACGGTGCGTCCGGGCGATGAAACTGTTACGGCAAGTCCAGTCCTGCTCAGCGAAGTGGCTGGAAAGCCGGCACGATTGGCTCTCGTCGACGCGTTGATCGCCGCCCGGCTCCTCGTCAGTGATGAAGATGCCGCGGGCCATGTCTTCGTCCGCGTGGCCCATGAGGCGCTGCTCAGCCGCTGGCCGCGCGCCAGCGACATTGTCAACGCGAATAGGAGCTTCCTCGAGACGCGGGCTCGGCTCAAGGCTGACGCCCATCGATGGCACTCGGACAACAAGAACCGCGATCTTTTGCTGCCGTCCGGCAAGCGTCTCGCCGAGGGCGAGGAATTGCTGCTGTCGAGACGCCAGGAAATCGACGATCAAGTCGTTGAATACATCGAGGCGTCCTCACGTGCCCAGAAGGAGAGAGAGGAGAAGGACCGGCAAGCAGAGCGGGCACTGATCGAGGCTGCTGAAGTAGCAAGACGCGAACGCTTGGAGCGCGAGGCCGACCGGCTCGCGGGAGAAGCTGAGCGTCGGGATCTGGCAGCAACTGCTGCGATACAGCTGGCACGACGTACGCGCTATGCGGCCAGTGTCGCGACGGTGTTGGCTCTCTTGGCTGGAGCAGGCGCATTCATTGGGTTCAGAGGACAGCAGGAAGCAATGCGGCAGGCGGTGCTGGCGCAAATGAGCGCCGACAAGGCCAGGTCGGCCGAGAGGAAGGCCCTTGAGGCGCGCGACCAGGCGCTGCGCAACCAGTCTCTTTCGCTTGCGTTTCTTTCGCAGCAAACCGCAACGAGCGGTAATACTGAGGCCGCGGTTTTGCTGGCGCTAGAAGCGCTGCCGACGGGCACATCTGAGCACAGACGCCCATACATCGTTGATGCGGAGGCCGCGCTTTACAAGGCTTTGTTAGCGCATCGTCAAACGAGGATCTTCCATCAAGACGCCAGTGTGACGCATGCAGCTTTCAATCGGACCGGCGACCGCATTGTCACCTCATCGCATGACGCGACGGCACGCATTTGGGACGCCCTGAATGGTACCGAGACTGCGGTTCTGAAGGGCCACCAAGGCGCCGTTGAGAGAGCCGAGTTCAGCCCGGACGGAAGCCGCGTCATTACAGTTGCTAGAGATGGCACCGCGCGCATCTGGAACGCCACCTCAGGGGAGCAGCTCTTTTTACTTCAGCCGGTCGGCAATTTTCCTACGGCGATTTTCAGCCCAAACGGCACCCGGGTGCTGACAGCGGGGGAGAACAGCGATGCATCACTCTGGGACGCTCAAACCGGAAGGAAAATCCTAAGTGTAGAGAGACGTGGAAGCTCCCTGGCTAGCTTTAGTCCCGATGGCCAGAGCTTCGCAATCGCACAACGCGATCAACGCTCCGTTCTTATCTGGAATGCGGAAGATGGCAAACTGAACCGGACTCTGCGGGTTAACGCTTGGCCGTACAGCGTCGCATTCAGCCCGGACGGAAGCCGGCTCCTGATAAGCTCGTGGGGCCCAATTTCATACCCTTTCCTTTCGCATCTTTGGGACGTGTCGAAAGGCATGGAAATTGCGACATTGGCCGGTCACAAGAGCGACACACAATTACAAGGCGTAATGTTCAGTCACGACGGCCGTCGAATTGCGACGGTATCACTCGATGGTAGCGCACGACTCTGGGACGGAATCTCGGGTAATTTGCTTGGCGTGCTCGGCCAGGAGTCCTCGGGGCTCAAACTAAGTTACATGGGCCCGGATGAGCGCGATCAGGAAATGAACAGCGTCTTCAGCCAAGACGATCGGTTCTTGGCTGCCGCTTCCCTCAACGGCACGGTTCGTATTTGGGATGTCGAGCGCACGTCGCTGCTCACCACCATCATCGGCCATGACGCCTTGGTCGAGCACGTGGAATTCAGCCCAGTTAACAACAGCATTCTTCTCACTGCATCGCACGATCGCACCGCTCGGCTCTGGGATATCGACGGGGTTCTGACAACTGCGCTGTCCCATGAATATCCACCGGCCTTTGCGGTCTTTAGTCCCGATAATGTGCACCTTTTGACTGGAGGTGGGGATAGCGCAGCGCACCTGTGGGATGTTGTAAGCGGACGTCAGATAGCCGAGCTTGACACACACGAAACTGTCCAAAGTGCGACGTTCAGCCCTGATGGAAGTCGCGTTGCAACCACATCTCTTGGGGGCCGAGTTCTTGTTTGGGACGTTGCAAGCAGACGCGAGGTCGCGCAGCTCAAATCTCGTGACGGGCTACTTCAAGTTCAATTTAGTCCCAAGGGAGACATGTTAGCGACGGGTTCGGCTCACGGTACCGCACAGTTGTGGGACGCGGCAAGCGGCGCCGAACTGGCCACCATCAAGACAAGCGGGAAGTTGCCACAGGCGATTTTCGGCCAGGACGGGGATCTCGTCCTTACCGCGACGGACGACAACGCTGCCCACCTTTTGAAGACGGACGGAACTGAATTCAAGGTTCTCATCCGGCATCAGAACCGAATCACCGCGGCCGCTTTCAGTCCAGACGGCCAACTGGTTGTCACGGGTTCACTCGACCGCACCGCGCGGATCTGGTCGATCAAGGACGGAAACAGTGTCGCGACGCTGAAGGGCCACAGCGACGAGCTGACAGCAGTCGCGTTCAGCCAGGACGGTCAGTCTCTCCTAACTGCCTCACGCGATGGGACCGTTCGAATCTGGAGCGTTCCGGTAGGAACAGAAAAGGTCGTTCTCAGGGGTCACAGCGGCGCAGTGGACAGCGCGCAAATCAGTCCTAACGGTTTGTATGTCGTGACGACGTCGTCTCAGGATCGCACGGTCAGGCTCTGGGCGGCGCAGTCGGGGCGCGAGATCGCAGTGCTTGCCAGCCGGGAGGACGAGGCCAACCGACCGGCGCTGATGCGCGCGGCTTTCAATTCCGATGGAACGAGGATCGCAATCGTGTCCGGTGATGATAGCGTCCGAATAATTCGCGCGTTCCAAACACCTCTGGACCTCATTGACTACGCACGTGGGATTGTGCCACGCGAACTGACCGCCTGCGAACGGCGACGTTTCTTCCTTCCTGTCGAAGGTGAAGTTGGCGACTGTCCAAGCTGATATCGCTCCAATGCGCTGTCGACCTCACCACGCGATGGTCGGCGTCAGCCGTTCCGAGCTAAGAGCGAATGGCAGTTCTGGCGTTCAAAAATTCCGCCTTGCTGAACCGCAATTTTGAAGCCGGGTGCAAAAAAAGCGATCTTCGGTTGATAAACGGAGCCTATGCCAGCCCACCTTCTCGTACGTGCGCCCTAGAGGAGGTCTAACGGGACGGCCAATCAGCGACGTTTTATGCAGCCAGCGGCAAGGGTGCTAGAGCAAGGGCATTGGTTGAGCGGCCGGGATGCGTCGACTCCCGCCGTTGGATGTTTGTCAACTGAACAGCCGCTTCTGGCGCCGCCTGCGCGTGCCGATCGGCGACACGGAAGGCAGAAAACCACCCTGAGCTGCCCTACGCGTCGGGTAGCAAGCGTCAGGCTTTCACCACTAGTGGCGGCGAGCGAGCGTCAATTCTTCGGCCGCGGGGGCTCCAGGATCAGCCATTTGATGATGCCCATAGCCGGCAGCACCCAGAGCATGCCGCTGAGCAGGAAGAACAGGAAATGCGCCCACGGTCCCGATTCCGCCAGTTGGGCGACCGCCACGATCGATGCGACCAGCGCATAGACGATGACCAGCGCCACCAGCAGGAAGGTTCCGATCAGCTTCTTCAGGCGAATGGGCATTTCGCGATCCGGTTGATCCCTATCGCTTAGGCCCAACGGAAGAGGCACGCAACAGCCAAGAAGCGGCGCGACGGCGTGCCGCGCTGTCCGGTCTTGCCAGCGGGGTTGCGATGGTTCACCAATCCGCGACTGCAACCTGCCGGGACAAGCCTATGGCTGCCATATCAGCTGCCGCGCCTTTCGTGGCCCGCGACCGCGACCTGCGCAACCGGGCGCTGGTGCGCGGCTGGCTCTACGTCGTGCTTCTGGTGCTGTTCTTACTGGTGCTGGTCGGCGGCGCCACCAGGCTCACCGAGTCCGGCTTGTCGATCACCGAATGGAAGCCGATCCACGGCATCATCCCGCCGCTCAACGACGCCGAATGGCAGGAGGAGTTCCAGCGGTACCAGCAGATCCCGCAATATGCCGAGCTCAACAAGGGCATGAGCATCGAAGCGTTCAAGTCGATCTTCTGGTGGGAATGGGTGCACCGGATCCTGGCGCGCGGTGTCGGCGTGGTTTTTGCCGTGCCGCTGGTGTTCTTCTGGGCGACGCGTCGCATCGAGCGCGGGCTTGGGCCGAAACTGATCGGGATTCTTCTTCTCGGCGGCCTGCAGGGCGCGATCGGCTGGTGGATGGTGGCGTCCGGGCTGGTCGACCGGGTCTCCGTCAGCCAGTACCGGCTGGCGACGCATCTGACGCTGGCCGCGCTGATCTTCACCGCGACCATGGTGGTCGCGCGTGGATTGGCCCCACACTCCGCGCCCGCCGCCGATCGTTCGACGCAGCGTCTGGCCGGCTTTCTGGTGTTGCTGGCACTGATCCAGATCTATCTCGGCGGGCTGGTCGCCGGCCTCGATGCCGGCCTGAGCTACAACACCTGGCCGCTGATGGACGGCAAGCTCATCCCCGGCGATGTGTTGATCCTCGAGCCGGCATGGCGCAACTTCTTCGAGAGCCCGAAGACAGTCCAGTTCATCCACCGGCTCGGCGCCTACACGATCTTCGTCGCAGCACTTTGGCACATGATCGCGACGCACCGCCGCCAGCCAGGCACGACGCATGCGCACCGCGCGACGTTGTTGTTTCTGCTGGTGCTGGCGCAGGCCTTGATCGGCATCGGCACGCTGCTGATGCACGTGCCGCTGCACATGGCGCTGATGCATCAGGCATTTGCGCTTGTCCTGCTGGGTTTCGCCGCAGCGCATTGGCGCGGCACCAAGGGCGCTTATCCCATGCCCAACCAGATCGCCGTCAGAGGCTGAGCCGCACAGTCCTGATCGCCGTGGCAATGGATAATTCGCGGCTTTCCTCGATCGCGTTGCCATCCTCATGATGCCATGACGCCGACAGGCAGCCATAGGCGATGGCGTGATCCAGAATGGCTGGCGGCGTCTGGCCGAGCGTCTTGGCGAAGATCTCGGCCATGTGGGCAATCCGCCGGGGATCACGGCAAAGATCGTCGCGGTCGAGCGGGTTGTAGAACATGTTCGCCGCATCGAAGCCGGGATCGCCGAGAACGCCCTTCGGGTCGATCGCCAGCCAGCCGCGCGGTCCCAGCATGATGTTGTCGTGATGCAGGTCGCCATGCAGCGGCAGCACGTCGACAGGATCGACCAACAGCCGTTCCGCGGTCGCAGCCGCTTCGACATAGAGGCTCTTTTCGCCGGCGTCGCGATCGATCTTCGCATTCTTGAACAGGCTGGAAAACCGTACCCGCAGCGGCTGCAGATCCGGTGGGGCAGGGTGGTCAGATGGCGAGAACAGTCTTGCCATCACTTCGGCCGCGATTGCTGTGGCGGCATTGTCTCCCTGCTCGGCGAGAACCTGTGACAGCAAGGTTTCGCCGGCATGTTCGAGCAGCATGCAGTGACCGTCGCGGCCGAGCAGCCGCACCGCGCCTTCGCCGCGCCGCCAGGCGAGAAAATGCTCGCCGCGCAACTCGTCTTCGACATCGTCGAAAGGTTTGAGGGCCTTAACGATCGCCGGCGAGCCGTCCGCGCGAACAACCTTCCAGACGCGGCTGCTGAACGTCTCGGCAATCAGTTCTGGCGCGTTGACCTTCCAGCGTTTTGGAAATGCCGGAGCGTCCATTCAGGGCTTGAGGCCGAGCATCAGATCCATGTTCTGTACGGCAGCACCCGAGGCGCCTTTGCCGAGGTTGTCGTAGACGGCGAGCAGCAGCGCCTGGGCCCTGTCGTCGTTGGCGAAGACATAGAGCATCATCCGGTTGGTGCCGTTGTAGATTTCGGGATCGATCTCCGGCACGCGCTCAAGCTGCACATAGGGCGCCACCTCGACCACGCCGCCATCGATAGCGGCGAAATGGTCGGCAATCGCCGCATGGAGCTCGGCGCCGGTCGGCACATAGTCGAGGCCGCCGAGCTGCAGCGGCACCACGGTAATCATGCCTTGCGCGAAATTGCCGACCGCCGGCTGCATGATCGGATCATGCGACAGCTTCGCATAGGTCCTGAGCTCCGGCACATGCTTGTGCTGCAGGGTCAGCCCGTAGGGCAGGAATTCCGACGCATCCTCGCCCTTGGCGACATAGTCCTCGATCATCGGCCGGCCGCCGCCCGAATAGCCCGAAATGCCGTTGACGGTAACTGGAAAATCCGGCGGCAACAGCCCGGCCGCGACCAGCGGCCTGAGCGTCGCGATCGGACCTTGCGGCCAGCAGCCCGGATTGGCGACGCGCTTTGCCTTGGCGATTGTCTTCGCCTGATCCTTGTCCATTTCGGCAAAACCATATTCCCAGCCGTCGGCCACGCGATGCGCGGTCGAGGCGTCGATGACCTTGGTTGTGTCGTTGGTGATCAGCGAGACGCTTTCCTTCGCGGCTGCGTCCGGCAGGCAGAGGATCGCGACATCGGCGGCGTTGAGGAACTCGGCTCTAGCTGCCGGTTCCTTGCGGCGCTCGGTCGGAATGGAGATGATCTCCAGGTCGCCGCGCTCGGCAAGCAGCGCCCTGATCTGGAGACCGGTGGTGCCGTGCTCGCCGTCGATGAAGATTTTCGGTTTCATTGCCTGCCTTTAATTCCTGATAGTTATATGCCGCCTGCCTGATTCAATGCGGCAACGACGTTATTGCCGCTGTTCAGCTCTTCGAGTCGGGCCTTTCGTTCCGCCAGCAGCCCGAGATAGTGCATGGCCACCGTCGACCCGGCAATTGCCGTTATATCGGCGTGATCATAGGCCGGCGCAACCTCCACGACATCGGCGCCGACGATATCGACCTGATTGATCTGGCGCAGCACCGACAGGATTTTTGCCGAGGACGGCCCACCGGCGACCGGTGTGCCGGTGCCGGGCGCGAAGGCCGGGTCCAGGCAATCGATATCGAAGGTGACATAGGCCTTCTTGCCGCCGGTGCGGTCGACGATGGCATAGGCGATATCGGACGCGCGCATTTCCTCGACTTCGTGGCCGTACAGGATCTTGATGCCGAAGGTGTCGGGTGCATGGGTGCGGATGCCGATCTGGATCGAACGGTCGGGATCGATAATCCCCTCCTTGACCGCGCGGCCGACGAAGGAGCCGTGATCGATGCGCTTGCCATCGTCCGGCCAGGTGTCCTGATGGGCGTCGAACTGGACCAGGGCCAGCGGGCCGTGGATGGCGGCATGCGCCTTGAGCAGCGGCCAGGTGACGAAATGGTCGCCGCCGAGCGATAGCAGGAAGGCGCCGGATTTCAGGATCTTTGCCGCCTCGCGCTCGATCGTCCCAGGCGTCTTCTGGTGATTGCCGCTGTCGAGCAGGCAATCGCCATAGTCGACCACGGCGAGATGTTCGAACAGATCGCGCGAAAACGGGTATTGCGGATCGTTGTCGAGGATGGTCGAGGCGCGGCGAATCGCCTGCGGTCCGAAACGCGCGCCCGGCCGGTTGGTGACGGCGGCGTCGAAGGGGATGCCCCACACCACCGCGTCCGCGCCCTTCACGTCCTTCGTGTATTTGCGTCGCATGAACGACAGCGCGCCGGCATAGGTCGGCTCGAAGGACGCACCTGTCCTGGCCCGGGCGGTGAAGGCGTGGTCGATGTTGGTGTTCGGCATGAAGGTCTCCTGTGCGTCGAGGCGCAACCTTATTGGATATAATTCCCAGAAATGCGACCCCCTCCGAGGCCATGGCCATTCGAGCTCGGTCACAAATTCTTGCTTGCCAGGTGAGCCCGCATGGCAAACCCGGAAATTGCGTAGGTAAGCATGTATGCAACCGAAAGTAGAAAGCCATGCCCTCATCGGATGGCATCGGCCGGGAGCGGAACAGATATGGGCGCGCGCCACCCGGCCAAACCGACCGCTACGGCGGCGGCATCGATCTCGTCGACCTGATTGCTGGCGACCTGCTGATTGCCGTCGGTTCGAGATTGCAGAACGGTCGCTTCAGCCGGCATTGACCTGACTTTTCGGCATTTGCGAAGCCGGCTTCGTTCACTGGGCTGTCACGTGCGTCGCTTAACCGGGTTCCCATCCGGTACGGAGCGATTCTCATGCAAACGACCTGGCTGAACCTTCTGCTTTCTGCCGCCCTGGTGCTCGTCACAGGCTCGGCATCGGCAGGCGAAACACGCGCCAGACAGATTCTCGACCGTTTCGAACACGCCAACCAATGGCGCGACCATGTCATGGTGGCGGCACACCGCGCCGGCAGCATGCAGGCCCGCAAGACGCTCTATGCGGAGAACTCGATCGCCGCCGTCGAGGCATCGATCGCGCTTGGTGCCGAAATCGTCGAGGTCGACGTCAGGCGCTCCAAGGACGGCGAGTTCGTCGTCATGCACGACAGCTGGCTCGACCGCACGACGAACTGCAAGGGCGAGGTGGTCAAGCGCACGCTGGCCGAACTCAAGACCTGCAGACTGGTGATCGAGGGCACTGGCGCCGTCTCCGATGAGCCGGTTTCGACGCTGCGCGAGATGCTGGTGGCGACCAAGGACAGGATCCTCATTAACATCGACAACAAGCTCGACGTCGACAGCCTGGCCGGCATGATCGCAGTTGCGCGCGACCTGGGCATGGCCGAGCAGGTGATCGTCAAGGAAAACCTGTGGAACCCGGCCAGGATCACCACTGTCAAGGCCGCCATGGGCGCGATCGGCAGCGGTTTCCAGTTCATGCCGATCATCGCCGACGACGCGGTTCGTGACGCCGGTTTCGCCGAGAAAGTCAGCGGGATATTTTCGCCGCGTGCGGTCGAGATGATCAACTGGCGGGCCGGCGCGGAGACGTTGACCGACACCGGCGGTCCGCTGTTCAGCCCCCGCATGCGCGCGGCGGCGATAAGGGGCGACTGGCACATCTGGGCCAATACCTACGCTATCGTCAACAAACCGGGCGGCTTCCTTGCCGGCGGTCGCGGCGACGAGTTGGCGGTGCTCGCCAGTCTGCCGCGCGAGACGTACGGCTTCTGGGCCGAGCGCGGCGCCACAATCATCCAGACCGACGAGCCGAAAGCGGCGATCGATTGGCTGGCGGCAAACGGCTACCGCGTGCCATATTCTGATGAGGCGCGACCAGCGGAGCCGGCGAACACCGCGAGCATCAACTAGACGTGGTGGCTGAAGCTGCCTCGCCCCCTTGTGGGGGAGATCGGCTCGTTGCCGCTTTCGCCAATCCTCATGCAGCCATCGCCACGCCGTCCAGCTCCCTGACGGCATCCTTGGGCAGATCGAGTTCGGCTGCGGCGAGGTTCTCCCGCAAATGCGCGACGGACGAGGTGCCGGGGATGAGCAGAATATTGGGCGCGCGACCGAGCAGCCAGGCGAGCGCGACCTGCATCGGCGTGGCGCCCAGGCGCTGAGCGACGCCGGATAGGGTAGACGACTGCAGCGGGTTGAAGCCGCCGAGCGGAAAGAACGGCACATAGGCGATACCGTTGCGGGCGAGTTTTTCGATCAAGGCATCGTCGCCCCTGTGCGCCAGATTGTATTGGTTCTGCACGCAGACGATCCTGGCGATCCGTCGCGCCTCTTCGATCTGCGCTGACGTGACATTGCTTAGCCCGATGTGACGCACCAAACCCTGCCGCTGCAACTCGGCCAGCACAGTGAACGGCGCCTCGATCGACCCTTCGGCAGGGCCATGCGCGTCGAACATGATCCTGAGATTGACCACGTCCAGCACGTCGAGCCCGAGATTGCGCAGATTGTCGTGCACCGCCTGGGTCAGCGCTTCGGCCGAGAAGGCCGGCAGCCATGATCCGTCTTCGCCGCGCCGGGCGCCGATCTTGGTGACAATGACGAGGTCGTCCGGATAGGGCGCGAGCGCCTCGCGGATGAGCAGATTGGTGACGTGCGGCCCGTAGAAATCGCTGGTGTCTATGTGATTGACCCCGCGCGCAACGGCTTCGCGCAGCACGGCCAAGGCTGCGTCGTGATCTCTGGGCGGACCAAATACGCCGGGTCCTGCGAGCTGCATGGCGCCGTAGCCGAGCCGTTTCACGGTGCGGTCGCCGAGAGTGAATGTGCCGTAATTGTCGGTACTGGACATGGTCTATCTCCGTTCAGGATGACGCTGAGATAGGCGCTGTCCGATCTCACGATAATTGGGTACATTCCGCACGGGCTGTACGGAATATCGAACAATGAAGATCGACCTCGGAGACCTGAACGCCTTCGTGGCCGTAGCGCGGGCCAAGGGTTTTCGCGATGGCGCCCGCGCCAGCGGCGGCAGTGCGTCGGGCTTGAGCGAGGCGGTGCGCCGCCTCGAGACGCAGCTCGGTGTCAGGCTGCTCAACAGGACGACCCGCAGTGTCGTCCTGACCGAAGCGGGTGCGAGCTTGCTGGCCCAGCTCGGCCCAGCCTTGACCGAGGTGGAATCGGCCCTCGACGTTGTGAATGGCTTCCGCGACAGGCCGGCAGGTACGTTGCGCCTTAATGTGCCGGTCAGCGCGGCGCGGCTGGTGCTGCCCAGCATCGTCCCAGGGTTTCTCGCTGCCTATCCCGGCATCCGGCTGGAGGTGATCGCCGAGGAGAGCTTTGTCGACGTGCTGGCGGCAGGCTGCGATGCCGGGATCCGTTACGACGAGCGGCTGGAACAGGACATGATCGCGGTGCCGATCGGACCGCGCCTTCAGCGCTTTGCCACCGCCGCCAGCCCTGCCTACCTTGACCGCCATGGCCGGCCGGAACACCCGCGCGACCTTCTCGGTCACGCCTGCCTGCGCGGCCGCTTCGCCAGTGGTGCGATGCCGCCGTGGGAATTCGAGCGTGCCGGCGAGGTGGTGCGGGTCGATCCGACGGGGCCGCTTCTCGTGACCCTGGGTGGAGCGGCCGATCTCGCCGTCGATGCCGCTATCGCCGGTACCGGCATTGTCAGCCTGTTCGAGGACTGGCTTCGCCCTCACTTTGAGAGCGGTGTGCTCGAACCCGTCCTCGAACCTTGGTGGCAGAGCTTCCCCGGGCCGTTCCTCTATTATCCCGGCCGGCGTCTCGTGCCAGTGCCGTTGCGGGCGTTTATCGACTTCATCAAAGTACCGGCCGATCGTTCCTAAATTTGGGCCAGGTTAGTATCACCAAAAGAAAAGGCCGCCCGGAGGCGGCCTTTTCGAATGTCTGAAGCTGCGCAGTGCTTAGCGCTTCGAGAACTGGAACGAGCGGCGGGCCTTCGCCTTGCCGTACTTCTTGCGCTCGACGACGCGGCTGTCGCGGGTCAGGAAGCCGCCCTTTTTGAGCACGGCACGCAGCGCCGGCTCGTAATAGGTCAGCGCCTTGGAGATGCCGTGACGCACGGCACCGGCCTGGCCGGAAAGGCCGCCGCCGATGACCGTGGCGACGATGTCGTACTGGCCGGCGCGGTTGGCGGCGATGATCGGCTGGTTGAGGATCATCTGCAGGACCGGGCGTGCGAAATATTCGGCGAACACCTTGTCGTTGACGACGATCTTACCGGAGCCGGGCTTCACCCAGACACGCGCGATGGCGTTCTTGCGCTTGCCGGTGGCATAGGCGCGGCCCGACTTGTCGAGCTTCTGGACATGGACGGGTGCCGCCGGCTGCGTGTTGGTGTTGCCGGTGGCAGTTCCGAGTTCTGCGAGCGAGGAAAGCTCAGCCATTTTACGAAACCTTCTTGTTCTTGGCGTTCAGCTTGGCCACGTCGAGCGTGACGGGCTGCTGGGCGACATGCGGATGTTCCGTGCCTGCATAGACGCGGAGATTCTTCATCTGGCGACGGCCGAGCGGGCCACGCGGGATCATGCGTTCGACGGCCTTCTCGACGACACGCTCGGGGAAACGGCCCTCGAGCAGCTGGCGCGCGGTGCGCTCCTTGATGCCGCCGGGGTGGCCGGTGTGCCAGTAATAGACCTTGTCGGTGAATTTCTTGCCGGTGAACACCACCTTGTCGGCGTTGATGACGATGACGTTATCGCCGTCGTCGACATGCGGGGTGAAGGTGGGCTTGTGCTTGCCGCGAAGATGATTGGCGATGACAGTGGCGAGACGGCCGACGACGAGACCCTCGGCGTCGATCAGCACCCACTTCTTCACCACATCCGCAGGCTTCTGCGAAAAGGTTGCCATGGATTGTTGCTTTCGGTTCGGACCTTCCCCATCGACGAACGACAAGGAAAAGCGTTTCTTGTTGCTTGGATTGACGCCGAGCGCTCGCCCGCCGCCAATAACAAAACGGCGGCCTTTGGCGGGCCGCTGTTCCGTGAGGGCTTATAGGCGAGGGGGAGATAGCACGTCAAGGCGAATTAAAAGACGCGTAGCTCAGAAAATGAAGCAAAAACAAAGGATTGAATAATAGGTACTATTTTACCACACTGATCTAGTGTTAATTGCGGTGCAGAATCTGGCCTTAGTGCTTTGCCTCGATTTCCTTACGGGCCGCGCTGGAGAGGAACGCAGATCGCGTTATGCCGCGTTCGCGCGCTGCGATGTCGATCGCCCGCAAAACGCCGCGCTCGAAAGTCACGTTTGCCCTGACGACGGCGCTGTCATTGTCGATGAGCGGCACCGAGACCAGATAGGCTCCTTCGGCGAGCGCGTTGCGTATGTCGGGAAGCGCGACAATCGCTTCATGGTTGGACGGCTCTGGAACGGGCATATCCTCTGCCCACAATTGCAAGGCTTCAACGGCATTGGGCACGATGTCTTCCGCCGCGTCCGCAGCCGAAAAGCAGCCGGGAATGTCCGGAAAGCGGATGCCGAATGCGCTGCCGGGATCTTTGTCGACCAATGCGAAATAGTTCTTCATTTGCAATCTCCAGGACGCTCGTCCTTACCAGCCTGCCTGCTTGGCGATCGCGCGAGCGGTACGGGTTGGCAGATTCTTCTCGGGATGCGGAACGATCAACACAATCTCGCCCTTTCGGAATTTGTGATGCGAGCCGCGTATGGAAATCAGTTCGAAACCATCGTCTTTGAGACGCTTCACGATCTTGCGGCTGTCACGTTCCAGCAAAGGTCACCTAATGCGCACATATATACACATCAACCGGAAATTCAATTGTCAAGATGGCGACCGCTTCGGCGGGATCGAATAGGTTCCCGTCGCGTGCGCAACCGTATGTCCCTCCGGTCCGGCGACGATGTCGATTTCGAACACCATCAGGCTCTTGCCCAGCTTCAGGATCCGGCAATGGCCGTCGATCGGTCCCGCCTCGGCTTTGCGGACGAAATTGATGTTGAGATTGGTGGTCACCGAAAGCGCATCCGGCCCGGCATGCGAAAGCACGCAGACATAGCCGCCAATGTCGGCCAGCGTGAACAGCGACGGGCCCGACACGGTTCCGCCGGGGCGCAAATGCCGCTCGTCGGCATTCAGGCGCACCGTGCAGCCGCCCGGAAACACGTCGATCGCCTCGTAGAAGGTGAACTGGTCGTTGAGCTGCGGATAGACGGTCTCCATCAGCGCATTGACTTGCGCGGCAGTCAGCATCGGCTTGAGATTGTTTTGGGCGGGCATAGGCGGTTTCCTATATACGGCGCCGTAGGGCCGGCGGTCTCAAGGCGAGGGCGCTTGGCTGAGGCCGCGCAGCCGAGAAAACACGTCTCAAGGCTGTTCTTCAATCGGTAGCGTGCTAGTTCTTTTGTTCCATGGCCCGCGAATCCGATGCCCGCTGGCCGATGAAGAGGTTGGAGACATGGCTGAAATCGTCGCCATCAAGCCGGCTGTTGCCGAAGGTCCTGTTGTCGCGAGGCTGGACAAGGGCGTGCTCCGCCTCACGCTCGCCAATCCGCCGGCCAATGCCCTGTCGCTGGCGGTGATGGCGGCGCTGACGGCGGAGCTCGACCGCGCGAAATCCGACAGATCCGTCCGGGTCATCATCCTGGCGGCGACCGGAAAGGTGTTCTGCGCCGGACACGACCTCAAGGAAATGACCGCGCGCCGCGCCGACGCCGATCGCGGCAAGGCATTCTTCGAGGAGACGTTTTCCGCTTGCGCGGCACTGATGCAGGCGATCGTGCGCCATCCCAAGCCGGTGATCGCCGAGGTCGATGGTCTGGCGACGGCGGCCGGGGCGCAACTGGTCGCGAGCTGCGATCTGGCGATCGCCTCGCATGAGGCGGCCTTCTGCACGCCGGGCGTCAATATCGGCCTGTTCTGCTCGACGCCGATGGTGGCGCTGTCGCGCAACGTCTCGCGCAAGCAGGCGATGGAGATGCTTTTGACCGGCGAGACGATCGATGCGGCGACGGCCAAGGAATTCGGCCTGATCAACCGCATCGTGCCGCGCGAATATCTGAATCAGATTGTCACCAAATACGCGCAAACCATTGCTGCCAAATCGGCTTTGGTGGTGAAGACCGGCAAGGAGGCCTTCTACGCGCAGGCCGAGATGGGGCTGGCCGAGGCCTATGCCTATACCGGCCGCGTCATGGTCGACAACATGCTGGCGCGCGACGCGGAAGAGGGCATCGGCGCCTTCATCGGCAAGCGCAAGCCGGAATGGACGGACGAATAGACATGGAGGAATAGACATGGAGCCTCGCATCTCCATCGTCACCATTGCCGTCGACGATCTCGAGCGCGCCACACGCTTCTACGAGGCGATGGGCCTGACCCGCCATGCCGGGATCACCGACGGCGTCGCCTTCTTCCAGATGGGCGGCGTCATTCTCGGGCTGTTCCCGCGCGAAAGCGCCGAAGCGGATTCAGGCATCACCTTCGGCCCGGCGCCGTCGGCGATCTACCTCGCCTACAACACCCGCTCGGACACTGAAGTCGATCACGTGCTTGCGATGGCCGAGAAGGCCGGCGGCCGCATTGTCAAGCCGGCCGGCCGCGCCTTCTGGGGCGGCTGGTATGGTTATTTCGCCGACACGGAAGGGCATGTCTGGGAGGTGGCGCACAATCCGGCTTTTCCAATCGCGGAAGACGGCAGCATCTCGCTGCCGGGCTGATCGCTCTGCCAGATGGCATATCGCAAGCAACTGACGCGACTGAAGGCTCCCTATCTCAAGCGCATCCTGATCGAGCCGGCGCGGGTCGAAAATTGGGAAAAATATCCCTGGAACCTGCCGATCTTCCGCGGCCACGATTTCGAACTCGAATTCACCACGCCGATCACCATCATCGTCGGCGAGAACGGCACCGGCAAATCGACATTGCTCGAGGCGATCGGCGCGTTGGCCGGATACGATGAGGCCGGTGGCGGCAAGGGCTACATGCCCATCGACCACTCCCGCGCCATCGACAAGAGCGGCGCGGCGCTCGCCGCCACGCTGCGCGGCCACTGGCTGCCGAAGGTCACCGCCGGCTGGTTCTTTCGCGCCGAATCTTTTTACTCCGTGGCCCGCTATCTCGATCAGGCCGCCATCGACGCCCATGCGGCGCCGCCCGATTTCCTGTCCTGGTCGCATGGCGAGGGTTTCATCCGGTTCTTCGAGGAGCGCTGCCGCCGGCAAGGTATCTACATCCTAGACGAGCCGGAAAGCGCCTTGTCGCCGACGCGCCAGATCGAGCTTCTCAAGATGCTGCGGCGGATGGATCTATCAGGCACGGCGCAAGTGATCATGGCGACGCATTCGCCGCTGCTGATGGCCTGTCCCGGCGCGCGGCTGTTCCGCATCAGCCGGTTCGGCCTCGACCCGACCGATTTCCACGACACCGATCATTTTCGCATGATGCGCAGTTTCTGCAACGACCCGGATGGTTTTCTCGCCGAAGCTCTGTATGAGGACGAGGCATGAACCACGACGCCTACGACAATGCCTATATCGCCGGCATCCTCAATTCGGTGAAAACCATCGCCATGGTCGGTGCGTCCGCCAATGATGTGCGGCCGAGCTACTTCGTGTTGAAATACCTGCTGGGCAAAGGGTTTTCGGTTTTCCCGATCAACCCCGGCCAGGCCGGCAAGGAAATCCTTGGCCGGATGACCTATGCCAGGCTCGCCGATGTTCCCGAGCCGATCGATATGGTCGACGTGTTTCGCGGCTCGGCGGCAGTGCCGGGCGTCGTCGACGAGGTCTTGCGGCTCGACCCGTTGCCGAAAGTCATCTGGATGCAGCTTGGCGTGCGCCACGACGAGGCGGCCGCGCGCGCCGAGGCCGCCGGCATCAAGGTGGTGATGAACCGCTGCCCCAAGATCGAATATGGCAAGCTGTCGGGCGAAATCGGTTGGACCGGCGTCAACTCAGGCGTGTTGTCGTCGAAGAAGCCGCTGATGCGGCCGGGATTCCAGAGTTTTGGCGTCCGCCAGAAGTAGGTAGTGAATGGTGAATAGTGAATAGAAGGATTTTTCTGGAAGGCGGGCAAAGCGGCATATGAGCCGCTTGCAATCAGAATGGGGCTGGCCGACTTTGCCATTCACCATTCACCATTCACCATTCACCATTCACCATTCACCATTCACCATTCACCATTCAGGGGAGATCTTCGATGACCCGCACGCCCGGTTTCAACACGCTCGCCGTCCATGCGGGTGCCAAGCCCGATCCGGCGACCGGCGCGCGTGCCACGCCGATCTACCAGACGACCTCCTTTGTCTTCGATGATGCCGATCATGCCGCCTCGCTGTTCGGGCTAAAAGCCTTCGGCAACATCTATACCCGGATCATGAACCCGACGCAGGCGGTGCTGGAAGAGCGTATCGCGGCGCTCGAAGGCGGCACGGCGGGGCTGGCGGTGGCGTCGGGCCATGCCGCGCAGGTGCTCGTCTTCCATAATCTGATGCAGCCCGGCGACAATTTCGTCGCCGCGACAAGGCTTTACGGTGGCTCGATCAACCAGTTCGGCCACGCCTTCAAGAATTTCGGCTGGCAGGTGCGCTGGGCCGACACCAACGACATCTCGACCTTCGAAAGCCAGATCGACGAAAAGACCAAGGCGATCTTCATCGAGAGCCTGGCCAATCCGGGCGGTGTCTTCGTCGACATCGAGAAGATCGGCGACATCGCCCGTAAACACAGCCTGCCGCTGATCGTCGACAACACGCTGGCCTCGCCCTATCTGGTGCGCCCGATCGAGCATGGCGCCGACATTGTCGTGCATTCGCTGACCAAGTTCATCGGCGGCCACGGCAATTCGATCGGCGGCGCCATTGTCGACGGCGGTACCTTCGACTGGTCGAAATCCGGCAAATATCCGATGCTGTCGGAGCCGCGCCCCGAATATGGCGGCCTCGTCCTGCACGAGACCTTCGGCAATTTCGCTTTCGCCATTGCCGCGCGCGTGCTCGGCCTGCGCGACATGGGCCCGGCGATCTCGCCCTTCAACGCATTCCTGATCCTGACCGGGCTGGAAACCCTGCCGCTCAGGATGCAGCGCCATTGCGACAATGCGGTCACTGTCGCCGGCTGGCTGTCCAACCACCCGAAGATCGCCTGGGTGTCCTATCCCGGCCTGCCCAGCGACAGCAACAATGCGCTGCAGAAGAAGTACTCGCCGCTTGGCGCCGGTGCGGTGTTCACCTTCGGCCTGAAGGGCGGCTATGCGGCGGGCATCAAATTCGTCGAGGCGCTCGAACTGTTCTCGCACCTCGCCAATGTCGGCGACACCAAGTCGCTGGTCATCCACCCGGCATCGACCACGCATCGGCAACTGTCGGACGAGCAGAAGGTCGCCGCCGGCGCTGGGCCGGATACGGTCAGGCTCTCGGTCGGCATCGAGGATGTCAACGACATTGTCGCCGATCTGGAACAGGCCCTCGCCAAGGTTTGATCCCCGCTGGAAGGAGTTTCCATGACTGCGCCGAAATTTCTCTCGGTCGATATTGAAAGCGTCGAACCGGAACTTGGTGCGCCGGCGCCGGATCGCCTGATTTCAGGCGATCCAAAATTCCGCACCTGGAATGTCGAGGAGCAGGACGGCGGGCTCTATGCCGGCATCTGGGAGGCGACGCCGGGCAAATGGCGCATCGAGTATGACGAGTGGGAGTTCTGCCACATCCTGTCGGGCGTCTCGGTGATATCAGAGGACGGCGGCGAGGCGCGCACCGTCAGGGCCGGCGACAGTTTCGTACTTAGGCCGGGGTTTAAGGGAAGCTGGGAAGTGCTTGAAACGACTCGCAAGGAGTATGTGATCAAGCTTTGATCACCGTCCGGTGTGCACGACGAGCGTTTCCAGCCCGTGGAAATGATAGGTATCGCGGAAGCGCGGCTGTTCGGCAAGATGGAGCTGGGGTAGGCGCTCGAACAAGGTTTTCAGCGATACCTGCAATTCGAGCCGGGCGAGCGGCGCGCCGATGCAGAAATGAATGCCGGCGCCGAACGAGACGTTCTTCTGGTCCGCACGATCCGGCCGAAAGGCGAGGGGCTCGGCAAACGCAGCCGGGTCGTGGTTGGCCATGCCGAGCAGCAGGCCGATCGTCTCGCCCGGCCGCACGATCACGCCTGGCCCGGCCTCGATCTCTTCATAGGCATAACGCGTGAACATGTGCAGCGGCGCGTCGAAGCGCAGGCATTCCTCGACGGTCGCTGCGGTCGTTTCCGCGGACATGAAGAAGCGGCGCGGGTCGCCGCCTTGCGCAAGGATCGAGCGCACCGCATTGCCGGTCTGATGGACGGTTGCCTCGTGGCCGGCATTGAGCAGCAGGATAGCCGAGGACACCAGTTCATCCTCCGAGAGTTTTTGGTTGTCCTCCTGCGCCGAGATCAGCAGCGACAATAGATCGTCGCCGGGGTTTTTGCGCCGCTCGGCAACATAGCCGCGCAGGAACCCCGAAAAGTCGCGCGCGGCGCGATTGGCCGTCTCTTCCGTTTCGCGCGTGCGGCCGTGCATGTACATGGCGACCATCTGATGCGACCAGCCGAGCAGTTGCGGCCCCATCTCGACCGGCACGCCGAGCATTTCGGCAATGATGGTGATCGGCAAAGGCGATGCGAAAGCCGGCAGCAGGTCGACCTGGTCCGGTTCGAAACGGTCGATCAGCTCGTTGGCCAGCGCCTCGACGCGCGGCCTGAGGCGCTCGACCTGACGCGAGACGAAGGCGCGGTTGACCAGCGTTCTGAGCCTGGTGTGAACGGGCGGTTCCAGCTCCAGCATCGAATTGGCCTCGATACCGTCGAAGGCGTTGAGATGCGTGCGATCCCGGCCGATGCCGCTTCTGTCCGGGATGCCGGCCGGGTTCTGGCGGCCGAAGCGGCGGTCGCGCAGCAGCCGGCTGACGTCGTCGAAGCCGCCAAAGCACCAGAAGCCGAACTCTTCCCAGAAGAAGGCGTTCGATGCGCCATGCATGAAGGCATAGGCCTCATAGGGGTTCTGGAAGAAAGCAGGCTCGTGCGGGTCCAGTCGCACATGGCGGGTGCCTGGATCGAAGGCAAGATAGGTCAGCATCAATTTGGTCATGCCAGACAATTAACGCGGCTTGCCAGCTTGATGCCAGACCGTATGTTGGCGCCCGGCAATCTGATGCGTGTCGCCCAAAAGTGTGAAGCGGTTTTGGGACAACGACATGCACAAAAAAGCGTTGAGCCAGCCGGCGCGGCTGCGGAAAGACTGACTTGATGAATGTGATCGTGGTTGGCGCAGGCATTGCAGGGCTTTCGACGGCCTGGTCGCTGGCTAAGGCCGGGCACCGGGTCACGATCGTCGAGCAGGGGTCGATTCCCAATCCGCTTGCCGCCTCAGGCGACCATCACCGCATCATCCGCCGCGCCTATGGTGCAGCGGCGGGCTATGGCCGGCTGATCACCGAGGCCTATGAGGCCTGGGACGAGATGTGGGCCAATCTCGGCGAAAACCATCTCGACCGGCGCGGCTTCATCTGCATTTCGCGGGAGCCGGGAGACGAAGCCGAGGAATACCGCGAGGGCATGGAGGCCGGGAACTATCCGATCGAACTGTTCGAGCCGGACGCCGCGGCCAAGCGCTGGCGGTTCCTGCAGCCCGGCTCGTTCCGCTACGCGTATTTCTCGCCGGAGGGTGGCGCGCTGCATTGTCGCAAGATTGCCTCCCGCCTCGCCGAATGGCTGCGGAGAAACGGCGCCAATGTCTACGAAAACAGCAAGGTGGTGGAGGTCGACGCCGAGGCTGGCCGCCTCGTGCTTGAAAGCGGCGAGACGATGCAGGCCGACCGCATCGTGGTCGCCGCCGGCGCCTGGGTGCTGAAACTGTTTCCGGAACTGGGCGGCGACCTGAAGACCTGGCGCACCGCGCTCGCCTATGTCGAACCGCCGGCGGATCTGAAAGCGGCATGGCGTTCGGCCCCGGTCATCCTCAATGTCGGCGGCGCCGTCGACGGCTACGTGATCCCGCCGTCCGGCGGCGCCGGCATGAAATTCGGCTCAGGGCTGCACAAAGTGCCGACCAGCGACGCCGACTGGAACCGGCAGCCGGTGGCGGGCGAGGGCGAGGCGATCCGCGACCTGTTTTCGCCGCCGATCGCCCGTGTCGAGGAATACAAGGTCACCGAGGTCGCCACCTGCGCCTACACCTTCACCGCCGACGAAAAATTCCTGGCGCATGAGAAGGGCAAGTGCCTTGTTGTCTCGGCCTGCTCCGGCCACGGCTACAAATTCGGCGCAGCGGTCGGCCGGCGTGTCGCGGCTTGCGTCGACGACGGCGATTTCGGCGGGCTGAAGAAATGGCTGCGGGCGGAATAGTTTCCAATCGCCAACGCCAAACAGGCTAAAATCTGCAATGGCTGCTAGCCGCCTAGAGGGTAGAAGAAAAGCGCTATGGCTGCGATCGTAAGCAAAACGAAAAAGACGGCATATGCGTAGGCTGTCGTCGGTTCGGATGCGCTTTTCCATTTCAGCGATGAAGCATCGTACAAATCATATCGCGTAAAAACAAACGCGGCGGTTATTCCAAATACAATCACAACCGACACCAGCATGTTTTGCCGTTACCCCCTGCAGTGCCTTAGCGTATACACGCGCCGCCAGCTGGACGAACCGTCCCTGACCATCACGCGGCGCACCACTGTCTGGTAGGAGGCGGGAACCTCGATGATGCGTCGCTGTTCAGGCTGCACCAGAACCTCTTCGGCGATGCTCTCATGCTCGGCGGCACCAACGACGCGGCGCCTGCGCTCCGGCTGCAGCACCACGGTCTCGGCCACGTGGTCGAGGAAGTCAGTTTCCCTGATCACGGCACTTCCCCTGTTTGAGCCTTCAGCGCAAGTTCAACGTTGAATTGTAGGGGAAGCCGCATCGCGGGAAAGCAGTTTCGAGATATTTCGTTAAGCGACGCGGTTAAGAAAGTGCTACGCAGCCGTGCTGCTTCAACAGCAGCAGATGGCTGCCGAAATAGCCTCGGGCGAATTCTGTGCAGAAAGCTTGATTCGACTTAACCGGATGGCTAGGAGGGGCGGCCTTGCGCTAGGGTGAGCCGACATCCTATTTACAGGACAACGATCCAGAACCGATTCTGCCCGACTTGCTAATTTCCCGGCGCCGGAATCCCACCTTTGAAAAGGGATAGTCCATGAAAAACCCCATCGAAACCTACATGAACCTCGTTCCGATGGTGGTCGAACAGACCAATCGCGGCGAGCGGGCCTACGACATTTTCTCGCGGCTCCTGAAAGAGCGCATCATTTTCATCACCGGCCCGGTCGAGGACGGCATGGCGACGCTGGTCTGCGCGCAGCTCCTGTTTCTCGAGGCGGAGAATCCGAAGAAGGAAATCAACCTCTACATCAATTCGCCTGGCGGCGTCGTCACGTCCGGCATGGCGATCTACGACACCATGCAGTTCATCAAGCCGGCGGTAGCGACGCTGTGCATCGGCCAGGCGGCCTCGATGGGTTCGCTGCTCTTGACCGCAGGCGAGAAGGGCATGCGCTTCGCCACGCCGAATGCCCGCATCATGGTCCACCAGCCTTCCGGTGGCTTCCAGGGCCAGGCTTCCGACATCGAGCGCCACGCCCAGGACATCATCAAGCTGAAGCGCCGTCTCAACGAGGTCTATGTCAAGCACACCGGCAAGAGCTACGACGAGATCGAGAAGACGCTCGACCGCGACCATTTCATGACCGCCGACGAGGCCAAGGATTTCGGCCTCATCGACAAGGTCATTTCGTCGCGCGAGCCGGCTGAGGTTGCCGCCGCATAAGCCTGGTGGCAGTGGATGGTGGGAAAACACGCTTTTGATGCCGCTTGCGGCATTTCGGCCACAATTGGCTGTTCCCTCGACGGGAGCAATTGCCTACGTTAAGCCTATGTTGATTTTCGACGGCTTAGCTTTGTGTGGGGTTGGTGCGAATCATTGCGACGTTTTCTGATATGTGTTTCGTATGGAATGCGTTGCGGGAGCCGGAATACTGGCGGCGGCGATTTCCCGCGATAGATTGAGTTATGCGCCCTTTCAACCAGACCATCGGCGGGCGGCTATGAAAGGACATGAAAATGAGCAAGGTCGGCAACAACGGCGGTGATTCCAAGAACACGCTTTATTGCTCGTTTTGCGGCAAAAGCCAGCACGAAGTCCGCAAGCTGATCGCCGGCCCGACGGTGTTCATCTGCGACGAATGCGTCGAGCTCTGCATGGACATTATCCGCGAGGAGAACAAGACCTCGATGGTGAAGTCACGCGAGGGCGTGCCGACCCCGCAGGAGATCCTCAAGGTTCTCGACGACTACGTCATCGGCCAGCCCTACGCCAAGCGCGTGCTGTCGGTGGCCGTCCACAACCATTACAAGCGCCTCGCGCATGCCGGCAAGAACAACGACGTCGAGCTGGCGAAGTCCAACATTTTGCTGATCGGCCCGACCGGTTGCGGCAAGACGCTGCTTGCGCAGACGCTGGCCCGCATCATCGACGTGCCGTTCACCATGGCCGATGCGACGACACTGACCGAGGCGGGCTATGTCGGCGAGGATGTCGAGAACATCATCCTGAAACTGTTGCAGTCGGCCGACTACAATGTCGAGCGCGCCCAGCGCGGCATCGTCTACATCGACGAGATCGACAAGATCTCGCGCAAGTCGGACAATCCTTCGATCACCCGCGATGTGTCGGGTGAAGGCGTGCAGCAGGCGCTGTTGAAGATCATGGAAGGCACGGTCGCCTCCGTCCCGCCGCAGGGCGGCAGGAAACATCCGCAACAGGAATTCCTGCAGGTCGACACCGCCAACATCCTGTTCATCTGCGGCGGCGCCTTCGCTGGGCTGGACAAGATCATCTCGGATCGCGGCCGCAAGACCTCGATCGGCTTCGGCGCCACCGTCGCTTCGCCCGAGGATCGCCGCACCGGCGATGTTTTCCGCCTGGTCGAGCCCGAGGATCTGCTGAAGTTCGGCCTCATTCCCGAGTTCGTCGGCCGTCTGCCGGTCCTGGCGACGCTGGAGGACCTCGACGAGCCGGCGCTGATCCAGATCCTGACCGAGCCGAAGAACGCGCTGGTCAAGCAGTATCAGCGGCTGTTCGAGATGGAGAATGTCGACCTGACCTTCCATGAGAATGCGCTGTCGGCGATCGCCAAGCGCGCCATCGAGCGCAAGACCGGCGCGCGCGGCCTGCGCTCGATCATGGAAGCGATCCTGCTCGACACGATGTTCGAGCTGCCGGCGCTGGAAGGCGTGCGCGAAGTGGTTATTTCGGAAGAGGTGGTGTCCGGCAACGCCAGGCCGCTCTACATCTATTCCGAGCAGAAGGAAAAGAAGGGCAACGTCAGCGCCTGACGTGAGCACCTGCAGTGGAATTCTTCAAACGGCGCCGTGAGGTGCCGTTTTGTTTTGCGGACGGGCCGACTTATGATGAACGGATTGTGACAGATTGGATGAACGGTTTCGTGTTGACCCTTGATCTTTGCCCCCCGTGCCTCCAACTAACTGAGGAAGGCCGGGGTGCTGAATTCTGTGCTGTAAAACTCCCGTCACAAACGGTGGTAGGCGGAACGATCCTCGGTCGTTAATATGAGATTCGCGGTTGGCCGATTGGCGGTCGCGACATGAAAGGTTGGACAATGGCCAAAATATCCAAGGCTCCCAGCGACGGCGTCTTCGCAGTCCTCCCACTGCGCGACATCGTGGTGTTCCCGCACATGATCGTTCCGCTCTTTGTCGGGCGTGAAAAGTCGATCAAGGCGCTGGAGGAGGTGATGGGTCAGGAAAAGCAGATCCTGCTTGCGACCCAGATGAATGCCGCCGATGATGATCCCGAGTCCGATGCGATCTTCGACATCGGCACGCTCGCCAATGTGCTGCAACTGCTGAAGCTGCCGGACGGCACCGTTAAGGTGCTGGTCGAAGGCGCCTCGCGCGCGAAAATCGTTTCGTTCACCGACCGTCCCGACTTCCACGAGGCCCGCGCCGCGGCGCTGGTCGAACCGGATGAGGAAGAGGTCGAGGTCGAGGCGCTGGCCCGTTCCGTCGTCACCGACTTCGAGAACTACGTCAAGCTGAACAAGAAGATCTCGCCCGAAGTGGTGGGTGCCGCCAGCCAGATCGACGACTATTCCAAGCTCGCCGATACGGTTGCCTCGCATCTTGCCATCAAGATCCCCGAGAAGCAGGAGATGCTGGCCACGCTTTCGGTCAAGGAGCGGCTGGAAAAGGCGATGGGCTTCATGGAAGCCGAAATCTCCGTCCTGCAGGTCGAGAAGCGCATCCGTTCGCGCGTCAAGCGCCAGATGGAGAAGACGCAGCGCGAATACTACCTCAACGAGCAGATGAAGGCGATCCAGAAGGAGCTCGGCGAGGGCGAGGACGGCCGCGACGAGGCCGCCGAGATCGAGGCGCGCATCAAGAAGACCAAGCTCTCCAAGGAGGCCCGCGAAAAGGCGGAAGCCGAGCTGAAGAAGCTGCGGACGATGTCGCCGATGTCGGCTGAATCGACCGTCGTGCGCAATTATCTCGACTGGATCCTGTCGATACCATGGGGCAGGAACTCCAAGGTCAAGCAGGATCTGGCCTTCGCGCAGAACGTGCTCGACACCGACCATTTCGGCCTCGACAAGGTCAAGGACCGCATCGTCGAGTATCTCGCCGTGCAGAGTCGCCAGAAGAAGCTGAAAGGGCCAATCCTGTGCCTCGTCGGACCTCCCGGCGTCGGCAAGACCTCGCTCGGCAAGTCGATCGCCAAGGCGACCGGCCGCGAGTTTATCCGCATGGCGCTGGGCGGCGTGCGCGACGAGGCTGAAATCCGCGGTCACCGGCGCACCTATATCGGCTCGATGCCCGGAAAGGTCATCCAGTCGATGAAGAAGGCGAAGAAGTCCAACCCGCTCTTCCTGCTCGACGAGATCGACAAGATGGGCCAGGATTTCCGCGGCGACCCGTCGTCGGCCTTGCTTGAGGTGCTCGATCCCGAGCAGAACTCGACGTTCATGGACCACTACCTCGAGGTCGAATACGACCTGTCGAGCGTGATGTTCGTGACGACGGCGAACACGCTGAACATCCCTGCGCCCTTGATGGACCGCATGGAGATCATCCGTATCGCCGGCTACACCGAGGACGAGAAGATCGAGATCGCCAAGCGCCACCTGATGCCCAAGGTGATCCGCGATCATGCGCTGCAGCCGAGGGAGTTCTCCGTCGGCGAGGACGCGATCCGCGGCATCATCCAGACCTACACCCGTGAAGCGGGCGTCAGGAGCCTGGAGCGCGAGCTGATGAAGCTCGGCCGCAAGGCGGTGACCGAGATCCTGAAGACGAAGAAGAAGACGGTCGACATCACGGCGGACAATCTCGCCGATTACCTTGGTGTTCCGCGCTTCCGCTTCGGTCAGGTCGAGGCCGACGATCAGGTCGGCGTGGTCACCGGGCTCGCCTGGACGGAAGTCGGCGGCGAGCTGCTGACGATCGAAGGCGTCATGATGCCCGGTAAGGGTCGTATGACGGTGACCGGCAATCTGCGCGATGTGATGAAGGAATCGATCTCGGCGGCGGCCTCCTATGTCCGCTCGCGGGCTATCGATTTCGGCGTCGAGCCGCCGCTGTTCGACAAGCGCGACATCCACGTCCACGTGCCCGAGGGCGCAACGCCCAAGGACGGGCCGTCGGCGGGTGTGGCGATGGCGACGGCGATCGTCTCGGTGCTGACCGGCATCCCGGTCAGGGCCGATGTGGCGATGACCGGCGAAATCACGCTGCGCGGCAGGGTGCTGCCGATCGGCGGGCTCAAGGAGAAGCTGCTTGCAGCGCTGCGCGGCGGCATCAAGAAGGTGCTGATCCCGGAAGACAATGCCAAGGATCTGGCGGAGATTCCGGACAACGTGAAGAACGGTATGGAGATCGTTCCGGTCGGGCGGGTCGGTGAAGTCTTGCGACATGCGCTGGTGCGTATGCCGGAGCCGATCGATTGGGTTGAACCGGTCAATGCGCCGGCTGCGGTGGATGCCGGAGACGACGCCGGCAAGTCGCTAGCTCATTAGCACCTTCTAAAGTTGCAATGCACAAGAGAGAGCCGGGTCGAGCGCCCGGCTTTTTCATGTGAAAAACCCCGGAATTCCGCGGTTTTTTCGACTCTTTTGACGCTTTTCGACTTGGTTGCGGAAGCGCTTCTTTCTAAAGTCCGTTTCCTGCCGGATGAGTCTACGTTCCGGTTTCTCATGGAAGGGAATTTTTATGAACAAGAACGAACTGGTGTCCGCTGTCGCCGATGCCGCGAGTATTTCGAAGGGTGACGCGCAGTCGGCGGTTGATGCGGTGTTCTCCGTCATCACCGGCGAACTGAAGAAGGGCGGCGATGTCCGGCTTGTCGGCTTCGGAAATTTCACCGTGTCAAAACGCGCTGCCTCGACCGGCCGCAACCCGCAGACCGGCGCGGAAGTGCAGATTCCGGCGCGCACCGTGCCGAAGTTTTCGGCCGGCAAGGGCCTCAAGGACGCAGTCAACTAAGCGGCCTTCGTACCCTTTTCAGAGATCAGAAAAGCCGGGCATGCCCGGCTTTTCTTTTGCGCCCACTTTGGCGGGCTCTATTGTCGAGATAACAGCGGACGGCTCTATGCCGTCGGCGCATCGGCGCGCATCAGCTCTTCCTTCTTGAGATCGGCCCAGAGTGCTGGTGGCAGCTTCGCGTCGAGCAGCGACCGGTTGCTTTCGACCTCGCTCGGCCGCTGTCCGCCGGGGATCACCGACACGACCGAAGGATGCAGCAGCGGAAATTGCAATGCCGCCTCGATCAGGCGCACGCCGTGGCGTTTGCAGATGGCCTCGATGCGCGCGACGCGGTCGATGATGTCCTGCGGCGCCTCGGAATAATTGTAGTAGGCGCCGGGCTTCGGACCGGTTGCCAGAATGCCGGAATTATACGGCCCGCCGAGAACGATGCCGATGCCGCGCTTCTGGCATAGCGGCAGGAAGGATTGCAGCGCCTCCTGCTCCAGCAGCGTATAGCGCCCGGCAAGCAGGAAAAGATCGAAGTCGCCACGCTCGGCAAGTGTCTGGGCAACCTGCCATTCGTTGATGCCGCCGCCGAACGCCTTGATGACGCCCTGATCACGCAGGGACAGCAGCCCGTAATAGCCCGAGCGCATGAACTCCTCGATGCGTTGGTCCGAGGCCTCCTTGCTGCCGTGCGTGAAGATGTCGACATCATGCACGAAAAGGATGTCGATGCGGTCGACGCCGAGGCGCTCGAGCGAGGCTTCGAAGGAGCGCATGACGCCGTCATAGCTGTAGTCGTAGACCTCGCGGCGCGACGGCGTGTCGAAGAACTTGCCGATGCCGGTGCGTTGGTCCGGCGGGCAGGCGCGCATGATGCGGCCGACCTTGCTCGACAGCACGTAGTCGTCGCGCTTTTTCGAGCGCAGGAACGGATTGAGCCGCGTTTCCGACAGGCCAAGCCCGTAGAGCGGCGCGGTGTCGTAGTAGCGGCAGCCGACCCGCCAGGCGGTCTCCAGAGTGGCGTTGGCATCTTCATCGGAGACGGCGCGATAGAGGTTTCCGAGCGGCGCCGTGCCGAAGCCGAGTTCCGTGAAACTGATGCCGCCATTGCCGATGCGGTCGAAATGCCGTGTCTTCATGTCCTGTTGTTTCCTCACCTGTGCAATTGCCACGACACTATCACGCCTGGGGCGCTGCAAAAGCAGCCGTTGGACACGAATTTTCACGGTGATAGGATGAGCAAAAACAAGCTGTTCGGGGAAGATGTGACCAAACAATCCAGACAGGTTTTTGACCCCGGTAAGCTGGTGGGCCTGTGACGAGAACACCGGCGCAAATCTGTTCAGGATTGCGCGCGACGAGCTTGGCAGCGTGCTGGCGCGGACGGACGAGAGCCGTATCGATGCGCGCCCGCCATACCAACATGGAGTAGGCGTCATGCGCTACGAGCTGATGCTGCCGCACCAGATCCGCAAGGCGATCGCCGAGAACTGGCCGGTCGTGCTCACGCTCGGCGTGCTCGAATACCATGGCGAGCACATGGCCGTCGGCATGGATACGCTGGCCGTCGTCAAGATGCTGGAGCTGTTCGAAAAGGAAGCCGACATCGTCATCCTGCCGCCGTTCTACTACGGCGCGGCGAGCTACGCGGTGGCGCCGCCGGAGGGCAATGGCTCGGTTCAGGTCGGCGGCAATGCGCTGGCGCCGTTCGGCGAAGAGCTGTTCTACAGCCTGCTGCGCATCGGCTTTCGCAACATCCACGCCATCATCCACCACCAGACCGAGAATTTTGCTGCCGGCATGCCGACCGATCTCGCCTTCAAGACCGCCGGCCGCCAGGCGATCTTCCGTTTCCTGGAGAAGGAACGCGGCGAGGGCTGGTGGGGCTCGGAGACGATGGCAGGCTATTATGCCGAACACGCCGAAGGCGCCAATTACTTCAGCTGGGTGCAGGTGCATCCGCTGATGCCGGCTGCAATGAACGGCCAATATCCGTTTGACCATGCCGGCATCGGAGAAACGTCGCTGATGCTGGCGCTGTGCCCGGAAGCGGTGGACGCCGGCCATTTTACCGACAATACGGGATGGTACACTGCGACCGCTCCCGACGCCTCGGCGGAACTGGGGCAAAAGGGCGTCGCCATGATCCTCGGTCATCTGCGGGCGATACTGGCGCGCTAACGGACGCGCCTTTTCGAGCGTTGCAGAAGCGCAGAATGAAAGCCGTAGCGATCCTTCGCGCCTCCCTCTGTCCTGCCGGACATCTCCCCCACTTGGGGGGAGATTCGCTGTTTCAGCGCCCCGCTCGTTCCTGCGGCGTTGGAGATTAGCGAAAACCGGCGTGACGGCCGATCTCCCCCCGTGTGGGGGAGATGTCCGGCAGGACAGAGGGGGGCGCTGTCCCGCCGGCGTTCAGAAGGCTATCCACAGTTGCAACGTCGGAGGAGTGGCGAGGGCCTACTTCACCGCGCCCGCGGTCATGCCCATGATCAGATAACGCTCCAGCGCGATGCCGATGACGGCAAGCGGCGTGATCGCGGCGGTGGCCAGCGCCGCCATCGACCACCAGTTGATGCCTTGCGAGCCGGTCTGGCTCGCCACCATCACGGGAATGGTCTTGGCATCGGTCGAGGTCAGCAGTGCGGCGAAGAAATACTCGTTCCAGCACAGCACCATCGCCAGGATGAAGGCGGCGACCATGCCCGGCAGCGCAATCGGCATGACGATGCGGAAGAAGGCGCCCCAGATCGACAGGCCGTCGACGAGGGCTGCTTCCTCCAGTTCGACCGGGATCGAATTGAACTGGTCGCGCATGATCCAGATGACGATCGGCAGCACCATCAGCGTGTAGAGCAGGATCAGCCCGATGCGCGTGTCGAGCATGCCGACTTCCCGGTACAGCACCAAAAAGGGCAAGGCGAGCACGACCGGCGGCAGGATCAGCTGCGACAGGAAGAAGAAGGAGATGTCCTCATTCTTGAACCAGGCGAAGTGATAGCGGTAGCGGGTGAGGCCATAGGCCGCGAGACTGCCGATGACGATGGCGAGGCTCGATGCGCCGACCGAGGTGATGACCGAGTTCATGAAGCGCTTGATGAATTCATCGCGCACCGTCGAGGTCCGGAAGATCGAGTCCGGCGACAGGCCGAGCGAGCGCCAGCCCTTCCAGTCCGGCCGGAAGTCGACGAACGGGATGAGATGGCCCTGGGTGACGTCGACGGCTGTCTTGAACGAGGTGGTTATCGTCCAGTAGATCGGGAACAGGCAGATGAAGGCCCAGAACACCAGCGCGCCATAGATGAAGACGCGGTTGGCGAAAAAGCTCGCCGGCGAGCGGATTTCGGAAGCGGCATACTCGGTGGTCTGAACGCTCATGTCGCCGCCCCTATCAGTTGACGTTGCGCACGAAGCGGTTGGCGAATTTCAAAAGCCACGTCACGAATACGATGATGATGATGAGGTAGGCCATCGCCAGCATGGTGCCGTAGCCGACATTCGAGCGGTCGCGATACTCGCGATAGATGAAGCTCGATACGGAATCGGTCGCGCCGCCCGGGCCGCCGGAGGTGACGGTGATGATGATGTCGGCAAGCTTCAGTTTGAAGATGATGCGCAGGATGATCGCCGTCACCGACACCGGCAGCATCAGCGGGAAGGTGACCTGCCAGAAGGTCTGCCAGGCATTGGCGCCGTCTACCCTGGCCGCCTCAAGAACTTCGCGCGACATCGCCTGAAGGCCGGCGAGCAGCATGATCATCATGAACGGGATGAACGTCCAGGCATCCAGCACCATGATCGAGATGCGGGCGGTGATCGGGTTTGAAAAGAAGGCGGGATTTTCCCAGCCGAGCTGGCGCGCCAGCGTTGCGGCCGGTCCGAACCGGTATTCCATCAGCGATTTGCCGATCATCCACGACACCGCGACCGGCGACAGCATCAAAGGCATGAGGAAGACGACACGGAAGAATTTGCGCGCCCTGATCTGTGCGTTGAGCAACAGGGCGAGGCCGAAGGCGATGACATATTCGACCAGCACCGCAAGCACGTAGAGCACCATGTTGAACAGCGCGTTGCGGTAGTAGGGGTCGGCCAGCATCTGCCAGAAATTGTCGAGCCCGTTGAACTTCCGGCCGGAGAAGGAACTAAGGTTCCAGTCGGTCAGCGCGATGTAGAGGCCGAACAGCGTCGGGAAGATCACCATGGCGACGGTGAACAGCAGCGCCGGCAGCAGGAACAGCGCGCGCTGGCCGTCTTCGCCGCGTGTCAGCACCTGGCCGATGCCGAGTGCTGTACCCCACAGCACATAGGCATAAACGACCGGCCGCCAGGTCTCGAAGCCGACTGCATTGACGTCGGTCTTGTACAGGATCTGAACTGCGATCACCGCCAGAAGGCCGAGCGTCGCAGCAGCCATCAACGCCCGGCCGAGCCGCTTGCGGCCCGGCGATATCAGATCGGATGGAGCGGCGTTTGCCGGCCACGCATTGGTGGGCAAAGTCTGGTCAGCCACGCGTCTCGTCCGTTCACTGAAGGCTTTTATGACCGGCTGGCCGGTCAAGCTGTGGTGGGGGGGGGGGGGGGGGGGGCGGCCCCCGGGGGGGGGGAAAAAAAAAAAAAAAAAAAAAGAGGGGGGGGGGATTTGGGGGGGTGGGGTGGGGTTTTGGGGCGACCGGCGTTGGGGGGGGGGGTGGGGG
>NZ_JBVVPW010000009.1:47585-238239 GCF_055811385.1 Mesorhizobium sp. WSM4849
TGGGTGTCAATCGCTGGCCCCCCCGCGGCTCCCCCCCTACATTTTTTTTTTTTTCGCCGGGGCGGCCGTCTTTGGGTGGGGGCGGGGGGCGGCGGGCCCCCCCCCCACGGTTCCTAGAATCTCAGCCTACATGCCAAGCGAGGCCTTGTAGAGCTTGATCTGGTTTTCGCGGCCGATCTGGTCGGTCAGCTTCTCCCAGGCGGCCGCAATGGCGTCGGCGCCTTCCTGCGCCGTCATCTTGCCGGCAAATGTGTTGGCCAGGATGTCCTCGGCGGCACTGTAATATTGGAAGATGCCGGGGATGCGCGGCTCGATCGCGGCGTTCGGATGGTTGTAGCTGTCGGCCTCCGACTTCAGATACGAGGTGATGAAAGCCTCGTCGTAACCGGCCGCCACCCATTCCGGAATGTCGAAATGGGAGTTCCGGTAGGGCTGGAATCCGGACGGATATGCCGCGCACCAGAGAGACAGGTCCTTGCCGCCGAGATGGGCCGCGGCCGACCATGCCGCCTTCTTCTTCTTTTCGTCGCTGTCGACCCGGGCCATGACGTAGACGCCCCAGCCGAGATAGGCGCAGTTCGGCGCATGGTTCGGGCCGCTGGCCAGCTTGTCCCATTGGCCGGTCTTGGAATTGTAGACGTCGTCCGAGCCTGGCAGGATCGAGAAGCCGGTGACGTCGCCGACGACAGAACTGTCGTTGGTCTTGACGTTGGAGCCGACGTCGCCCCACCAGGTGACCATCGAACCGGTGCCGGCCAGGAACTGCTGGAAGGCGGTGGTGTTCGGGTCAGCGTTAATCTGATCGGCAGGCTCGGAAGGCAGCGCGTCGATCACGTCCTGGATCGCCCGCACCCAGGCTGGATTGTTGATGCGCGGCTTCATCGTATCGGCATCGAACAGCCAAGCCTTGTCGTCAGGATGCTTGGCATAGGCGCTGGCGCGGCTGCCGAGGAAGTAGAAGCCGAAGCCGCCCCACGCCTTGGGCGCGTCGAGATAGCCGAAGACATCCTGGCCCTGGAACTGCTTGCCCTTGAGGAACTTGGTCACGGCCTGCACCTGCTGCCAGGTCTTCGGCACGCCCCATTCGCCCCCGCCGCCGCCTTCCTGCCACGCCTTGGCGAGGTCGGCATCGGCAAACACGTCGGTGCGGTAGTTGAAGTTGTGCGCGTCGCCGTCGACGGTCACGCGATATTGCTTGCCGTCCCAGGTGCCGACCGGTGGCTGCAGATAGGCCACGACGTCCTTCATGTCGATCTGGTCCTTGACCCAGTCCGGCATTTCGGAAGTGAGACCCTTGCCGCAGACGTCGCCTTCGAACGGCGCGCCCATCTCGATGATGTCGAAATCGACGGTGCCGGTGGCAATCGACTGCTGCAGCCGGGCGTTGTAGTCCGCCTGCGCCAGGTCGATCCAGTTGATCTTGGCGCCGGTATAGGTCTCCCACGGCTTCAGGAAGCCGCGAAACAGCACATTGTGCAGGTTCTGGTTGTTGAGCCCCATGAAGGTGAGCTGGACGCCGGCGAATTCGCCTTCCTTGACGCTGGCCTTGGTCGCCTCCAGGCAGAGCTCGCCGACCTGCTGGAAGTCGGCATCGGTCGGCTGGCCCTTACCGACACCGGGGATCTGCAGGATCTGCGCGCGCAGCTCGCCTGCGGCGGAAGCAGGGCGCGTCAGTGCGCCAAGCCCGGCGCCGGATGCCGCTGCGATCGCGGCCATGCTGGCCGCGCCCTTGAGAACATCGCGGCGAGTGGCTCCCGCGCGGACAAGTTGATTGTAAAGGCTGACTTTCATCTCATTCCTCCCAGAATCTCAATGGTGCTTGTTTCGGATGCTTGGAGCGCTGGACGTGTTCCCCAACAACAGCGACTCCTGGAAATAGGGCCCAAGTTTTCCTCCCGCGACACTTCGATTTCCGTAGTCCGAACTAGTGTGCCGGCGCGCCCGGAACAGGGGTCAAAACCCGAGCCCTTTCACTATTCTCACAACCAAGTGCCGTGTCAACGAGGATGGGGTTTTTTATCTATAAAAGACTGACTTGCCCTAGCCGTTTGCGTTGTTTAGCTTCACCGCAACGAAAGGGGGGCCGATGGCTCAAGTCGCGATCAGCAATGTGGCCAAGGCGTTCGGAACCGTCAAGGTCCTGCACGATGTCAGCGTCGACATCGCCGACGGGCAGTTCGTGGTGCTGGTCGGTCCTTCGGGGTGCGGCAAGTCCACGCTGCTCAGGATGGTGGCGGGGCTGGAGACCGTTTCCGGCGGCACGATCGCCATCGGCGACCGTGTCGTCAATCATCTGCCGCCGGCCAAGCGCGACATCGCCATGGTGTTCCAGAACTACGCGCTCTATCCGCACAAGACGGTCGAGCAGAACATGGCCTTTGCGCTGAAGCTGCGGAAGACCGACCCGGTTGATGTCGCCGAGCGGGTCAAGCGTGCCGCCGATATCCTCGACCTCAATCCCTATCTCAAGCGCTATCCGCGCCAGCTCTCGGGCGGCCAGCGCCAGCGCGTCGCCATGGGCCGCGCCATCGTGCGCAACCCGCAGGTGTTCCTGTTCGACGAACCGCTGTCTAACCTCGACGCAAAGCTGCGCGTCCAGATGCGCACCGAGATCAAGGAACTGCACCAGCGGCTGAAGACCACCACCATCTATGTCACGCACGACCAGATCGAGGCCATGACCATGGCCGACAAGATCGTGGTGATGCGCGACGGCCGCATCGAGCAGGTCGGCGCGCCGCTGGAACTGTTCGACCGGCCGGCCAATCTGTTCGTCGCCGGCTTCATCGGCTCGCCGTCGATGAACCTGCTCAAGGGCGTGGTGCGCAAGGGCGACAAGCCTGTCGTCGAGATCGCCGGGACGCCGTTTCCGATCGCTGCGAACAGCGCCGTGGAGGATGGGCGCAAGGTGGTCTACGGCGTACGGCCCGAGCATCTCGAAATCCACCCCGACGGCGTGCCGGCGAAGGTTTCCGTCGTCGAGCCGACCGGTTCCGAAACGCTGGTCTTCTTGCGCTTCGGCGAGGGCGAGATGGTGGCGCTGTTCCGTGAGCGCCACGATTTCAAGCCGGGCGACACGCTGCACCTGAAACCCCGGCTCGACCAGGTCCATCTCTTCGATTCAGAGACCGGCCGTCGTCTTTAACACTTTGAATTGCGCATGATCTTATCCGAAAACCGCGAACACTTTTCGGGATCATCCGCCAGGCTTCGCATCAAAAAAAGCCCGTTCGGGAGGGAACTATGCTTAAAGGGATCAATCCGCTGCTCAATGCCGACGTGCTCCAGGCGCTGCGGGCGATGGGCCATGGCGACGATTTGATCATCGCCGACACCAACTTCCCTTCCGATTCGGTGGCGCGCCAGACCGTGCTCGGCCGGCTGCTGCGTATCGATGCGCCGGCCGCGGACGTGGTCAAGGCGGTTCTGTCGCTCTATCCGCTGGACAATTTCGTCGACGACGCGGCCGCCCGCATGGAGATCGTCGGCAAGCCGGACGAGATTCCCGCAGTGCAGACGGAAGTGCAAAGAGAGATCGACGCTTCGGAAGGCAAGGCCTGGCCGATGATCCCGGTCGAGCGCTACGCCTTCTACGAACGCGCCAAGAAAGCCTATTGCGTCATCCAGACCGGCGAGCGCCGCTTCTATGGCTGTTTCGCCTTCCGCAAGGGCGTCGTGCCGCCGGATGCGGAGTAGCAGATGCCAGGCAAGCCTGTCGTCATATTGGGGGTCTTCGTCGCCGACACCGCTTACCGCGCCGCCCGCCAGCCGCGCATGGGCGAGACGCTCCTTGGCACATCCTTCACGCTTGGCCCGGGCGGCAAGGGCTCCAACCAGGCGGTTGCGGCCGGCCGGCTCGGCGCCGACATCACTTTCCTGACGCGCCTCGGCGTCGATCCCTTTGCCGATATGGCCAGGCAAACCTGGGCGCAGGCCGACGTGAAAAGCGCTATCATCGACACGCCCGAGAGTTACACGGGTGCGGCTTATATTTTCGTTGAGGAGACGACCGGCAACAACGCCATCATCGTCAGCCCCGGTGCGGCCATGCTGATTTCGCCCGACGACATCGAGGCTAACGCTGGCCTGATCGGCTCGGCCGGCGTCTTCGTCACCCAGCTCGAGCAGCCGATCGAGGCGGCGATGCGGGCGCTGGAGATCGCGCGCGGGGCAGGGGTGACGACCATCCTCAATCCGGCGCCTGCGGCAAAGCTTCCGGATCGCATCTACACGCTCTGCGACTATGTCACGCCCAATGAGACCGAGGCCGAGGAACTGACCGGCATCAAGGTGTCGTCCATCGAGGACGCCCGCCGCGCCGCCGATCGTTTGCTTGGAAAGGGCGTCGGCGCCGTCATCGTGACGCTCGGTGAAAAAGGCGCGCTGCTGCACACGGCCAGCTGCTCCGACCATGTCGGCGCGATCAATGCCGGCCCTGTGGTCGAGACCACCGGAGCAGGCGACGCCTTCAATGGCGGCCTGGCCGCAGCACTTGCGAGAGGGGTGGAACCGCTGCAAGCGGTCCGCTTCGCCTGCGCCGTCGCCGGCATCTCGGTCACCCGGCCCGGCACGGCGCCGTCGATGCCGACGCTGCAGGAGGTCGAGGCATTGCTCGCCAAGGGGTGAGGCCGCGCAGCCTCGCCGGCGCTCTCGACTTTAGTCCGTTCCGACCACGGTGACATATTAGTCACAGTTAATGTAAATCGGAAAACCCATCTTGCGTCATTGGCATAGGTGTCCCGTAATGGGTCACTGGGTCTGGCGCCGCAATTGCACGGTCAGCGATGCCGGGGGGCAATCTTGACCTGGCAAGGGGGGGTGATTGGGGGGCCCCGCCGCTTCGCAAATGGAGCGGCGGGGTCTTTCACGGCACCACACCATCACAAGCCGCCGACGGATAGGAATGTTTTGCAATGCTCGCGGAGGCGATCTAGCCGCGAACGCCGGACAATTCGCGGACCTCTGCCCGCAACGCCCGTAACTCCGCGAGGATGATGGCCTGATCGCTGTGCAGCGTTGCCCTGTCGGCCGATTCTACGGCCTCATGCTCGGCCTCCATCGCCGAAACAATCACGCCGATGAACAGATTGAGCACGGTGAACGAGGTCGCGATGATGAATGGGATGAAGAACAGCCAGGCGGTCGGATAGACCTCCATGACCGGGCGCACCACGCCGTCCGACCAGCCTTCGAGAGTCATGACCTGGAAAAGCGTGAAGAGCGATTCCGGTATGCCGCCGAACAATTCGGGAAAGGACGAGCCGTAGAGCTTCGTCGCCATCACCGCAAAGACGTAGAACACCAGCCCGAGCAACAGCATGATCGAGCCCATGCCAGGCAAGGCGGTGATGAAGCCGGTGACGACGCGGCGCAGCGACGGAACGATGCTGATCAGGCGCAGGACCCGCAGGATGCGCAGCGCCCTTAACACAGAGAGCGAACCGGTCGCGGGGATAAGCGCGAAACCGACGACCAAGAGGTCGAAGATGCGCCATGGATCGCGGAAGAAATTCGTCCTGTAGACGACCACCCGGATCGCGAGTTCGAAGACGAAGACGCCAAGGATCGCGCGGTCGATGGCCGTTAGAAGCGGGCCAAAAACAGCAATCGCATCGGGCGAGGTTTCGAGGCCGAGCGTGACGGCGTTGATCAGGATCAGGACCATGATCGTGAGGTCGAAATGGCGCGATTCGATGAGCGATTTCAGGGCCAAGGCTTCTTCTCCGTTAGAGCATCGGACCCAAAGTGGGAACCGGGTTCGGGAAAATCCAATGCTCAAACGCATATGACAGGCTTGGAACGCAACAAATACAAAAAGTTGAAACTCTCAGGAAACCGAAAGTCGAAACTTTTGTATTAAGGAACCAAGTAGTTCGGCACAGAGGATTTGGTTCTTCGACTGAGCCTGAAAGGGATTGTCGACGGTCCAGCTGCACAATCTCCAACGTCTGCGATTAGCCGCAGGCCACCACACCTTCGTCATCCTAGGGCGGAGCAGGAGCGAAGCGACGTCGCGGAGACCCTGGGATCCATTCCGTGACATCAGCCGAAGAATGCAGCGGCTCAGAACGGCGCTTGCATCCGCAACGGTGCTCGTTACCCTTCCGCCATGACCGGCTATGCCTACATGACCGCCAGCCAGAAGCGCGGCACGATCTACATCGGCGTCACCAACGATCTCGGCCGCCGCATGCCGGAGCACAAATCCGGCCAGGGCTCGCGCTTCACCAGCCGCTACGGCGTGCAGCGTCTGGTCTGGTACGAGGAACATTTCGACATTCGTGACGCCATCCAGCGCGAGAAGTCGCTGAAGCGCTGGCCGCGCCAATGGAAGATCGAGCTGATCGAGAAGACCAATCCAGAGTGGTTCGAGCTTTTTCGCGGAACCGGGTGGTAGCGTTCGGTTCTGGGCCGCTGCATTCTTCGGCAGAGGTAACGGAATGGATCCCAGGGTCT
The DNA here is from genome assembly GCF_055811385.1 of Mesorhizobium sp. WSM4849. Taxonomy (NCBI): domain Bacteria; kingdom Pseudomonadati; phylum Pseudomonadota; class Alphaproteobacteria; order Hyphomicrobiales; family Phyllobacteriaceae; genus Mesorhizobium; species Mesorhizobium sp. WSM4849. The sequence continues at coordinate 54,042 of NZ_JBVVPW010000009.1, forward strand.
GCGCCGCGTCGCTTCGCTCCTTGCTCCGCCCTGGGATGACGAAGTGGAGGGATGCTTCGGCTAACCTCGAAGGTTTGCGATCTGCCACTGAGATTCGCCACTGACGGGAATTATCGACGTTCGCTGCCGATCGCCGATCTGTCAAAATCACTGTGTCGAGGCTCTAGTGACCGCGTTCATTCGCGGCAGCGCGAAGGATTGCGTCGCTCGTCGGGACCAACATGCAGCGATCATCTGCCAACTCGCCAGGAACCATGCGGGGAGCAGCGGGTTTGGCTTGGATGCAGACACGTTCGGTCCACCATTCTCCAAGGAGAATACAATGACACTAGCAAGTAAGACCACAGCAGTTGCCGCGGCGTTGGCCATGCTGGCTTCGCCGGCACTATCCCAGACGAGCTCACCTGCCCCCGCCGCACCTGCACCGGATCGTGGCTCAGAGCCAGCGCCGAGCGGGCCAACCGAAGACTCCATGCGCAATATGATGCGTGAGATGATGACTGAGATGCTCGATGAGAGAATGCAGGAGCATCGCCGCCCCCGAGCAGAACGACGAGGTGGCGATCGTTGGCATCGCGATTTCCGAAGAGGTCCGCATGACGGGCGCCGAATGGGAGGCGGGATGATGCATGGCGCGCGGATGCGAATGATGTTCGCCATAGTGGACGCCGACGGCGATGGTGCGCTTTCTCAAACCGAGGTTCAGGATTTCATCGGGCGGATATTCAACGCCGTCGACGAGAACGGCGATGACAGCGTCGACAGGGAGGAAATCCGATCCTTCTTCCACGGAGGTGCCGACGAAACGGGTGAATAAATCACTGCAAGTCTTGCGCGTTCCTGGACGGAAATTCAGGAGAGGAATTCGGAAATGGCTGGTCTCGTTGGCAAGTTTGTCGGGAAAACCCCGGCGCCTCGCAAGGGCATGGCTAGTCCCAACCAGAACAGAATGGCTGAGCTCAGCGAGCGCCGCACCGAGCTGAATCTGCAGATCAGCCTGCTCAACGAACATGAAACCACACGACTGATCGAAACCGCTCTGACGGAGCGTTTGAAGGTATCGACGCCGGCAGATGACGAACTGCCCCAGCTAGCTCACAACGTCGATCCGCAAGCGGTGATGAGCCAAATCGAACGGATCTCTAAAAATCGAACCAAGCGCTAGAAATTATCGAGTGCCCAGGTCGACGCGAATATCTGAATTGCCGGTCCGGCATTCAGAGTTTTTTTCATTTCCAATCAGCTAAGTGATTGAAAATGGCGCGAGTGACGGGGCTCGAACCCGCGACCTCCGGCGTGACAGGCCGGCACTCTAACCAACTGAGCTACACCCGCGCAAGACGAGCACGGTCAGCCGTGTTCGTCGTTGGGGCGGTGGATAAGGCGTAAGCCACCGGGTGTCAAGCGGAGCGCGACAGCATAACAGCAAACAGGAGAAGGTTTTTTGACAAGCCGAATTTTGTTGCCGAAAACGACCAGCGGCGAGGGCGTTGTGCGCTCATTTGGCCTTGCGAACCCCGTCCTAACTGCTTAAAGGTCCGGCCCGGAGCGGGCGATTAGCTCAGTTGGTAGAGCGCTTCGTTTACACCGAAGATGTCGGCGGTTCGAGCCCGTCATCGCCCACCATAAAATCAATAACTTCCGCCCAGAAGACGAAGTTACCTCCGGGTTCATTGAACTGGGAGGCAATTCAAAACGGCACCCCCTCTCCATCAAATACCGGGACTAGCAGCCTCTGTTATCTATCAGGCCGTCCGGCATTGTTGTGTTGCAAAGTTTCGCGTCCACAAGCAGCGCCGCGTCCAAGTTTAGCACCAAATGCAAGTTTGCTCCCTCCAGGTTTGCGCCCGACAGCCGCGCTTGCGCAAGGCGCGCGCCCCTTAGGCTTGCACCAGTCAAGACCGCCCCTGACAGGCTCGCATTTGACAGGTTTGCGCCAGAAAAGGCTCGCCTTCGACAGGTTCGCATTCGACAGATTCGCGCCTGACAAGTTCGCGTAATTCAGGCTGGCGCCAGATAGTTCCGCGCCGGAGAGATTCGCACCGCTAAGGTCCGCGCCATTCATGTTTGCTTCTTTAAGGTCGGCGCCCGTCAGGTTCGCATTGGTCAGAATCGCGCCCGGCAGATAGCTCCCCGTCATGCTGGCGCCCGATAGGTCGCAGTCTGCGCATATTGGCTTGGACCTGAGACGCTCGACCGCATCCAAATCGAACGCAGTCGTGGAAGAAGTGCCCAGCCCAACGGCCAGCGCAGTGAAAACTGTCAGTTGTTTTATCCGCCATCCCAGCATGTTTACGGCTCTTTTTGGAAAAATGCGACCTGAGGTTGTACTGCCGCAGATCGCCCGCGTCTTGGCGTCGTTCCTAGTGTCGCGCCATCTGTCAACGATGCCTAGAAGCTAGGCGGCGCGCCCAGTCGGTCAACGCGATAGACCACAGGCCATGCCGCCGAATGGTATCATGGGGACCGACTACCAAACACGATCTCAGGGTTGTTGTGGGCTCTAAACGCGGAACAGATCAGGGCCGGGCGGCGTTAGGCAGCACTGGGAACCCCGAATGACTCCTCCGGGTTCCAGTTGAGCCGGCGAAAATGCCCCTCGCTTCCCTCCGGGACATCTCGCCAGTTCATTCGACTATCAGCGCTTTCAAGGTTGCACGTGAGCAGAGCGACAGGCGCTCGCTGACTTCGGGCAAACCTAATCGCTTTTAGTTTCCGCCGTTTTGTCGGGTTAGAGCGGGGCGGCTCGGGATTGCAAATCCATTGAGCGAACAAGCGATCTGTGACGGACCCACTGAGCCGGCGATGGGCGGCAACGCGACTGCGCCGCCGTTGCTCGAACAAAGTTGCATTTAGCGTTGAAATATACTTTTCTATCTCGACGAGATAATAGAGCTAAAAAAGTACATTTGTTGTTTAATTATTGTTAACCATGTGTTAGCCGAAGTTATCCGGTTAACGCTTGAGGCAACTATTGAGGTTATGTTTCGTACATCGCTGATAAATGAGTCATACCAATGTGCGGATTCGGGGGCTATTTCGGTTCGATCCGGGATGCGGAAGCTTTGCTTGCGCGGATGATCGCTGCGATCGCCCATCGCGGCCCGGATGAGCAAGGGAAATTTGTGGCAGCCGACGCCGGGCTCGGGCATGCGCGGCTGTCCGTGATCGGGATCGGTGACGGCCAGCAGCCGATGTCCGACGTGTCAGGCAATTTGACGATTGCTTTCAACGGCGAGATTTTCAACTACCTGGAACTGCGCGAAGGGCTGATGGCCAAGGGCCGGCGCTTCCGTACTTCGAGCGACACAGAGGTCATCCTGCAGCTGTATGACGAGATGGGTGAAGACTGCCTGTCGCTTCTGAACGGCGATTTCGCCTTCGCGATATGGGATAACAGGCGCCGGCGTATGGTGCTTGCCCGAGACCGGATGGGTGTCCGGCCGCTGTTCTACACGAGCAAGGACGGCGTGCTTTACTTCGCGTCGGAGATCAAAGCCCTCCTGAAGGTCCCCGGCGTCTCAGCCGAGTTCGATCCGATTGCACTCGACCAGATCTTTACGCTGTGGGCGCCGATCGCTCCCCGCACGGCTTTCCGCAACATCCACGAGCTGGAGCCGGCAAGCGTGATGATCGCGACACAGGGGCAAGTCACGGTCAAACGCTATTGGCACCTCGACTATCCGCATCGGGACGCGCCGTCGAAGGTCACCAACGAGGACGATGCCGCCGAGGAACTGCAAGCGCTTTTGACCGATGCGGTGAGGCTTCGCATGCGCGCCGACGTGCCGGTCGGTTCTTATCTTTCGGGCGGGCTCGATTCGTCCCTTGTTTCGGCGCTTGCCGCCGGCATGACTCCTCGGAGGCTGCAGACATTTTCCGTGACGTTCGACAGCACCGAACATGACGAAAGCGCCTTCCAGACCGAGATGGCTTCAGCACTTGGCGCCCAGCATCGAACCATTGCCTGCCAGGCCGGCGATATCGCCGGCGTCTTCCCCGACGTCATCCGCTTTGCCGAGCGGCCGATCATCCGCACCGCACCGGCCCCCCTCTATCAATTGTCCGGCCTCGTTCGTCAGGCCGGCCTGAAAGTGGTGCTGACCGGCGAGGGCGCCGACGAGGTCTTCGCTGGGTACGATGTCTTCAGGGAAGCGCGTGTTCGCCGGTTCTGCGGACGGCAGCCGGCATCGCGCATGAGGCCGCAGCTGTTCCGCAGGCTTTATCCCTATCTGCCGGGCCTGCAGCAGCAGTCCGTGGAGTACCTGGCTGCTTTCTTCGGCGCCGGCAACGCTGCGCTCGACGATCCGCTGTTCTCGCATCGGCCGCGCTTCAAGACCACGGCGGCGGCGAAGATTTTCTTTTCCGGTGACCTGCGTGCGACGTTGAAGGGCTATGACGCGGCCGAGGAACTGGTCAGCCGGTTGCCCCAAGCATTTTCCCTGTGGCACCCGCTGCATCAGGCGCAATATCTCGAAACCCGCTTCCTTCTGCCGGGTTATATCCTGTCCAGCCAGGGCGATCGGATGGCCATGGCGCACGGTATCGAAGGACGTTTCCCTTTCCTCGATCCTCGTTTGGTGGAGTTCGCAGGGAGACTTCCGCCGGAAATGAAGCTCAAGGGATTGGTCGAAAAGCACATACTGCGCAAGGCAGCCAAGCACCTGCTTCCCAGCGCGATCCGGGAGCGTACCAAACAGCCTTACCGGGCTCCAGAAGCCAGCTCCTTCGTTGGAGCCGGAGAACTGGATTATGTCCGCGACTTGCTGAGCGAAGCGAGCATCGCTGCCGGGGGACTGTTCAACGCCAAGGCGGTGGCGAACCTTCATGAGAAATGCCGCACGCAGCCAGCGTCCGGGTTCCGCGACAACGCGGCCTTCGTCGGCATCCTATCGACGCAACTGTGGCAGAAGAATTTCACCAGCCAAGAAGTCAGCGCAGCACGAGCGGCCTGAGAAATCCAGGGAAGGAAAAAATGATGATAACAATCAAGGACAAGGTCAGAGCCTTTATCGTTGACAACTTCTTGTTTGGCGACACGTCGTACGAACTTGCAGATACAGCCTCGCTGATCGAGAACGACATCATCGACTCGACCGCCGTGGTGGAACTCGTGGCCTTCATTGAGGACAATTTCGGTATTGTGATGGTCGATTCCGACATTGTACCGGCCAACCTGGATTCGCTTGATCGTATTTCGTCCTTCATCAAGGCGAAAGCGGGAACGCCGGTAGTCTAGGCGCGATCGGCGAGGAGCGTCCGTGCGGATCGAACATTTTCTGGCCGCAAAGGCCGCTGCCCATCCCGCCAAAACGGCATTGGTCACCAAGCAAAGAAGGCTGCGCTACGAAGAACTGGACGATCTTTCGAGCCGCCTTGCCGCAGCCCTTTTCCTGAACGGCGTCAGGCCCGATGACCGTGTCCTCGTTTTCATGGACAATTGCTGGGAGGCCGCGGTTTCGATTTTCGCCGTCCTCAAGGCAGGGGCAACCTTCAGTCCGGTCAACCCATCCACCAAAGCCGACAAGCTTGCCTACATCATTGCCGATTGCGACGCTGCGGCGATCCTCACGCAAGCAAAACTGATGCCCGTGGTCGCTGAAGCGTGCGGATCGCACGGCAACACCGGCATCTTCGTGGCGTCGACCGCTGGTGCCGATGGCCAATGCCCGGCAGGGGCTGCATCCCTGGCGGACTGCCTGACGCTCGAGGCCAGAGAGATAGACCACCGTGGCATTGACGTCGATCTCGCGATGTTGATCTACACCTCAGGCTCAACGGGCCGGCCCAAGGGCGTGATGATGACGCACCGCAATTGCGACGCGGCAGCGGACTCCATCACCACCTATCTGCGTAACGCGCCCGGTGACATCATTCTAAATGTACTTCCACTCTCGTTCGACTATGGCCTCTATCAGTTGCTGATGGCCGTCAGGCTCGGCGCCACGCTCGTGCTCGAGAAGTCCTTCGCCTTTCCTCAAGCGATCTTTGAGCGTATCCGCGAGGAAGGCGCCACCGGTTTTCCGCTTGTGCCGACGATGGCAGCGATGATCCTGCAGATGCGTGACCTGACGCCGGGCTTCCTGCCCAGCGTTCGCTATATTTCCAACACGGCGGCTGCCTTGCCGCCGGCTCATATAGAACGTCTGCGGTTCCTTTTTCCCGGTGTCAGGCTCTATTCGATGTACGGCCTGACGGAATGCAAGCGCTGCACCTATCTGCCGCCCGAGGAACTCGATCGCCGGCCGGGGTCGGTCGGCATAGCCATCCCGAACACCGAAGCCTTTGTCGTCGACGACCACGGGCAACGCGTGCCGCCAGGCGTAGCGGGTGAACTGGTCATTCGCGGACCGCACGTCATGCAGGGTTATTGGCGAAACGAAGCTGCGACGGAACGAGTGCTCAGAGTTGGCCCGGATCCTTGGGAGAAGGTTCTCTACACCGGTGACCTGTTCAGGACCGATGAGGACGGCTTTCTCTATTTCGTCGGCCGCAAGGACGACATCATAAAGACGCGGGGAGAGAAGGTGGCCCCGAAGGAAGTGGAAGCCGTGCTTCACGCCCATCCCGGCGTCGCGGAAGCCGTTGTCGTCGGCGTGCCGGATCCGGTGCTCGGGCATGCGATCGGCGCATTCGTCGTACGCTCGGACCCGACGCTCAGCGAAAAAGATGTCATGCGCCACTGCGCACGTCATCTCGAGGACTTCATGGTCCCCAAGGTCATCGAGTTCCGCCGGGAACTGCCGAAGACGGATACTGGCAAGGTCAGCCGCCGGCTTGCGGCAGAGATGATGGAGGCCACGCAATGAGTGTTCGCCCGACCCAGGACGCGCAGACCTTTCTGGCGCGGGCTCTGGCGATGGACCCCGCCGCCGAAACGGACAGGATCGTGACGGCCTTGCGCAACCAGTTGCGCGGCATCCGCAAGCGCGGCCTCGTGCTCGGTCTTTCAGGCGGGATCGATTCCAGCGTTTCGGTCGCCTTGGCCGCGCGCGCCGTCGGCCACCAGAATGTACTTTGCCTCCTCATGCCGGAAAACGATTCCGATCCGGAAAGTCTACGGCTCGGTCGGCTTGTCGCCGACACTTTCGGTGTCGAGGCTATTGTGGAGGATATCGGGCCGGCCCTGCGCGCGATGGGCTGCTATCAGCGTCGCGACGCTTTCATCCGCGAACTGGTCCCGGAGTACGGCGAAGGCTGGGCCTCGAAGATCGTGATTGCGAACGCCCTCGAAGGCGAGGGCTACAATATTTCGTCGCTGGTGGTACAGGACCCCAAGGGCAAGCAGACCAAACTAAGAATGCCGCTGCCGGTCTATCTCGGTATCGTCGCCGCCACCAACATGAAGCAGCGCACCCGCAAGCAGATCGAATACTATCATGCCGATCGCCTGAACTTCGCCGTTCTTGGAACGCCGAACCGGCTGGAATACGATCAGGGCTTCTTCGTTAAGAACGGTGACGGCGCGGCGGACGTCAAGCCGATCGCCCACCTCTATAAAACGCAAGTCTACGCGCTCGCGGCCTATCTCGGCGTTCCCGAGGAAATCCGCAACCGGCCGCCGACCACCGATACCTATTCGCTGGCACAGACGCAGGAGGAGTTCTACTTCTCGCTTCCTTATGACCGCATGGATCTTTGCCTTTGCGGCCGCAACAACGGCGTGGCCGCCGAAGTGGTGGGGCAGGCGGCGGGACTGACTGCCTCGCAAGTTGAACGCGTCTGGACCGACATCGCCGCCAAGCGCAAGGCGACGCGCTATCTGCACCTGCGTCCGCAACTTGTCGATGAAGTCGAGGAAGTCGATACCTGACCTAGCCACGGCGAGCGCTTCAGGGTGACCGATGTTCCGCCCCCACATTGCCCTGTCCGTCTTGATCTGTGATCGGCTTTCCGTGGACGAGCAAAGGGAGTTCTCGATGGAGACTACGTTGGAGGTTCTCGGGTTCGCCTTGCGCTCTGGCGAGAGGCTGGCGAACCGGAATGCGGTAGGCCAGTCGGACGGAAATCGGCGGTGCTGGACTAGTTGCCGTGGACAAGGCTTAATGCTGCGCGGCGAGATTGCCGGGGGCGATTATGAGATCACCGCAGCAAATGACCGATGGCGGCGATATTCTCGATGCTGTCGTCATCGGGGCCGGCTGGGCCGGCCTGGGTGTCAGCTATTGGCTGGCGCGACGGGGCCAGCGCCACAGCGTATTGGAGCGGGGCCGCATAGGAGAGACCTGGCGCACACAGCGATGGGATTTATTTCGGATGAATACTCCCAACGTGCAGACCGTCATGCCGGGCGATTGCTATGACGGTCCGGATCCGGATGGTGCCCTGACGCGCGATCAGTTCGTCACTCTCCTTGAGGATTTCGCCGGGCGCAACGCGCTGCCGATCGAACCGGATACTGCGGTAAGCGAACTCACGCACGAGAATGGCGCCTATCGGCTGACCACCTCACACGGCACGCTTTGGGCGCGCAATGTGATCGTCGCAAGCGGCAGCCTGAATTGTCCAGTGCGCCCGGTCTGGGCCGCCGCGTTGTCGCCCGCTCTCCGCCAGATCGACGCTTCCGGCTACCGAAGCGCTGCCGATCTGCCCGATGGAGCGGTGCTGGTGGTCGGAAGCGGCCAATCTGGTGCTCAGATCGCGGAGGAATTGGCGGACGCGGGTCGAGCAGTCTTCCTTGCGACCAGTCGTGTCGGACGGCTTCCACGGCGCTACCGGGGTCGCGACATCATGGTCTGGCTGCTCGAAAGCGGGTTTCTCGACGTGCGCCGGGAGGAGGTCATTCGACTTGCGGGACGCATCCCGCCGCGTGGTGTGCTCGGGTCGACGCATACGATAAGCCTTCAGGCGCTGAGCGCCCAGGGTGTCGTGCTTCTTGGGCGTCTCACCGGCATCGAGGATGGCGGCAGCCTCTCGTTTGCCGACGATCTCGAAGCGAATGTCCGCTTTGCGGATGAAGCCTCCGAAAATGTCAAACGCCATGTCGACGACTATATCAGCCGCATGGGGATCGATGCACCCGTTGCGGAGCCCGACCCGGCGGAGACGGTCGCGATGCGTCAGCCGAACCCGACGATCGGTTCGCTCGATCTCTCCCGCTCCGGCGTAACGAGCGTGGTGTGGTGCACGGGCTTTAAGGGCGATTTCAGTTGGATGAGGCTTCCCGGTGCGCTCGACAGCGCGGGACAGCCTGTTCACGCGGATGGCGTGGCCGCCCTGCCGGGCCTTTACTTCGCAGGGATGGACTTCGCCTCCACACGCAAGTCAGGCATCATCTTGGTGATCGCCGAGGAAGCACCTCGCCTTGTCGAACATATCGCAGGGCATTCGTGACCGCCTTTGGCATAGTCAAGAAGCTCCTGACAGTCCGGGCCGGGAGATCGTCAGCCACCGCCTTGCGCCGCGCTTAGCGACGTTCCCACTGAGCGAAGCAAAGGCCTTCAACGATCAGCCAATAACTTCGCTCCCGCACGACTGAATGCTTCAGGTGAAGCCGCCGCCGATCAGCCGGCTCCACTGCTCGCCCGCAAGCCCGTTCAGGAAAGCTTGCGAGTTCTTCATGGCATCCAAAACCTCTGGATCGCGTGAATGCACCACGGTCGAGGCAACGGTCAGGAAAGCTATGCGTCGCCCAAGCATTGCTTCCAGAAGTGCGGGTTGAATGCGCCCGCGCAGGCCGCTGACGCCGCGTACGGCGGCATGATCGATCAGGCAGTCGATCACCGAACCCGCCTGACCGGGAAGGGCGAGGATCTGCAGCACGCGACCGATTTCACCCGCCCGTGCGTAATAGGCGAATGCGCCGACATTGGTGCCGACCGGCGATGTCACGGAAACGTAGATAAGCTCGCCCAGCTCCGGCTTTTGTGCCGCATCGGTTAGGATGTGAGCAAGCTGGCCCTCCGACCACTCCGGGCGCAGGGCGAACTGGGCGGTCAACGGTTCGACGAGCTTGGCAAATGTGCCGCTGTCGATTTCCGACGTCCGAAAAGCGCCATGGCCTGCCCCGTCCGCCGCCACACCGGACCAGCGTCGTTCGCTGGACTTCATTCGCCTGCAATAAAATCGGTCGATGGCATGCGCAAACGGATTGAGCATTCTGGCAAGCTTCATGCGACTGGCGGAAAGGCCGAGCACAAAGCTTGACGGCCGCATCACGCGTACCCAATCGAGACTGTATTGCGGCAGGACCACGCCGCGCAGCCGTGTCCACAACCTTGCAGAGATGTCGTTGGCCGTCTCGCTGAAGGAGATGTCTTGCGGACCATCCAGGTAAGCTTTCAACAAGCGGGCTCCGGCCATCGGGTCGCGCTCATGATCCTCGACCATGAGCGAGCTGCAGATGGCGGCTCGTAATTGCCGGCCGTTGAACTGCATCGGCAATGCGTGAACGCCGACAAATCCGGAGACGCGGCCGGCTGCGTTGACGTGGACAAGCGACCGCAGATCGCCTCCGCAACCCGGCGCCTCCAGATAAAACCGTCTCATATAGTCGATGAGCGCTGGCGTCGCTTCGGTCCGCTCTTTGCGCAGCACGCGTTGAAACATGCCTGCGACTGCCGGAAGATCGGCACCTTCCAAGGCGCGAATGACGCTCAAGCCCGGCTCCCGGCACCGGAGTCCCCGCGTTTCCAGACCATGGCAAGGCAAGGCTTCCCATCGGCCATCGCGGCGACCGTCGGGTGTTCGTAGCGGTGCAATCTCGACCAGTTGCAATCGCTCCGGTGGCCGAAAGCAGAGCTGTAATGCTGCGGCAAGGTAGGCCCTTTGCTTGATCATGAAAACGAGCGTCGTTGCTGTTACCAACTTCGGGTAAACCGATGTTGAAGTATTGGTAGCGAATCGAGTTTTATCGGACGCAGCCTTGTTTCGTCGGTGCCGCCGCACGTCCGGCGAAGGCTCAGCCTGCAACTTCCGGTGCGAAGCCAAGTCGCTTGGCTACTATCCTTGCCCGCGTCGCCGGTCTTGAGACGAACCATGGCAAGTGCTGCCATGATCTGCCGCTGTTGCCTGGTGCAGGAAAAAAACCGGCGCCGAAATCGACGATCATGGCGGAAGCAGCCGGAAATCCTTGCCTTCGGGCAGCAGCTGCCCGCCGTCGACGATGATGGTCGTGCCGGTGATGTAGCTGGCGTCGTCCGAGGCCAGGAACAGGAAAGCATTGGCCACGTCGCGCGGGCTGCCGAGGCGGCCGAGCGGTATGGAGTCCTCCATGTTCTTTATATAGGCGGCGCCGCGATGCAGCTGGATTGCTTCGGTGAGGATATTGCCGGGTTCGACGCCGTTGACGGTGATGCCATAGGCAGAGAATTCGAGAGCGGCCGAACGGATCAGGCCGTTGATGCCGGCCTTGGTCGCCGAATAGTGGCCGTGACCAGGGCTGGTGACGTGCGGGCCGGTGATGGAGGAGGTGAACAGCATGCGGCCAAAGTGCTGCGCCTTCATCGGAACGAGTGCGGCCCGGGCGGCGTTGAAGCTGCCGCGCAAATTGACCGCCATGACACGGTCCCAGTCCTCCGCACTGGTGTTTTCCAGCAACTGCCACGGATAGACGCCGGCATTCTGGACCATGATGTCGAGACGGCCGTGATGGTCGAGCGCCAGCGCAACGGCGGCCTCCACATCGGCCATCTGCGAGATGTCGGTGCGGATGAAGGCAGCGCCGAGCTCGTCCGCGGCCGCTTGCCCGGCCTCGACCTCGGTATCGGCCAGGACCAGCTTCGCGCCCTCTTCGGCAAAGCGCTGTGCGATGCCCTTGCCGATGCCGCGCGCACTGCCGACGATCAGCGCGATCTTGTCTTTGAGCCGCCCGGTCATGCCAGCCTCTGGCGAATGGTTTGCTTGAAAGCGTCGAGCAGCACGGCGGCAAGCACCAGCAGGCCGTGGATCACCTGGGTGAAGTTGGCCGGAAGGCCCATGAGGTTGATCGCCGTGTTGATGGCCGACAGCAAAAGCACGCCGGCATAGACGCCGGGCAGGGTGCCGACGCCACCCTTCAGGCTGACGCCGCCAATGACGACGGCGGCGAACGCGTTGAACAGCAGGCCGACGCCGAGATTGGCGGTGGCGCCGGAGGTGCGGATCGCCAGCAGCCAGCCGGCTAGGCCGGCGATGGCGCCAGCGAGAACGAAGGCGATGACGAGGTTGCGGTTGACGCGGATGCCGGCGCGGAAGGTTGCGGTCTCGTTGCCGCCAATCATGACGAGATGCCTGCCGAAGGGGGTCTTGGCCATGATCAGCGAGAAGACCACGAAACACGCAATGGTAATCCAGGCGGTGAGGGGCAGGCCAAGGAGGCGCTGAATGCCGAACCAGCGGATTGCCGGCGCAAGATCCTGTGCGGAGCGGCCGCCGGAAATAACCAGCACGAGGCCGCGCACCCAGATGTAAGACGCCAGCGTGATGATGAAAGCACTCATCTTCACCTTGACGACCAGGTAGCCGTTGATAACGCCAATGGTGCCGCCGACAGCAAGGGCAATAAGCAGCGAAACCGGAACCATCAGCCATTCCGGATGCAATTGAACGCCAAGGCCGATGCCCGCCGAGCAGAACAGGATACCGACCGCCATCGCACTGAGCGCCGCCACGGATTCGACTGACAGGTCCATGTGGCCGGTGATGATGACCAGCGCCAGGCCGATCGACATGACGCCAAGCACGCTCGACGCCTCTATGATGTTGGCGAAGATACCGAGCTGGAAATAGTTCGGAATGGAGATGGAGAAGACCACCAGCACGAAGACCAGCATGAACCAGACGAGGTTGTCGAGGGTGAACTCGAGGGCGTGGCGCGTGCGGGGATTCATGGTGCTGATCCGACTGGCGCATGACCCCGAAAGCCGATTCGATTTTCGGGATTATGCGCGGATTGAAAATTGCTGCAGCGTGCCTGCGCGTTCGTTCTGACGTGCCGGGCTGCAGAGGTTGGGCTCCGGGCCGGCGTGGCCCGAAGCCCTAGGCGACTTTGCTATTCGACCGGCTTCACGGTGTCCGTGGGCGGCTTCAGATTGCCCCAGAAGGCCGGGTTGTCGACGTTTTCCTTGGTGATCGCAGCGCCGGGGATCTTGATATTTGGCCCCCAGGCTTCCTTGGTCACGGTCGACTTGAGGCCGAGCACGTCGTACTCGCCCGGCTTGATCTCCTGCTTGTTGACGACCTTGTCCATGAACATGGCGACGGCGGCGGCCTGAGCGTAGAGCGGCTGCTCGACTTCGACGTTGAGCCAACCCTTGCGGATCAGGTCGAGGCCGACCGGCGCACCGTTCGAGCTCATCAGCATGACGTCGCCCGGCTTCTTGCCAGCGGCCTCGAGCGAGGCGACGGCGGCGACCGAGAGGTGCGCCGCATGGCTGAAGATCAGGTCGATATCAGGGTTGGCGAGCATCTGGTCGTTGACGATGGTCCCGGCTGCATCCGCCGCCCATTGCATGGCCGGCACCGAGATGATCTTGACGTCCGGGAACGCCTTCATCTTCTCCTCGAAACCCTTCTGGATGTCGAGCGTGTAGGGGTCGCCAGGATCGCCGAGCACCTGGAGGATCTTGCCTTTCACCGATCCGTGCTTCGCCTTCAAGAGCTTCTCGGCCTGATCGGCGGCAATCTGGCCGATCTCGACCGTTCCCGCCACCGACGTGAAATCGGACGGTGTCGAGGTGATCTGGCGATCGAACTCGACCACCGGGATGCCGGCGGCGCGGGCGGCCTCGATAGACGGCTTCAACGCATTGAAATCGACGGCAGCGAGAATGATCGCCGACGGCTTGAGCGCGATAACGTCGTTCATTTGCGATTGCTGAGCGTCGGTCTTGTTATCGGCGTTCAGCGTCTTCATCTCGTAGCCGACCTGCTTCAGGAACATCTCCAGAGCGCTCACCGAGCCGGTCTGGAATTCGTCGAGCAATGTCGGCACCAGGTAGTAGACGGTGCCCTTGGACTGGGCGAATGCCGGCGTGAGCGTGGCAAAGGCCAGTGCCAGGATACCGAAGACAGCAAGAAGTATTTTCTTCATGTCGTTCGCTCCTTTTGCGCCGGACCCCTCGTTTGTCCCTCAGCCTGCCGGTCCGGCACCGGCGAGCGTCTCTCCGGTGATCATGTTGACCACCGCGTCGGGACTTGTCTTGTTGCGCGCGACATCGCCCGCCACGACGCCTTGCCGGATCACCACGATCCGGTCGGCGACCTGGAAGGCCTGTTGCATGATATGGGTGATGATGACGACGCCGATACCTTGGCTCGCCACCTGACGGATCATGTCGAGACCGCGCCGCGTCTGCTCGACACCGAGTGCCGCGAACGGCTCGTCGAGAAGCACGAGCTTGCCGCCAAAATGCACGAATCGGTTGAGCTCGATGGCCTGCCGCTGGCCGCCCGAGAGGTGCTCGACATTGGTTCTGAGCGAAGGGATGCGCGTGCCTGCGCTGGCCAGCGCCTTTTCGACCACCTGCTCCATGGCGGGTTCGTCAAGCACGGCAACGCCAAGAAATTTCCTGGTGATCTCGCGGCCCATGAAGAAATTGGCCACCACGTCGACATTGGTGCAAAGCGAGAGGTCCTGGTAGACGGTCTCGATCCCCGCCGCCTTGGCCTCGGCGGGAGATTTGGCCAGGAATTCCTTTCCCTCGAACAGCATGCGACCGGAGGTCGGCTCCAGGCCGCCGGCGATGATCTTGACCAGTGTCGATTTGCCGGCGCCATTGTCGCCCAAAAGCGCCACTACCTCGCCCTTGCCGATCGAGAAGCTGATGCCCTTGAGCGCTTCGATCGCGCCATAGTTCTTGGCGACGTTGTCGAGCACCAGCAGAGGTTCACTCATGCCAGGCTGAGCTCCGCTCATGCCGCGATCCCCTTGCCTTGCAGGATATCTCGCCCGCGTTCGCGCTCGGCGGTGAATATCTGGCCGAAGCGTGGCGAAAGCACCCCTGAGACGGCAAGCGCTGCGGCCCCGCGCAGCACCGCATGCTGGCCGCCGCGTGCGACGGTGACACGGGGCGCCGTGCGGTCCTTTCGCGCCGAGATCGAGTTGGGAAGGTTCGCAGCCGAACCGGCCAGCCGTTCAAGCAAATCGGTGGACGCCAGTCCGCCGAGGATGATGGTTTCGGGATCGAACAGATTCTCGATGATGGTGATGGCGTTGCGGAAGATCGGCCCGATTTCGCTGACCCAGTCGGCGTCGCTGATGTTCCGGCGCCGCAGCGCCTCAAGCGAGAGGTACCGTTCGAGGCAGCCGCGATTGCCGCAGGGGCACGGCTCGCCACCAGGCACGACAGGGATGTGACCGATTTCGCCGGCATTTCCCCAGGCGCCGCGCAACGCGCTTCCGTCATGCACCATGACGCCGCCAAGACCGACTCCGAAATAGAGATAGTAGTATTCGGAATACCCCGTCCCGAGGCCATACAGGCGCTCGCCCATTGCCGCGGCCGCCATGTCGGTCTCAAAAAACGCGGGCAGCCCGGTCGAGGCCTCCAGCCGTTCCCGAAGCGCCACGTCCTTCCAGCCGGTCATCGTCGTCGGGCCGATAAAGCTCATCGACTCCACCCCGAAAGGGCCGGGCAGTGCCATGCCGATGCCGAGAACGCGACCGCCAGGCCGCAGTCGGGTCAATTCAAGCACCATCGCGCCGATCATGTCGAAGGCGTGGTCGGGCGTTGCGTTGGGGGCCTCGCGGTAGGCGCTGTCGATCACGTCTCCGCTCAAATTGATCAGCGCCGCATTGATACCCAGCGGAGTGACATGGATGCCGACGGCATACCCGCCCTCCGGGTTGATCCGCAGGGTCGCCGGAGGCAGCCCGCGCCCCCGCGGCTCTTCGCGCATGGACAGAACGTAGCCGTGTTCTTCCAGTTCGCGAACGATGGTCGATACCGTTTGCACGGTGAGCCCGACCCGCCGGGCAATATCGCCGCGGGCGATCGGACCGTGAAGGCGGATGGATTCGAGGACGATGCGCCTGTTGTAAGGCCTCCCGAATTCCTGATTGGTCCCTCGCAGTGCCATGTCTTGCGTCCCTGGGAGACATGAGGTTCGCACCAAAGATTTATTCAGTCAAATGGAATTCAAAAAAGAATTTCAAGCGCGATCCCGGCTAAGTCGCATTCCTTCGCGCCCCCCTCTGTCCTGCCGGACATCTCCCCACAAAAGGGGAGATTGACAGCTTCGACGCGGTGCTCATTCATGAGAGGCTGGCGATTGACGAAAGCCGGGATAACCGCCGATCTCCGCAATGGGCAGGGCTATCGCAGGTAGAAAGCCGAGGCTTTCGCTCTACGATGTACCCCCACCCCTAACCCCTCCCCACAAGGGGGAGGGAGACTTCCGCTGGCGCTGACCTCGGCAAATTGCCTGCCTTCCGGCGCGCCAAAAGGAAAGTACAGGCGCGCGGCAGCGTTCCCTCCCCCTTGTGGGGAGGGTTAGGGTGGGGGTCCACCTTCGCAAAAATCCAAATACGATTGCCCTGCCGCAATGGGGGAGATGGTCGGCACGACAGGCTGCAACTATGCCAGGGAATTAGATCAGAGATACTGCGCGACCTTCTTGCCGACCCTGAGGAAGCGCAGCGGGTCGATGGCTTCGCCGTTGTGGCGGATCTCGTAATGCAGATGCGGGCCGGTCGAGCGGCCGCTGCTGCCGGTCATGCCGATGACATCGCCGGCGTTGAGCCTCTTGCCGACGGTCACGTTGATTTTGCTGAGATGCCCATAGCGCGTCGCAAAGCCGTTGCCATGGTCGACCTCGACCATGCGGCCATAGCCGCCGTTCCAGCTGGCCTTGACGACGATGCCGGGCGCCGTGACCTTGGCGGGCATTCCGGTCGGCGCCCTGAAATCCATCCCTGAATGCAGCGCGGCGGTGCCGAGCAGCGGGTCGGTGCGCACGCCAAACGGGCTGGTGACCGAGCGACCGGGGGCGGGGTTGGCAAGCGGCAGCCTTCGCGCCTCCGTCTTCAGACGATCGAGCGCGTCCAGCGCCTCGTCGAGTTCTTTGACCTTGCTGTCGAACGTCATCGAACTGTCGAGCGGTATCAGCGGACCGCCGGCATCGCTCTTGCCGAAATCGCTGTCGACCGGCAGGCCAGCCGCCTCGAGCGCCTGAGAAATTGCATCGGCGTTTCTGTAGGCGTTGTCGGCAAGCGTGGTGATGCGGGTGAGCTGCTGGCTCTCTATCACCTTGAGCGACTCGTTGATCGATACGAACAGTCTGTCGGTACGATCGGCCGCCGTGTCGCTCGGCAGCGGATCGGAGCGCGTCGACCACAGCGAGAACGGCCTGGTGTCGCCGGCGCCAAGGTTGGCGCCGACGCTGGCAACCGAATAGGCCCGCGGCTGGGCGTCGGTCACCTCGGCGCGTTCGTCCGGCTTTGCCGACGCAGCAGTGCCAGCGGGAGGCGACGTTCCGACGTCGCTCTCGCTGCGTTCGAGGAGCGGGCCGAGGCGGCCATGGCGCAGGCTGAGCTGGGTCTGTCGTTCCAGCAGTTCGCCAACCTTGGTTTCCATGAGCTGCTGGTCGAGAAGCTGCCGGCTGGTGATCCGGTCGACCTGGGCGCGCAATGCGGAGATGCGGTCCTCATAGGCCTGCTGCATGCGCGCCTGCCGTGCCGTGGTTGCGCCGATCAGGTCGTCGCGCAGCACGAGGTAGGAGGTCGCCAGCAGATAGCCTATGGCCACCGCCGCCAGCGCGGAGCCGCAAAATGCGGCTGCCCATGGCCGTATGGTGAAATGCCTTATCTCGTTGCCACGAGCGATAATGACAGTGTGGGGCTCCTTGCGCCTGCCGAAGACCGTTGACTGACTGGCTACGTTCACGGGACCAAGCTTTCGTTACGACACCAACGACAAGCCTGATTACACATCATTAAGGTTAACGGTCGGTTGCTAACGCCCAGCTGCTTGCAGCCCATGGGTTGCAGCCGAATTGGCATCAGGGGCTGACGTGCAGGCTCCGGCGCCTAATGCCTCACATTCGTCTTCAGACCACAGCCGGTGTTTACGTCAAAGCGCGCGCACCGCCTCCAGCACCGCCTCGGCATGGCCTTTGACGCGAACGTTTCGCCAGATCCGGGCGATCCGCCCGTCGCTGCCAATCAGGAACGTTGCACGCTCGACACCCACATAGCGGCGGCCATAAAGCTTCTTCTCGACCCACAGGTGATAGGCTTCGATCACTTTGCGCTCCTCGTCGGCGACAAGGTCGATGGTCAGATCGTATTTTGATTTGAATTTGTCGTGTTTTCGGACGCTGTCCGGCGACAGGCCGATGACGGCGGCGCCGAGCTTTTCGAACTCCGGCTTCAACTGCGAAAAGCCGATCGCCTCATTGGTACAGCCGGTGGTGTCGTCCTGCGGATAGATGTAAAGCACGACCGGCTTTCCCAGCAATGACGCGAGGCTGAGCGAGCCGCCGCCGTCGCGGGGAAGATCGAATTGCGGCGCCAGATCGCCGACGTCGAGATCAGCCATATCGATGCCCTTGTTTGTGGTTACGCGCCAAGCCGCATCGATATATTGTCGCACCGGGATTCGTCCACTGGTCGAGTTCGTTCAACGGAAAATTGCGTGGATCAGGAGCAGCCGCAGCACGAGAAGATCAGATTCAGGCGTGATGAGATCACCGACCTGGGTGCCTTCCCGTCCGCGTGCCGCGTACCGCCGCTCGGCCAGGCGTCGATCGGCCGCGGCGTTCGTATTCTTGCGCGGCTGCTTGCCGGCCTTATAGCCCTTGTGCTGCTGGCCGCTGTCGCTGTGTATGCGATCGGCACGTCCGGTTTCGGCGCCGAGCGGCTGCGGGCCGAAGCGGAAGCGGCCATCGAGAAATTGGCCGGCGTCGACGTCGATGTTGCGGTTGGGCCGGCCCGTCTGACGCTCGACGGGTCGAGCTTCATCGCGCTGCAGGTCAGCGACGTCAGCCTCAAAGCCGCCGACGGCAAGCCAATGGCCGACGCCGGGCGTGTCCGCTTCGGCATAAGGCTGATACCGCTGCTTTCGGGCGAGGTGCGGCTCACCAGCGCCAGGATTTCCGATGCACGCATCGTGATGGCGGCGCTGCCGTCGGGCGGCGACTGGACGGCGGCGCTGCGCAATGAAGATGGCCTCGTCGATCCGGAAAGACTGTCCGATGCGGTCTTTGCCAACATCAACCACGCGCTCGATGCGGTGCGCGAGGATTCGATGCGCCAGATCGACCTCCACAATGTCGACCTCGTTCTGCCCGAGGCGGGGTCGGTCAAACTGGTCAGGATCACAGATGCCGCCGTTGCGCAGTCGGGGCCGGGCGGCATGGAGTTTTCATCCGACGCGGATATCGACGGCAGGGCGCTCACCATCGCTGCCTCAGCCACCCGGGATACGACGACACAGCGCGTGACGGCGTTGGATGCCAGCGTCGAGATAGCGCAGGCCGACAAGGCTGCGGCCGCGCCGGGCGGGACGCTGGGTGCGATTGCCTTGAAGCTGGCGGGGTCGGAAGGATCCGGCGAGAACGCGTCGCGGCTGACGGCCTCGTTGTCGTTCGCCGGTTCCGTGCTCGATTTTGGCTCGCGTGGCTCGCTTACAGCAGACGCCGATCTGGATGCGACACTTGTCGCCGGGTCGAACAAGATCCAGGTCGACAAGCTGCTGTTGAAAACCGATCGCTCGATCTTCAATTTCGCTGGTTCGATCGGGCCGAAGCCTGCGACCGGGACAGCGGGCGAGGAGCCATCCTATCGCTACGACCTGACCAGCGACGGGTCGACGCTGGCGCCTTCGGAATCGTCCGAACCTGCGCTCAATTTCATCGCCCGCGTCGCCGGCGTCTACCAGACCAGGAGCCACAAGCTCGTGGCCGAGCAGATCGGGATCAGGTCCGGAGCCGCCAGCGAGGCATTGGGCACGGCTTCGGTTGAGTTCGCTAGGGGAAAGGTGCCGGGCATATCTGTTGCCTTCAACGTCCACGACATGCCGGTCTCGCATGTCAAGCAGTTGTGGCCCTGGTTTTCCGCGCGAAAGGTTCGCCTTTGGGTGCTGAAGAACCTGTTCGGCGGCCGCGTCGTCGATGCGAGCCTGCAATTCCAGGTTGTGCCAGGGCGTCTCGGCAACGGGATCCCGCTTTCATCAGATGAAGTGTTCGGCCGTTTCCAGATCGAGGGATCGCGTTTCGATACGGCCGGCCACATTCCGCCGATACGCGATGCCGTGGGCGTCGCCGAATTCCGCGGCAACGACGTCGACATCGCCTTGTCCTCGGGCAACGTCTACATGGGCAGCGGCCGCACGGTGGCGGCAAGCAACGGCACGATGACGATCAAGGCGGCGAACCGCCCGCCGGTGATCGGCGCGCTCGATATCGACGTCGCCGGGGAAGCGTCCGCAATCGCCGAACTCGCCTCCTATGATCCGATCAATGCCATGCGCCATGTCGGCCTGCTGCCGGAAGATCTGTCGGGCACGGTGACCGGCCACGTCAAGGCGGACATTCCGCTACAGTCCGGCGTCGACAGGTCGAAACTCGATTGGCTGGTGGCGCTCGATTACAAAGATCTGTCGCTGGGCAAGCCGTTCGAAGGCCAGACGGTGACGGACGCCGATGGTTCGATCACGGTCGAACCCAAGAAGGCCGTGATCTCCGCCAAGGCGCTGCTCAACGGCATTCCAGCCGAACTCGACCTGATCGAACCGCTCAGGGATGGCGGGCCGCCACGCAGCCGGAAAGTGGCGCTGGTGCTCGACGACAAGGTGCGTGCCGCCGCCATGCCTGGCCTGTCGGAGCTGCTTTCGGGAACCGTCAAGGTTGAGATCGACAAGAGCGGCACGGGCAACGAGACTGTTTCGGCGGACCTGACCAATGCCAGGCTGGACATTCCCTGGGCAGGCTGGAGCAAGGGACCCGGCATTCCAGCCGATGTCACCTTCGCCATGGCCAAGTCAGGCGACACCACGACGCTGTCCGACTTCGACCTGAATGGAAAGACTTTTTCGATCGACGGCGGCGTGGTGCTGGTCAACGGCGCCCTGTCCTCGGCGCGGTTCAGCAACGTCAAGTTGAACCGGGGAGACGACGTTGCCGTGTCGGTGAAACGATCGGGCAAGGGCTACGCGATCGACATCAGCGGCAGCGCGCTGGACGCGCGCTCGCTGATCAAGCAATTCACGTCCGATGTCGACACCGCCACCAAGGCCACGGGTTCCGACGCGATTTCGGTGAGCGCCGATGTCAATTCCCTGACCGGCTTCCACAACGAGACACTGTCGAACCTGAAGCTCGACTACAGCGCCGCCGGCTCCAGGGTGAACGGCCTCAAGGTGAGCGCCACGGCAAGTTCGGGTGCTGCCATAAGCATCAGCAATACGACCGGCGCTGGCAGGCGTGCCCTCAATGTAACGTCGGCCGATGCCGGCGCCATACTCCGGTTCCTCAACATCTACGAGCATATGGAGGGCGGTTCGATCACGCTGGCGCTCGCCGGGGCGAGCGATGGGCCGATGAAGGGCCAGGTCGACTCGCATGATTTCTTCGTGGTCAACGAGCCGAAACTCGCCTCGCTCGTATCGACGACGCCGGCCGGTGACAGCCGCAGCCTCAACGAAGCCGTCAAAGCCAATATCGACACGTCGAGAGTGAAGTTCGAGCGCGGCTTTTCCGAGATCGAAAAGGGCGCCGGCTATCTGAAGCTGGCCAATGGCGTGCTGCGCGGCCCGCGGATCGGCACCACCTTCCAGGGCACGCTCTACGACCAGAACAACAACATGGACATGACCGGCACCTTCATGCCGGTCTACGGCATCAACCGCATTTTTGGCGAACTGCCGCTGTTCGGTGCGCTGCTCGGCAATGGCCGCGATCGCGGGCTGATCGGCGTGACCTACCGGCTCAGGGGCGATGCCAACAAGCCGAAACTGGACGTCAATCCGCTGTCGGTGATCGCGCCGGGAATTTTCAGGTCGATCTTCGAGTACCGGTAAGGTCAAAACCCAATCACTTCGAGCGACCGAGTCTTGGCCCTCAGTGGATCGCCCCGGCTGAATTCACGCCCATGACCCCTGGACGAAGCCGCTCGCGCGCCAGTGCCGCGTGAGCGGCTTCGTCCTTGGGTGGGGGGCCGGTCTTTTTTGCCTGTCCCAGATTGGATCTGGTTCGTAGTTACGGGCTGGCTAGGCAATACCGGCTTTCAGCAGTCCTTCGCGGACGTGCTGCACATCAGACTCCTGGGCATAGTGCAGGGTGGCGATAAATGAATCGAGGTCGAATTGGGGATCGAGCGTTCTGATCTTGCCTAGATGCGCCGCGGCCGCGATTTCGTCGCCGAGCCAGCCGTAGCAGGCAGCGGCGAAAGCGTGCTGAACCGAGTCCATGGTTGACAGATGCATGAAAGCTTCGATCGCCTCGCCATACTGGCGCGCGGCGAAATGCGCCTTTCCCAGATGGCTCCAGAACCTCTCCGGGTGGTGCGGGTTCAACTGCATTGCCTTGCGGATCCATTCAATTCCCTCTTCCGGCCTCCCCAGCCACGTCAATAACTCGCCTTGCTGCACCACCACGAGGTCGTAATTGGGATTGAGGGCGAGGGCGCGCTCTTGATGGTAGCGCGCTGTGGTCAGCTCATTGTTGTTCACGTTCACTGCGGCGAGGATGCGGTGGACATCGGCATCGTTGTCGTCCAGCGCCAGCGCCCTGTCCAGCGCTGCCATGATGTCGTTCCAGACGGCATCCCTGTCTTGGCACCAGTTATGGACCCAGGCCTGGCCAAGAATGCAGGCCCGCCAGGCATGGGCATGGGCATAATCGGGGTCGAGCGCGACGGCCCTGCCTATCAAGGTTTGCGCGCGTTCATTATCCGCAATCGTGCTTCGGTGATGCAGCACTTTGGCAGCAAGCACACATTCATACGCGGCCATGTTTGCAGGTTTCGCCCGCGCGAGCTGGTCCCGCTGAGCCGCCTCGACACGACCGGGCAGCGTGGCTGCGATCGCCGCGGTCACCTCATCCTGAATCGCGAATATGTCGTCCAGCTTCCGGTCATATTTGTCTGCCCAAATATGAGCGTCATTCGCCGTGTCGATGAGCTGAACCGTCACGCGCACCCTGTCGCCGATCTTGCGGACGCTTCCCTCCACCAGGTATTGGACGTCGAGTTTCTCGGCCACCTCGCGCACATTCACGGCGCGGTTCTTGTAGACGAAGCTGGAATTGCGCGAGATGACGAACAGCTCATGGTGGCGGGACAGTTCGGTGATGATGTCCTCGGTCAGTCCGTCCGCGAAAAATTCCTGCTCGGGGTCGCCGCTCATGTTGTTGAATGGCAGCACCACTATCGAAGGTTTCGAGATGGATCGCTTTGCCTCGACTTCTGGCAGGACAGGACTGTCGAACCCAATGCGATAGAGGCGAACCGGGCGGCTGATGTTCTTTAACGTCTTCTCGCCCAGGTCCTCCATGGCAATTTCGAGACGGTCGGCAATTTGGGTCGCCACCGCTGCGGTCACGCAGATACCGCCGACGTCGGCGAGTTGCTCGATGCGCGAGGCAATATTGACGCCGTCGCCGAAAATGTCCTCATCGTCGAAAATGATGTCGCCGAGATTTATGCCGATCCTGAATTCGATACGCCGTTCTTGCGGCACATCCGAATTGCGCCGTTTCATGCGCTGTTGGATTTCCACGGCGCATTTCACGGCATCGGTCACGCTCTGGAACTCAACGAGCATGCCGTCTCCGGTGGTCTTGATGATCCGGCCCTTGTTCTTCGCGATGGCGGGATCGACCAGTTCTATGCGATGGGTCCGAAGGCGTGCGAGCGTGCCGGATTCGTCGGCCTCCATTAGCCGACTGTAGCCCGCCATATCGGCAGCCAGAATTGCGGCTAGTCTCTGTTCCATCGCTTGAACCAAAAACCAAGCCTATCCTTCCTGGGCTGCCAAATCCAGCAATTTGGGCTTATGGCTGAAACAAGAAGTCTTCCTACCGCAGCAACAAGAAAGGGCGGATCAGAACCTTCCGCCTTCCGCCAGGTGGCTGCGAACTCGATCGCGTCAATGCGGCTTCCGAGCGCGACTAGTTAGGCGCGTTGATTTGGGCTTCAATTTTCCTTGGCTCGTGGGTACCCCTCGAACCGTGCGATTGCATTTTACGTGCAAAGGCTATCCGTCCGCTTCGTGCCCCAATCTCGGTCGTTGGGGGTACTTTCGCTGCTTCTGAAAGCCGACATTCCAAACGGGTCACGCTTGCCGACGTGGTTTGACCCAACGGCGACATTTGTCTGGACCGTCGGTAGGTCTCGTCAGGGTGGAAACCGGAGTTCGACGCGAACCTAACAGAGCTCGCCGGCTGTTCACGGCTGCTCTACGCGCTCGGTCCTCGGACAAGCCGGCCAGAGAACTATCCTTCCAGAAGCGACGCGGGATCAACGGACGTCGCCTGGCCGGACGTGACGCGCAGGAGAGGGCATCTTTGCAACCGCGACGATCACTCCGGCACGCCGGAGATGCCCAGCGCCTCGACGTACTTCTCGGCGAACACCTTGTCCCGCCACGGGTTGATCTGTCTCTGCAGGGTGAGCGTGTAGGTCGGGAACGCCTCCATCAGCCGCCGCGCCGCCGCCTGCGCCTCGTCCAGCCGGTTGAGTTTGACCAGCGCCATGATCACCACCCGGTGCGAGGAGCCGTAGTTCGGCATCTCGTGCAGCGCGCGTTCTCCCCATGCCAGCGCTTCTTCGTAGCGCTCGAGCATCAGGTAGCTCATCCCGATGCCGGAGAGCGCGATGCCCTTCTCGGGGTCGACCGGGCTCAGCCGCATCGCCCTGTGAAAGTGCTCGATCGCGACGAGCGGGCGGCTGGAATGTGCGTTCACCCAGCCGCTGCCCGTATGGCCCTGCGCCGAATTGGGGTTGAGCAGCAGGGATCGTTCGATCGTGCCCAGCGCCATCTCGTAGTCCTTCGCGCTGTAGGCGATCACCTGCGCGGCGAAGCGTAGGCTGGTGGGGTCGTCGCGCGCTTCCGCCAGTACCTCGCGCGCCATGCGCGCGGCGACTCGGGTATCGTCGGGCTCGTGCCAGCACTGGCTCACGGATAGGCTGCGGATATAGGCGCCGAGTGCCTTCGCCAAGTTGAAGCTAGGGTCGATGCTGAGCGCCTCGTTGGTGAGCCGGCGCACGTCGGCAAAGCCTTCGCGCGTCATGCTGTAGAAGCGCGGCAGCGCGCGAAGGTAGAGGTCGTAGGCGCTGATGTAGTCGGTCGGCTTCATGCGCGCCTGCTTGATCTCCTCCAGCCGGATGCTCGGCTCGACGGCGCCGACGACGCTCTCGGTCACCTTGTCCTGCAGGTCGAAGATGTCGCTCACGTCGCCCTCGAAGCGGTCGGCCCAGACATGGTGTCCGCTGATCGCGTCCACCAACTGCCCACTGATGCGCACCCGCGATCCTGCTCTGCGGATGCTGCCTTCGAGCACGTAGCGGACGCCCAGTTCGCGCCCGACCTGGCGCAGGTCCACCGCCCGGCCCTTATAGGTGAAGGACGAGTTGCGGGCGATCACGAAGAAGGAGTTCACCCGGCTCAATCCCGTGATGATGTCCTCCACCAGCCCGTCGGCGAAGTATTCCTGGTCGGGATCGCCGCTCATGTTGGTGAAAGGCAGAACCGCGATCGAGGGTTTCTCGGGCAGGGGAGGCAGTGCAGCCACCGAGGCGCTGGCGTCGGTCTCGACGCGGTAGGCGCGCACAGGCCGCTCGATGTTCTTGAGGCGCAGGGCGCCGAGCGGCGTGAAGCCGCAGTCGAGCTTGCCCTGAAGGTGGTCGTAGGCGGTGCCCGAGACGACCACGGTGCCGGGATCGGCGATGCTTTCGAGGCGGGCGGCGATGTTGACCCCGTCGCCGTAGAGGTCGCCGTCCTCCTCGCAGACCACGTCGCCGAGATTGACGCCGATGCGGAAGCGAATCCGCTCTTCCTCAGGCGTCTCCGCCTCGTGTTCTGCCAGGGCCTGCTGGATCGCCATCGCCGAGGTCACCGCGTTAACGACGCTCGCGAACTCGCACAGCATGCCGTCGCCGGTGAGCTTGACGATCCGACCCTGGTGCTCGGAGACCAGCGGTTCGAGGAGGTCCTTGCGGTAGATCTTCAGCCGCTCGAGCGTGCCGCGCTCGTCGCGCTCCGTCAGGCGCGAATAGCCGACCACGTCGCAAGCCAGGATCGCTGCGAGGCGGCGCTGCGTGGTCATTGCACCGCTCAGCCAGGCGCCTGCACGCGGGCCGCCCCGCGTCCATGTCCTGCCAACTTCCGGACGCCCTACGTGCATGGTATCCATCTCTCCCAGTCGCCGCCCGTGAATACAGAACGGAGAACGCAGCTTGACCTTGCCTTCACGAGACTTCGCTATCCCGCTTGCGAGGCGTGGAGCTTTCCAGTCGCCGCGCTAACAGCCAACCGACGACACGCCCACGCAGCCTCTGGGGACGCTGACACGCCACTCCCAGAAGGCCGGAGATATTTCCTGCCCTGTGTAACCGGTTGACGCCATCGTGTCGGTGCTTTTGTCACCGCGATGTAACAGCGAGATGCATTACGAGCGCCCGCATCGGGCATCACACCAGACGTTCGCGCTTAGAGGTGCTGAGGTCGGCAAGTGGCGCATCCTTCAGCAAACCGTAAAGATTGACCCTTACGGCCACATCGATCAGATCAAGCTCAAGACGCGGAGTTTCAGGTAGGGTGGAGCACTCCCGCTGCCCCGCCGCAATAGCGCCTTGCCGGCTTCACACAACTTTACATTCGCCCGCAACGGCCGAAACATTGCGCTCCTAGTCTGGCCCAGTCGCGGCAGAGATGCCGCATTAGCGAAAGGACCAGCATCATGGAAACGAACCATCAGGAACCGGCCGGCCTCTCCGGCACCCCGCAGAAGAAGAGCTGGGGCAAGCGCATCGCCATAGGCGGCATTGCGATAGCGGCGCTTGCCGGCGTCGGCGTCGCCGGCGCGCTCAGCCAGGATTACGGGCGCATGCAGCGCTTCGGCATGGGCGAGAGCGACGGCGGTCCCGGCATGCACATGCAGGCCAATTTCCGCCACGGCATGGGGTTTGGCGGCCCGGGTTTCGGCGGCCATCACTTTGAGCGCATGCTCGATGAGGTCGACGCCACACCCGAGCAGGAAGACAAGCTGGAGGCGATCATGGACAAGCTCCACGACGATGTCCGCCCGATCATGCGAGGCTTCCGCGACACGCGAGACGATGTCGCCAAGCTGCTCGGCGCCGCAACCATCGACCGCGAGGCAGCGGAGAAGCTGCGAGCCGAGCGCATCGCGGCGGTCGATGAGGCCTCGCGCAAGCTGACGACGGCGCTGCTCGACGCCGCCGAGGTGCTGACGGCCGAGCAACGGGCGGAGCTGGTCGAACATTTCGAGGATCGCGGCTGGCACCGCCGCTGGTAAGCTCTGTACCGGCACAGTTTCGAATCGGAGCAAACAAACGAGCATGGCGGACCAGGTTCTCATCGTCGACGACGACAGGCGCCTGTCCGCCATGCTCGCGGAATATCTGACGGACAACGGCTTTCGTGTGCGAGCGGCGGAGACGGCCGGCGCAGGCATTGCCGAGATCGCGCGGCTGTCGCCCGATGCCGTGATACTCGACGTCATGCTGCCTGACATGGACGGCTTCGAGGCGCTCAAGCGCATCCGCGCGAACTTCGATGTGCCGGTTCTGATGCTGACGGCGCGAGGCGACGAGACCGACCGCATCGTGGGGTTGGAAATAGGCGCCGACGATTATCTGCCGAAGCCGTTCAATCCGCGCGAGTTGCTGGCGCGGCTGAAGGCAATCCTGCGCCGCCGCAACGCCGGCGCGAACGCCTCCCCGCGCATCCTCCGCTTCGGACGGCTGGAGATCGACCCTTCCTCGCGCTCGGCCCGCGTCGACGGGCGCGACTGCCCGATGACCAGCTACCAGTTCGACCTGCTGGTGGCGCTCGCCGAAAATGCCGGGCGCACGCTGTCGCGCGAGCAGCTCATGGACATGGTCAAGGGCGAAGAACTGGAAGCGTTCGACCGGTCGATCGACGTGCATGTTTCGCGCATCCGCGCCGCGATCGAGATCGATCCGAGACATCCTCGCCGCATCCTTACGGTACGCGGCGCGGGCTATGTCTTTGCCCGTTTCCAGGACGGTGACAGATAAGCCATGCGCAGCAGCCTTTTCGTCAAGATCTATCTCACCGTGCTCGTCAGCCTCGCCGTAGTGGCGATCGCCAGCGCGATCTTCGTACGCATGGGCCAGGAACGCGAACATGCCGGCTGGAGTGGCCGGCGCGACGCCTTCATCGAGGCGATGCTGCCGGCAGACTCCGACCCCGCCTTGCTGCAGGCGACGGTCGAGCGGCTTTCGGCGGCCTTCGATGCCGACATCTCCGTCTACGGACCGCAGGGTCGGCTGCTTGCAGCGGCCGGTCGGCCGATCCCCCCGCAAGAGATCGGATCGCGGCGCAAGATGCGTCCCGGCGGGCATCACCTGCTGATCAGCCGGCAGCCGGACGGAAGGGTGATCGCGGCGCGGCTGAGAGTGCCGTTCGGCCCGGCCGGCCGCAGCCCACTTGCCTTTCTCGCGCTGATCGCCGCGGTGATAGGGCTTGCCGCCTTTCCGGTCGTGCGTCATCTTACACGCCGCCTTGAAGCATTGCGCCAGGGCGTGGATCGCTGGGGCAAAGGCGCCCTTGACACGCGCGTCGCAGTGAGGGGCAACGATGAGGTTGCGGCGGTGGCGGCGAGCTTCAACCGCGCCGCCGAGCAGATCGAGCGGCTGCTTGTCGCGCACCGCTCGCTCCTTGCCAATGCCAGTCACGAGTTGCGCTCGCCGCTTGCGCGCCTGCGCATGGCGATCGACCTCAACGCCGACGGACAGAGCGGCCCGATGCGCGACGAGATCGTGCGTGACCTCGCCGAACTCGATGCGCTGGTGGAGGAAATCCTGCTTGCCAGCAGGCTCGACCATATCGAGAAGCTGGAACGGGTGGAGCCGGTGGATCTGCTGGCGCTTACGGCCGAGGAAGGCGCGCGCTCCGGCGTCGACGTGTCAGGCGAACCCGGCATCGTGTCGGGCGACCCGACACTGCTCACGCGGCTGGTTCGCAATCTCATGCAGAACGCGCAGAGACATGGCAGCCCGCCGGTCAGCGCGCATGTGGGAACCGAAGGCGGCTCTGTGGTGCTCAAGGTGCGCGATCACGGACCGGGCCTGCCGGAAGGTACCAGCGAGCGCGTCTTCGAGCCGTTCTTCCGACCACAGGGCCGCAGCGAGATGGCCGGCGGCTGGGGCCTCGGACTGTCGCTGGTGCGCCAAATCGCCTTGCACCACGGCGCAACTGTGCACCACAAATCGCCGTCCGGCGGCGGCGCCTGCTTCGTCGTCACGTTTCCGGCAATATCTTAATACGGCGGGCGCATACCCTTGTGAAAGCAGCCCCCTTGGCGGGGCGGAAGGAAGGTATGATTAACGCACGAATTCCCGACGGCGAGATCATCGACGGAAGAGCCAGGGTTTCGCGCATCTGAGCGGTAACTCGCGAGGCCCTCCTTATGCGGTCGCTAGAGCGCCGGGTCCTTCGCCTACACAATATACGCGAAGCGTATGCGTCCGCGCACTTGCTCGCGAACATGCAAGTTTCCACCGCGTAAAAAGTTGGGGCCTATGGCCTATCACGTCGGCTCTTGCCCCCCTTCCACGACACCTGACCATCATCACAGGCTCAAAGGCGGCTTTCCACTCGATGGCGGCCGTTCGTGCGCCAACTGAATGTCTTGGAGGGTCAGGGTTTGACGGTGCTCTTGCCTAGGCCGTGATCCCGAACCGAAGGTCAGCGCAGCAAGAAGTGAAACCGGTTTCGGAAAAGGGCTAATGAAGCCCCATCCCGACTCCATCGAGATCGATCAGGCGCTGGTCAGACCGGCCGCACCAGAACGTGTTTTTTCTTGCCGAGCGACAGTTTTACGACTTGTTCCGGGCCGAGATCCTGAAGTGTCACCAACCGGCGATCATCGGAAACGGACTGGTCGTTCAGCCGCACCGCGCCGCCCTGGATGTGTCGCCGCGCCTCGCCGTTGGACGCCGCCAGCCCGGCGGTAACGAACAGCGACAATATGCCGACGCCGCTTTCCAGATCGGCCTTGCCGACCTCGACGGTCGGCAGCGTTTCGGCCAGCGCGCCTTCTTCGAACGTCTTGCGCGCGGTTTCCTCGGCTTGCTCGGCTGCCGCGCGGCCGTGCACGATGGCCGTCGTTTCCGTGGCCAGGACCTTCTTGGCCTCGTTGATCTCGGAGCCGCCAAGCGCGGCGAGCCGGGCGATCTCGGTGAGCGGCAGGCGGGTGAAAATCTTGAGGAAGCGCGTGACGTCGGCGTCCTCGGTGTTGCGCCAGTACTGCCAGAAATCATAGGGCGAGTAGAGATCGCCGTTCAGCCAGACCGCGCCCTTCGCCGATTTGCCCATCTTTGCGCCTGACGACGTCGTCAGCAGCGGTGTGGTCAGGGCATAAAGCTGCGGCGTACCCATGCGGTGTCCGAGATCGACGCCGTTGATGATGTTGCCCCACTGGTCCGATCCGCCCATCTGCAGGCGGCAGCCATATCGCCGGCTGAGCTCGACGAAATCATAGCCCTGCAGGATCATGTAGTTGAATTCGAGGAACGACAGCGATTGTTCGCGCTCGAGCCTCAGCTTGACGCTGTCGAAGGTCAGCATGCGGTTGACCGAAAAATGCCGGCCGACATCGCGCAGGAACTCGACATAGTTGAGCTTCATCAGCCAGTCGGCATTGTTGATCATGATCGCGTCGTTCGGACCGTCGCCGAAACGCAGGATGCGGCCAAAGATGCGTTTGATGCCTTCGATGTTGGTGGCGATGGCCTCAGGCGTCAAAAGCTTGCGCTGGTCGTCGCGGAAGGACGGGTCGCCGATCATCGAGGTGCCGCCGCCCATCAGCGCGATCGGCCGGTGGCCGGTCTCCTGCAGCCAGTAGAGCATGGTCGCGGAAATCAGATTGCCGACATGCAGGCTGGTCGCCGTGGCGTCGTAGCCGACATAGGCGGTCACCGTTTCCTTGGCGAAAAGCTGGTCGAGGCCGGCATCATCCGAAATCTGGTGGATGAAACCGCGCTCGCTCATAATGCGCAGGAAATCGGATTTGAAGGCGGACATTTTTTCTTTCCCGAAAGCGCCCAACCGAAGCGGATCGGGCGTGGTATGCGTGAACGCGGGCGTTTAACATCCAAGCGCGGTCAGCAAAAGGGGAATCCGGTTTTGCGTGCGGTCGCGTTTTACATGACCGGTTCGGTGCGAACGCAATCACGGGGTCGTGAAACGGCGCAAGCTCGCCTTCCGGCTGCATCCTTGCTTCATCGTTTGGGCTGGCGTAATGAGGCGCCGCGCCAGCGGGTTCTTGCCGCACCTGACCCGCTGGAACGGCACCGCCCCGGCATCGAATCGAATGCCAGATCCTGTGACAGAGCCCGACGCGAAATGCCGGAGATATCCATCGTCATTCCTTGCCGGAACGAGGCGGCGAACCTGCCGCTTCTACTCGATGAGATCGGGGCGGCGATGGCCGGGCGCGACTTCGAGGTGATCGTCGTCAATGACGGTTCGACCGATGAGACCACCTCGGTGCTTGCCGCCCAGGCAGTGCTTCGCCCGTTTCCGCTTCGCCACCTCCGGCATGAGAAATCCGCCGGCCAGTCTCTCTCTGTGCGTTCGGGCGCATGGGCGGCCCGCGGCGATATCGTCGCCACGATCGACGGCGACGGCCAGAACGATCCCAAATATATTCCGGTGCTGGTCGATGCCCTGCGGCAGGCCGGTCCCGGTTTCGGTGTTGCGCAAGGGCAGCGCCTGAAGCGTCGCGACAGCAAGATCAAGCAACTGGCGTCGCGTTTTGCCAACTGGCTGAGAAAGGCCGTCCTGCATGACGAGACCCGCGACACGGGCTGCGGCCTGAAGGCGATCCATACAGACATCCTCAGGAAATTGCCGTTCTTCGACGGCACGCACCGCTTTGTTCCGGCGCTCGTCATCCAGGAGGGGTATCGCGTCGTGCATTGCGACGTCGTCGACCGCTCTCGCCGCCACGGCAAGTCGAATTACGGAATTTTCGATCGCGGCCTGCAGGGGGTGCTTGATCTCGCCGGTGTCTGGTGGCTGCGCCGCCGGCGCCGCAGGATGCCAAAAACAGAGGAAATCCGGCATGGCTAACGTGCTTCAGGAGCTGGCGACCTGGCTTCACGACGTCTTCGTCAAGCAGTTCGATACGTGGATTCTGCTCGGTTTTGTCGCCCAGTTCTTCTTCAGCATGCGCTTCGTGGTGCAGTGGGTCGCATCGGAAAAAGCCAAGCGCAGCGTTGTGCCGATCGCTTTCTGGTTCTTTTCGCTGTTCGGCGGCAGCCTGCTGCTGATCTACGCCATCCAGCGGCAGGATCCGGTGTTCATCGCCGGCCAGGCCCTCGGCCTGTTCATCTACATCCGCAACCTGTGGCTGATCGCCAACGAGCGCAAGGCGGCGATGACGAAGGTCGATTGAGCGACCTGCCTCTCAGAGCGACGTGGCGCAAGCCGGCAAGGTCGACACCGATGCCTTCCTGGCCGCAGCAATCCCTGGGAGTCTCCGGGCTGCGACCTTGCACAAGGTCGGTCCTATCTGTCGTCCAGTCCGCCGTAGGATCGTACAAGCCGGACCATGTCGGGCGAGTTCGGATCCTCGCTCTCCAGCCCCTCGGCGACACCGCTACGGTCGGCGATGGGCCGGTTCTGGCTGACCTTCCACTTGCCTTGCAAGTCCGTGATCTCGATTTCCAGCCCGACAATGCCCTTGATCTGCGACTGGATGAAGCTGGCTGGTGCGTCGGCCACCGCCCAGGGTGCTTCGCGAGCGGCTTCCTGTGATATCGTCAGATCGGAAATCTGCTGGGCCAGCCAATCCTGGTCCTCGATCACCCTGACGGCACCGCGCACCTGGACAATGGCGTAGTTCCAGGTCGGCACGACCTTCCCGGTTTCGCGCTTGGTTTCGTACCAGGACGGCGTCACATAGGCGTCGGTGCCCTGGAAGACGACCAGCACGGGCGATGCCTTGCTGTCGGCCAGCAGGCGCCATTGCGGATTGGCTCTCGCCAGGTGGGCGCGCAGCCTGCCGTTTGGTGGCACTTCGGCGTCGAGCAGAAACGGGATCGCGTTCGCGACCGGCCCCTCGGCCCCATTTGAAATCAGCAGCCCAAGCGGATGCGCCCGGATCAGCTCGTGCAGGACGTCCTGTCGCGTTTCCTGGAAATGCGGGGGCTGGTACATCGCTGCTATCGCAACCGTTTCGGCCGCGGGTCGGACAATTCACCGGCCAGCCGGCGATCGAGATAGTCCGCGCATTCCTGGAGCAGGAGGTCCGCATCGTTGGAGAAGAAATGGTTGGCGCCGGGCAAGGTCTTCTGGGTGATGGTGATGCCCTTTTGCGTGTGCAGCTTGTCGACCAACCCCTGCACGTCCTTTGGCGGCGCGACCTTGTCGGCGTCGCCATGGATGATGAGGCCTGACGACGGGCAGGGCGCCAGGAACGAGAAATCATAGGTGTTGGGCTGCGGCGCGATCGAGATGAAGCCTTCGATCTCCGGCCGGCGCATCAGAAGCTGCATGCCGATCCACGAGCCGAACGAATAGCCGGCGACCCAGCAGCTCTTGGAATCCGGATGCAGCGATTGCACCCAGTCAAGTGCCGCGGCCGCATCCGACAATTCGCCGGTGCCGTGGTCGAATTCGCCCTGGCTGCGGCCGATGCCGCGGAAATTGAAGCGAAGCGTGGTGAAATCCCGCTTCTGGAACATGTAGAAGAGGTCGTAGACGATCTTGTTGTTCATCGTGCCGCCGAACTGGGGGTGCGGGTGCAGGATGATGGCAATCGGCGCGCTCTTTTCCTTGGAAGGCTGGTAGCGACCCTCCAGGCGGCCGGCCGGACCGGTGAAAATGACCTCAGGCATAAAATACTCCACATGGCATAAGAATGCGCGGCGCCCGGAACAACTCTTCCTCTGGCCTTGACGCAGGGCGAGCGTCTTTCTAGAAGCTAGTTTAGAATTGTTCAAAACTGGGTGGCCAAAACGCAATGGCTCGGCTACCCACGCCGCACGCCGCGTAAATAGGACGTCTTGCCTTGCAATTTCAAGGAAATAACGCGCAAACCTCGCGGAATGGCTCTTGAAGGGACCGATTGAAACGAAAATGGCCGGACCACGCGCCTATCTCGACTACAATGCCAGCGCGCCGCTGCTTGCCGGGTCGCGCACGGCAATGATTGCGGCGCTCGATGCCGCCGCCAACCCGTCGTCGGTCCATGCCGAGGGCCGCGCCGCACGGCGGCTGATCGAACATGCAAGGCGCGACGTGGCGGCGCTGGTCAAGGCCGGCGCCGAGCATGTCGTCTTCACCTCCGGTGCGACGGAAGCCGCCTCGACGCTGCTGACACCGGATTGGCAGATGGGGCGCGGCACTGTCCGCATGAGCCGGCTCTATGTCTGCGAGGCCGATCATCCTTGTGTCCTGAACGGCGGGCGATTTCCGGCAGCCCTGGTGACACGCATCGGCGTCGATGCCGACGGCATAGTCAGGCTGGACACGTTGGCGGCGGCACTTGGCCGTCATGACAAGGCAGGCGGCCTGCCGCTGGTGGCGATCCATGCCGCCAATAACGAGACCGGCGTCATCCAGCCGGTCGATCGCATCGCCGAAATCGTCAAGGCGGCGGGCGGCATCCTGGTCGTCGACGCCGTGCAGGCAGCCGGTCGCATTCCGCTCGATATGTCAGCGGGTTACGCCGATTACCTGATTCTGTCTTCGCACAAGATCGGCGGTCCCAAGGGCGTTGGCGCCATTATCGCCGCCTCGGACCTGATGATGCCTAGGCCCTTGATCGCCGGCGGCGGCCAGGAAAAAGGTCATCGTGGCGGCACCGAAAATCTGGCCGCGATCGCTGGTTTTGGCGCGGCGGCGCGGGAGGCCCTGATCGGATTGAAGAGCATCGATGCGGTCGGCCGCCGCCGCGACGAGATCGAGGCCATCGTGAAAGCGCTGGTGCCGGATGCGGAAATCTTCGGAACCGGGGCGCCGAGGCTTGCCAATACGACATTCTTCGCTATTGCGGGCATCAAGGCCGAGACGGCGCAGATCGCCTTCGACCTCGCCGGTGTGGCTCTGTCGGCCGGTTCCGCCTGTTCGTCGGGCAAGGTCGGCCCGAGCCATGTGCTGAAAGCCATGGGATACAATGACAGCCTTGGCGCTTTGCGTGTGTCCATCGGCCACGCAACGAGCGCCGAGGACATCGAACTGTTCCGCACTGCGCTGGCAGGTATCGCCTCACGCCGCGGGGGCAGGGAAGAAGCTGCCTGAGTGCGGCAGAATGATGCAGGCCTTCCGGCCTGGTAGAGCCGTGCGTTTCATGGTGGCCGGGTGAATTTCCGGCAAGGACGCACTATATGGAACTTACGCCGCCTTGGGTGCCTCACGAGTACTGGTTTCGCGGTGCCATAGTTTGAAAACTGCCGGGCCTTGACCCCGGCGTGGATGGAGAACGCTAATGCCTGCTGTGCAGGACACGATCGATCGGGTCCGAAAGATCGACGTCGACCAATACAAATACGGATTCCAGACCGAAATCGCGATGGACAAGGCCCCAAAGGGCCTGAGCGAAGCCATTATCCGCTTTATTTCGGCGAAGAAGGACGAACCGTCCTGGATGCTGGAATGGCGTCTGGAAGCGTATCGGCGCTGGGTGACGCTGGACGAGCCGAAGTGGGCGCGCGTCCATTATCCGAAGATCGATTTCCAGGACCTCCACTATTACGCGGCGCCCAAGAGCACGCCGGGACCGACATCGCTGAGCGACGTCGATCCCGAACTGTTGAGGGTCTATGAAAAGCTCGGCATCCCGCTGAAGGAACAGGAAATTCTTGCCGGCGTGCAGAAGACCGATGCGTCTGAACTCGAGGAAGCCAGGGACAATGTCTACAAGTCGGGCCGCGTCGCCGTCGACGCCGTGTTCGATTCAGTTTCCGTCGTCACCACCTTCAAGAAGGAGCTGGCGCAGGCCGGCGTCATCTTCTGCTCGATCTCGGAAGCCATCCGCGAGCACCCGGAACTGGTGAAGAAATATCTCGGCTCGGTCGTGCCGACCTCCGACAATTTCTACGCCACGCTGAATTCCGCGGTGTTCACCGACGGTTCCTTCGTCTTCGTGCCCAAGGGCGTGCGCTGTCCGATGGAACTGTCGACCTATTTCCGCATGAACGAGAAGAACACCGGCCAGTTCGAGCGCACGCTGATCATCGCCGAGGAGGGGGCTTACGTCTCCTATCTCGAAGGCTGCACGGCGCCGCAGCGCGACGAGAACCAGCTTCACGCCGCCGTGGTCGAACTGATCGCGCTCGACGATGCCGAGATCAAATATTCGACGGTACAGAATTGGTACCCCGGCGACGCCGAGGGCAAGGGCGGCATCTACAATTTCGTCACCAAGCGCGGCGACTGCCGTGGTCACCGTTCGAAGATTTCGTGGACGCAGGTCGAGACCGGCTCGGCGATTACCTGGAAATATCCGAGCTGCATCCTGCGCGGCGACGATTCCAGCGGCGAGTTCTATTCGATCGCCGTGTCGAACGGCTACCAGCAGGTCGACAGCGGCACCAAGATGATCCATCTCGGCAAGAACACGTCGAGCCGCATCATCTCCAAGGGCATCGCCGCCGGCTACTCGCAGAACACCTATCGCGGCCAGGTCTCGGCGCACCGCAAGGCGACCAACGCTCGTAACTTCACCAACTGTGACTCGCTGCTGATCGGCGACCAGTGCGGCGCGCACACCGTGCCCTACATGGAAGCCAAGAACGCCACGGCACAGTTCGAACACGAGGCGACGACGTCGAAAATCTCCGAGGACCAGAAGTTCTA
Organism: Mesorhizobium sp. WSM4849; assembly: GCF_055811385.1. NCBI lineage: Bacteria > Pseudomonadati > Pseudomonadota > Alphaproteobacteria > Hyphomicrobiales > Phyllobacteriaceae > Mesorhizobium > Mesorhizobium sp. WSM4849. The sequence continues at coordinate 90,974 of NZ_JBVVPW010000009.1, forward strand.
CGTCATGCAGCGCGGCATTCCGGAAGAAGAGGCGATCGCGCTGATCGTCAACGGCTTCGTCAAGGACGTCATCCAGCAACTGCCGATGGAATTCGCAGTCGAGGCGCAGAAGCTGATCGGCATTTCGCTTGAGGGGAGCGTGGGGTGAGTGGATCTCAACTGAAAGCGTCATTCGACGCCGCCTTTGCAGAAGGAAAGGAACTCGCACTCAAGCAGACTCCTATCTATTCGGAGGTCCGAAACCGGTTGATCGAAAACAATGATCGATTCCGGTTGGCGCTTTCGGCGGCGCTGTCGGACAATGCGGCTTTCGCGGTCGTCCCTGCGGAAGTGTCGATTGGCACTTCCGTGTCTTTCAACAACAAGGTTGTGCTCACGGTGTTCCCAGCCAAGCACGGGGATACTGAGTACGTTGTAGGCGTAGATGATCGTCTGCTCGCCGAGAATGCCGGCATGGCGACAGACGCCATCCTCCAGAAAGACCTGCCCGGTGCGGTGAAGCTTGTTGGCTGGTACTTGGGCATCATTTCTACCGGAGCACAGATCAGTCCAGATTGGCCCGATGAGGCGGTAGAGAGAAAGTAAAAACTGGTGGATCTTGATATTGGAACGAAAAATGCTTGAAATCAAAAACCTGCATGCCCGCATCGTCGATGACGGCACCGAAATCATCCGCGGCCTGGACCTGACGGTCAGAGCCGGCGAGGTCGCCGCCATCATGGGCCCCAACGGCTCGGGAAAATCGACGCTGTCCTACATCCTCGCTGGCCGCGAGGATTATGAGGTGACCGAAGGCGATATTCTCTACAACGGCCAGTCGATCCTCGAAATGGATCCGGCCGAGCGCGCCACATCAGGCATCTTTCTCGCCTTTCAGTATCCGATGGAGATACCGGGTGTGGCGACGATGGAATTCCTGAAAGTGGCGATGAACGAGCAGCGCAAGGCGCGCGGCGAGGAGCCGCTGAAGATCCCCGAATTCCTGAAGCGCGTGAAGGACGCCGCCGCCTTGCTCGACATGGACATGGCGATGCTGAAACGGCCGCTCAATGTCGGCTTCTCCGGCGGCGAGAAGAAGCGCGCCGAGATCCTGCAGATGAAGCTTCTGGAGCCAAAACTGTGCGTGCTCGACGAGACTGATTCCGGCCTCGACATCGATGCGCTGAAGATCGTCTCGGAAGGCGTCAATGCGTTGCGCGCGCCGGACCGTGCCATCGTCATCATCACCCACTACCAGCGCCTGCTCCAGTACATCGTGCCGGACAGTGTGCACGTGCTGTACAGAGGCCAGGTGGTCAAGTCGGGCGACAAGTCGCTGGCGCTCGACCTCGAGGCCAATGGCTATGCCGGCGTGATCGGCCAAGCCGCGTGAGATGCCAGAAGGCCCAGAAGGCAAGCCAAGCAAGGCGAAACTGATGAATATACACACGACACCCCAGCGGACGCCGGCCGAAACGGCGCTGATCGACGCCTTTAGCGACCGGCTGTCGCTGCTGCCCGGCGACGGCACGGTGATGCTGAAGCGCGACGACGCCATCGAGGCGATCAAGAGCGGCCTGCCGACGCGGCGCATCGAATCCTGGCACTACACCGACCTGCGCCGCCTGCTGACTTCGGTGCCGGATTTCGATCCCGCAGCTGTCGCGAGAGCCATTGCGCCTGTTGTCGAAGGGTCCGCTGTTCTGCCGGTGCTGAACGGCGTGTCGAGCGTGAAACTGCCTGATATCGAAGGCATAGCCGTGCAGCGCCTGTCGGACAAACTGACCGACGGCAGCGCAGCACCTGGGCTCGATGCCTATGGCGCCGACGATGCCATCGGCGCGCTGAACACGGCTTTCGTGGCCGACGGCTATTTCGTCGACATCGCCGACGGCACCGAACTGGACAAGCCGATCGAATTGCAGAACCTGCAGGCCGGCGGCCAGACGCATGTTCGCCTGGCCGTCCGCGTCGGCGCCGGCGCCAAGGTCGTTATCGTCGAGCGCCAGGCGGGCGAGGGCGCCGCACTCGTCAGCTCGGTCAGCCAGCTTCTGCTTGAGGAGGGCGCCGACGTGACGTGGCTCATCGTGCAGGAGCAGCCGGATACGGCGACGCATCTTGCCCAATTCAAGGCGCATCTCGGCAAGGATGCGAAGCTGACGCTGTTCGTCATGAACGCCGGCGGCAAGCTGGTGCGCCAGGAGGTCGTGGTGAAGACCACCGGCGAAGGCGCCGACTTCACGCTGCGCGGCATCAACCTGCTTGCCGGCGACACGCATACGGACGTGACCATGGTGCTTGACCATACCGTGCCGCACACGGCTTCAACGGAGGTGATCCGCAACGTGGTGACCGGAAGAGCGCGCGGCGTCTTCCAGGGGCGCATCAACGTCCACCAATATGCGCAGAAGACCAACGCCAAGATGGCCTGCAACACGCTGCTTCTGTCCGATGACGGCGAGTTCTCGACCAAGCCTGAGCTCGAAATCTTCGCCGACGACGTCGTCTGCGGCCATGGCGCGACCGTCACCGAGATCGACCACAGCCATCTGTTCTACCTGATGGCCCGCGGCGTCGACGAGAAGACCGCGCGCGGGCTGTTGGTCAAGGCGTTCGTCGCCGAGGTGATCGAGGAACTGGACGACGAGGCGATCGTCGGGGCGCTGGAAACGAGGCTCGACGGCTGGTTCGCGGCGCACGGGTAATTGGATGAGGCCTGGCTCCGGCCAGCACCCCTCATCCGTCTTGGCGCTGCGCGCCAATCCACCTTCTCCCACAAGGGGGAAGAAGGTGTGGCGCTAACCTTCTCCCCTTGTGGGAGAAGGTGGCCGAGCGAAGCTCGGTCGGATGAGGGGTGTTGGACGGAATGAGGCGATGCCTCGAGAGAGCTTATGATGGACCAGAAAGTCGAAAACATCCCCTACGACGTCGAGGCGATCCGCCGCGACTTTCCGATCCTGTCGCGGGAAGTCTACGGCAAACCGCTGGTCTATCTCGACAATGGCGCCTCGGCGCAGAAGCCGCAGGCCGTGCTTGACGCCGTCCAGCACGCTTACTCCCAGGAATACGCCAACGTCCATCGCGGGCTGCATTTCCTGTCGAATGCCGCGACCGACGCCTTTGAGAACGCGCGCAAGATTGTGCAAAGATTTCTGAACGCGCCTGATACCGACAACATCGTCTTCACCTCGAACACCACCGCGGCGATCAACACCGTCGCCTATGGCTTCGGCATGCCCAATATCGGCGAGGGCGATGAAATAGTCCTGTCGATCATGGAGCACCATTCCAACATCGTGCCGTGGCATTTCATCCGCGAGCGGCAGGGCGCGAAACTGGTCTGGGTGCCGGTCGACGATCTCGGCATCTTCCACATCGAGGAGTTCGAGAAACGGCTGACCGACCGCACAAAACTGGTCGCCATCACGCACATGTCGAATGCGCTGGGCACGGTGACGCCGATCAAGGAGATCGTGCGTATTGCGCACGCGCGCGGCATTCCGGTGCTGGTCGACGGAAGCCAGAGCGCCGTGCATATGCCGATCGACGTGCAGGACCTCGACTGCGATTTCTTCGTCTTCACCGGCCACAAGGTCTACGGGCCCTCGGGCATCGGAGTGCTCTATGGCAAGAAGGACATGCTGGAGCGCATGCGCCCGTTCATGGGCGGCGGCGAGATGATCGAGGAGGTGACGCAAGACTTCGTCACCTACAATGATCCGCCGCACCGCTTCGAGGCCGGCACGCCGCCGATCGTCCAGGCGATCGGGCTGGGTGCTGCGCTCGAATACATGGAAAAGATCGGCCGCGAGCGGATTGCCGCGCACGAAGCCGATCTGAAGAACTATGCCCATCAGCGGCTGAGGGCCATCAATTCGCTGCGCATCTTCGGCGATGCGCCGGATAAGGGCGCCATCATCTCCTTCGAATTGCAGGGCATTCATGCCCACGACGTGTCGATGGTGATCGATAGGCAAGGCGTCGCCGTCCGCGCCGGCACGCACTGCGCGCAGCCGCTGTTGAAACGCTTCGGCGTAACCTCCACATGCAGGGCATCGTTCGGCATGTATAATACCAGGGCCGAAGTCGACGCTTTGGCCGATGCGCTCGAAAAAGCGCGAAAGTTCTTCGGATGACGATCATGGATGATGCAGGCCGCACCGCTGAGACCACTTCGGAAACGACTGTCCGCAGTCTGGTTTCCGCCTCGGCCATTCCCGCCGACGAGCTGGCGCGGCTGACCGACGACATCGTCTCGGCGCTGAAGACGGTCTACGATCCGGAAATCCCGGCCGACATCTACGAGCTTGGCCTAATTTACAAGATCGACATCGAGGACGACCGCTCGGTCAAGATCGACATGACGCTGACCGCGCCCGGCTGCCCGGTGGCCGGCGAAATGCCCGGCTGGGTGGAAAACGCCGTCGGCGCCGTCGAAGGCGTGTCCGGCGTCGAGGTCAACATGACGTTCGATCCGCCCTGGTCGCCCGACCGCATGTCGGAAGAGGCTCAGGTGGCGGTTGGCTGGTATTAATGGGCGCACTTGCGCCAGGCAGAGAATTTCACCATTTTAGGTGAGGAATCATTCGGCAGGCCTTGAACCTGCACGTAATGGAGAAAAAAATGGGACGCTTCGCCGTCATCACGATGACCGAAAAGGCTGCCGACCGGGTACGCGAGATCGTCGCGACTCGTGAGAATGCGCACGGCATTCGCCTTGGCATCAAGAAGGGCGGCTGCGCCGGCATGGAATATACGGTCGACCTGGTGACCGAGCCCAACACCAAGGACGATCATATCGAGCGCGACGGCGCTCATGTCTATGTCGCACCTGAGGCAGCGCTTTTCCTGTTCGGCACCGAGATGGATTTCGAGCAGACGACGCTGCGCACCGGCTTCACCTTCCGCAACCCGAACCAGAGCTCGGCCTGCGGCTGCGGCGAATCGGTCGAACTGAAGCCGGCCGATCTGAAGGCGCTGGCCGAGGCGCGCGCTTCGGCCTGATCTTCCCTTCTCCCTGTTTACGGGGAGAAGGTGGCCCGAAGGGCCGGATGAGGGGCAGAGCCGGCCTCGGTGATGTTTGCGCCGCCCCTCATCTGCCTGCCGGCATCTTCTCCCCGTAAACGGGGAGAAGGACCTAATCCACCCACATTCCCGTCCGCTTGTGCCAGTCTGCGATCGATTCCTCGGGATAGACATCGAACACCTTGTCGCGCTTGCCGATTTCGGGCACGACCCAGTTCGCCTTGTATTTCAGCATGAGGTGCACCTTTTCAGGTGGTTTCGGCAGGTCTGTGTCGATCGCCGAGGCGAAGGGATGGACCAGCTCCGGCCAGGTCGGATCGTAGAGCCACAGTGCCGATCCGCATTTCCTGCAGAAATTCCGCTCGCCTGACGAGATCTCGCATTGCGGATGCTCGTCGTCCTCGATCTCGGCCTGATAGATGCCGAGATTGCGCTTGCCCTTGATTTTGAGCGTCTCGTAATCGGCGCCGAGATTGATGGCAAAGCCACCGCCGCCCTGCTGCTTGCGGCAGATCGAGCAGTAGCAGAGCATGAACGGCACCGGCGTGTGGCTTTCCACCTCGAAGCGGACAGCATTGCACCGGCAGGACCCTTTGAGCAGAAGCGGCATGAAAAAAACTCCGACGAAGTTGGCTTTCAACTTGTCAGGATGGTGCCGGTTGCGGCGATGACAAGGGGAAATCCGGATGACATGATCGCGGCATGGACAATGAACGCATTGCCGAACTTTTCGAAGGCCTCGGCCCGGTCAGCATTCGCAAGATGTTCGGTGGCAAGGGCATCTATTTTGACGGCGTTATCGTCGCCATCGTGGTGCGTGGCGAATTGATGCTGAAGGCCGACGCGGAAAGCGCGCCCGAATTCGAGGCGGCCGGCTGTCGGCAATGGACCTATACGGGGTCGCGGCACGGCAAGCTGGTGTCGATGCCGTACTGGAGCCTTCCCGACAGCGCGTTCGACGATCCGGATGAGATGGCGGTCTGGGCACGCCGGGCCTATGAAGCGGGGCTGCGTGCCGGCAAATAGGCTGCCTCTCCACTGGTCATCAGCTCATGCCAATTTTCTGCGGCTCGGGCACAAGGGCCAGCGCGTCGGCAAAGTCTGCCGCCGTTAAGACCGGCACAAGCCCGGCACTTTCGATCGCGAGCATTGCCGCGGCAACGCCGTCGCGCAGCGCCGCGCGCAGCGTCAGGCCGCGCAGCAGGGCGGCGACCGTTGCGCCCGCCAGCGCATCGGCGCCGCCGTCCGCGACTTTTTTCGGCGGCAGGATCGAGAATGCGCCGGCTTCGTCGAAACCCAGCACCGGACCGTCATCCGCCGTCACCACGCTGCCTTTGAGGCCCGCGCGCCTCAGGCAGTCGATGATATCTCGCTCCGCCGTGTCGATACCGATATCGGCGAGTGCAATGGCCTCGCGCCGGTCCATGAAGACCATCGCCAGGCTGCCAAGCACCGGCGCGAGCCGCACCGCCTTGTCTGGTGAGACGGCGAGGCCGAAGACCGGCTTGCCGGCGGCAAGCGCCACCAGCCGCTCCAGTGCCGTCGACGGCAGGTTGGCGTCGCACAGGACCGCATCGGCGGTGCTGATCGCCTCGCGCACCTTGGCACGGCGGATCTGCTTGGGAAGCGCCAGGTCGTAGAGCGCCATGTCGGCAAGGCCGACGATCAGTGCGCCGTCGCCGTCAATCAGCACCGTGTTGCTCGGCGTCGTGCGATCGAGGAACACCACGGACAGGTCGGCAATGCCGGCCGCAGTGATGGCGCGCGAGACCGTATCGGCCAGAACATCACCGCCGCGCACCGAAAGCAGCGAACCGGAGACGCCGCGGCGCACGGCGCTGCGCAGCGCATTGAAGACGGCACCGCCGACAGCCTCGCGCATCGTGCCGGGATTCGACGCCGCCGGCACGAAAGTGCCCGAAACCTGGCCGCGCCGATCTATATAGGCGCCGCCTACGGCCAGGATTGTCGGCGACTTCATCATGCCGGCGAGATGACCTTTGCTGTTGCCGGGCGGAGACTAGGTCGTCCGGCGGAACCGGGCAACCGGAGGCGCGATTCGGGAGATGCCAGCACGATCCCACGGAGGAAGCGGGAACCATCTTGGGGTGAAAACACGAAACAAAAAAAGAACAAATACAGATATCCTTTGTTGTTCAATCGCTTGTCTCCCCTTGCCAGATGAGAACAAAAAAGGTACAAATTAATAAGGATTACGGATTGTCCGGCCTTCATTGACGACCAAGGGGTGATGTATCATGGCTCAGAATTCTTTGCGGCTTGTAGAGGACAAAGCAGTGGACAAATCAAAGGCTCTGGATGCGGCGCTGTCGCAAATCGAGCGTGCCTTCGGCAAGGGCTCGATCATGCGGCTCGGCGCAAACGAGCAGGTCGTCGAGATCGAAACGGTGCCGACCGGTTCGCTTGGCCTCGACATCGCGCTTGGCGTCGGCGGCCTGCCGCGCGGCCGCATCGTCGAGATCTACGGGCCGGAAAGCTCGGGCAAGACGACGCTGGCGCTGCACACGGTGGCGGAGGCCCAGAAGAAGGGCGGCATCTGCGCCTTCGTCGATGCTGAGCATGCGCTCGACCCGGTCTATGCCCGCAAGCTCGGCGTCGATCTCGAAAACCTGCTGATTTCGCAGCCCGACACTGGCGAGCAGGCGCTGGAGATCTGCGACACGCTGGTGCGTTCCGGCGCCATCGACGTGCTGGTGGTCGATTCGGTCGCGGCGCTGACGCCGCGCGCCGAAATCGAGGGCGAAATGGGCGATTCGCTGCCGGGCCTGCAGGCCCGCCTGATGAGCCAGGCGCTGCGCAAGCTGACCGCCTCGATCTCGCGCTCCAACACCATGGTCATCTTCATCAACCAGATCCGCATGAAGATCGGTGTCATGTTCGGTTCGCCCGAGACCACGACCGGCGGCAACGCGCTGAAATTCTATGCTTCGGTGCGCCTCGACATTCGCCGTATCGGCTCGGTCAAGGACCGCGACGAGGTCGTCGGCAACCAGACCCGCGTCAAGGTGGTCAAGAACAAGCTGGCACCGCCCTTCAAGGTGGTCGAATTCGACATCATGTATGGCGAGGGCGTCTCCAAGACCGGCGAGTTGGTCGACCTCGGCGTCAAGGCCGGCGTGGTCGAGAAGTCGGGCGCCTGGTTCTCCTACAATTCGCAGCGTCTCGGCCAGGGCCGCGAGAATGCAAAACTGTTCCTGCGCGACAATCCCGACACGGCGCGCGAAATCGAGCTGGCACTGAGGCAGAATGCCGGACTTATCGCCGAGAAATTCCTCGAGAATGGTGGTTCCGAAGGCGGAGACGACGGTTTCGAGGACGAAGCGGGCGCGATGTAGGATGCAGGCTGTGCCAGCCAGAATATCCGTTTGAGTTCACGTATCCCGAATTGTGTATCGATGTGTTCATGCCGCCGGCCTTGGGCCGGCGGTTTGCGTTTTTGGCGGTGGCTCTGGCCATTCAGAACAGCCGGCCAAGGCTACGATTTGGAGCAATTCCGTGTTTCTGGACAGGGTGCGGTGCGACCGCTAAAAGGCCATGTCTGTTTTCCGCCGGCAATCGGCGGTTCTCTCGAAAAGGCAGTATTCATGAGTGGCGTCAACGAGATCAGGTCGGCATTTCTCGACTATTTCCGCAAAGAAGGTCACGAGGTCGTGGCGTCGAGCCCCCTGGTGCCGCGCAACGACCCAACGCTGATGTTCACCAACGCCGGCATGGTGCAGTTCAAGAACGTCTTCACCGGGTTTGAAACCCGTCCCTATTCGCGCGCCACGACCTCGCAGAAATGCGTGCGCGCCGGCGGCAAGCACAACGATCTCGACAATGTCGGCTACACTGCCCGTCACCACACCTTCTTCGAGATGCTCGGCAATTTCTCCTTCGGCGATTATTTCAAGGAGCGCGCCATCGAGCTCGCCTGGAACCTGATCACCCGCGAGTTCGGCATCGCCAAGGATAGGCTTCTGGTGACCGTCTACCATACCGACGACGCGGCCGCGGGCTTCTGGAAGAAGATCGCCGGGCTGCCGGAGGACAGGATCATCCGCATCGCCACCAGCGACAATTTCTGGGCGATGGGCGATACCGGTCCCTGCGGTCCGTGCTCGGAAATCTTCTACGACCATGGCGCCGACATTCCGGGCGGCCCGCCCGGCAGCCCGGATGAGGACGGCGACCGTTTCATCGAGATCTGGAACCTCGTCTTCATGCAGTTCGAGCAGGTGACGAAGGCGGAGCGGATCGAACTGCCGCGCCCGTCGATCGATACCGGCATGGGTTTGGAGCGCATCGCCGCCGTCCTGCAGGGCGAGCACGACAATTACGACATCGACCTGTTCAAGGCGCTGATCCGAGCCTCGGAAGAGGCGACCGGCGTCAAGGCGGAAGGCAAGAACCGGGCGAGCCACCGCGTCATTGCCGATCATCTGCGCGCCTCGAGCTTCCTCATCGCTGACGGGGTGCTGCCGTCGAACGAGGGCCGCGGCTACGTACTGCGTCGCATCATGCGCCGCGCCATGCGTCATGCGCAGCTTTTGGGCGCCGGTGATCCGTTGATGTGGCGGCTGGTGCCGGCGCTGGTGCGCGAGATGGGCCAGGCCTATCCCGAACTGGTGCGCGGCCAGCCGCTGATCACTGAGACGCTGAAGCTCGAGGAAACGCGCTTCCGCAAGACGCTGGCGCGCGGCCTCGGCCTGCTTGCCGATGCAACCGAGACGCTGGGCAGCGGCGACCGGCTCGACGGCGAGACGGCGTTCAAGCTCTACGACACCTACGGCTTCCCGCTCGATCTCACCCAGGACGCCCTGCGCCCGCGCGGCGTTTCGGTCGATCTCGACGGCTTCAATGCTGCGATGGAGCGGCAGAAGGCCGAGGCGCGCAAGAGCTGGGCCGGCTCTGGCGACGCGGCCACCGAGACCGTCTGGTTCGCGGTGCGCGAGAAGGCGGGCGCGACCGAGTTTCTGGGCTACGACACCGAGCAAGCGGAAGGCATCGTTCAGGCGCTGGTCAGGAATGGCGTTGCGGTGGAGAGCGCCGTTGCCGGCGAAACTGTCGGCGTCGTCGTCAACCAGACGCCGTTCTATGGCGAGTCCGGCGGCCAGATGGGCGACACCGGCGTGATTTCGGGCGAAGGTTTTGTCATCGAGGTGACCGACACGCAGAAGAAGGGCGACGGCCTGTTCGTGCATTTTGGCAAGGTTACCAATGGCGCCGTCAAGACGGATGAAGCGGTCGAGGTAAAGGTCGACCATATCAGGCGCACGCGGCTGCGCTCCAACCATTCGGCGACCCACCTTGTCCACGAGGCGCTGCGCGAGGTGCTCGGCACCCATGTCGCGCAAAAGGGCTCACTGGTCGCGCCGGAACGGCTGCGCTTCGACTTTTCCCATCCGAAGCCGATCTCGGCCGAGGAACTGGAACGCGTCGAGGCGATGGCCAACGAGATCGTCATGCAGAACAGCCCGGTGACGACGCGGCTGATGAGCGTCGACGACGCGATCGCCGAGGGCGCCATGGCGCTGTTCGGCGAGAAATATGGCGACGAGGTCCGCGTCGTTTCGATGGGCACCGGGGTCACCGGCGACAAGGCCGGCAAGCCCTATTCGGTCGAACTGTGCGGCGGCACCCATGTCGGCGCCACCGGCGATATCGGCCTGGTCCGGCTGGTCTCGGAAGGCGCTGTCGCCGCCGGCGTACGCCGCATCGAGGCGCTGACCGGCGAGGCGGCCAGAAAGCATCTTGACGAGCAGGACAAGCGGCTGAAGGCGGTCGCTGCCACGCTCAAGATTTCGCCGGCCGACGTGCCGGCCCGCGTCGAGGCGCTGCTCGACGAGCGCAAGAAGCTGGAGAAGGAATTGACCGAGGCGCGCAAGAAGCTGGCGCTGGGCGACCGCTCGCCAGCCGGTGCGCCGGCCGAAAATGAGACCATTGCCGGTGTCGGTTTTCTCGGCAAGGCGGTATCGGGCGTCTCGCCAAAGGACTTGAAGCCGTTGGCCGATGCCGGCAAGAAGTCGCTCGGCTCCGGCGTCGTCGTCTTCGTTGGCGCCGGCGAGGACAACAAGGCGAGCGTCGTGGTCGGCGTCACCGACGACCTGACTGGCCGCTTCAGCGCGGTCGATCTGGTCCGCGTGGCGTCCGCGGCATTGGGTGGGCAGGGCGGCGGCGGTCGGCCTGACATGGCCCAGGCCGGCGGCCCGGATGCCTCGAAAGCCGAGAATGCGATCGCTGCGGTGAAGGCAGCACTGGAGGCGGCCTGATCGGTCGCAGGGAAGGCTGGCCAAAGTTGCCTACCTCGCGCAGCGGTTCATTCGGCCTTTTCGGTCTTCGCAAAGCTCTCCCGCCCGGCGATGCGCGTGAACCAGTCCCGAATATCTGGAAATTCGGCCAGCAGCTTTTGCCCCTCAGTGACCTTGACGAAATAGCCGATGATGGGTGCTGCATGCAGGTCGGCGAGCGTCAGTTCCGCTCCCAACAGCCATGGCCCCTCGGCCTTCAGCGATGAGAGTGCCTGTAGTGTCGTTCTCGCCTGCCGAAGCCCATTGGCGATCAAAGCCTCGTCGGGCGCCGTCTTCTCCAGCCGCTCGACGGCGACATCCCAGACCATGGCCCGATAGGCATAGGCGTCGAGCATGCCGATGATCTGGTTCATGGTTGCGCGAGGTCGGGCTTCGACTGGCTGCAACGCCGGTCCGTCGAAAGCCTCGTCGACATAGCAGGCAATCGCGCTGGTCTCGTAGAGGCGGAACCCGTCGTGCTCGAAGGCAGGGATGCGGCCGAACGGGTGATGGTCGAAATACCAGCCCGGAATGCCACCCGCCGCAAAGATGTCGACCGGCACAAGTTCGTAGTCGATGCCTTTTTCCTCGAGCACGAGGCGGACGATTCGCACGTAGACGCTGTAGTCCGCCCCGTAGACGACGGGTTTGGCCATGACGCTCACTACTGCGCCGCGCGTCTTTTCAGACGCGCAAAGGACGCTGTAGCACTTTGATTTTGCGCATGATCTTGTCCGAAAATGATTCCGATTTTCAGGGTCATGCGTCAGGCCATCGCCTTCTGCAGATTTTCGTCGATCTTGTCGAGGAAGCCGGTGGTCGAAAGCCATGGCTGGTCGGGACCGATCAGCAGCGACAGATCCTTGGTCATGAAGCCGGCCTCGACGGTCTGAATGCAAACTTTTTCCAGCGTCTCGGCAAAGCGCTTCAGCTCGGCATTGTCGTCGAGCTTGGCGCGATGGGTGAGGCCCCGGGTCCAGGCGAAGATCGAGGCGATCGAATTGGTCGAGGTTTCCTCGCCCTTCTGATGCTGGCGATAGTGGCGGGTGACGGTGCCGTGCGCGGCCTCCGCCTCCACCGTCTTGCCGTCCGGCGTCATCAGCACCGAGGTCATCAGGCCGAGCGACCCAAAACCTTGCGCCACCGTGTCCGACTGCACGTCGCCATCATAATTCTTGCAGGCCCAGACATAGCCGCCCGACCATTTCAGGCTGGAGGCGACCATGTCGTCGATCAGCCGGTGCTCGTACCAGATCTTTTTCGCCTTGAATTCGGCTTCGAACTCAGCCTCGTAGACTTCCTGGAAAATGTCCTTGAAGCGGCCGTCATAGGCCTTGAGGATGGTGTTCTTGGTCGAGAGGTAGACCGGATAATTGCGCAGCAGGCCGTAATTCAGCGAGGCGCGGGCGAACTCACGGATCGACTCGTCGAGATTGTACATGGCCATGGCGACGCCGGCGGCCGGCGCATCGAACACATCATGCTCGATCACCGTGCCGTCCTCGCCGACGAACTTGATCGTCAGCTTGCCCTTGCCGGGAAAGCGGAAGTCGGTGGCGCGGTACTGGTCGCCGAAGGCATGACGGCCGACGATGATCGGCTTGGTCCAGCCGGGCACCAGCCGCGGCACGTTCTTCATGATGATCGGCTCGCGAAAGATGGTGCCGCCGAGGATGTTGCGGATGGTGCCGTTCGGCGACTTCCACATCTTCTTCAGCTTGAATTCTTCGACGCGCTGCTCGTCGGGCGTGATCGTCGCGCATTTCACGCCGACGCCATGTTTCTTGATGGCGTTGGCCGAATCGATGGTCACCTGATCGTTGGTGGCGTCGCGGTGCTCGACGCCGAGGTCGTAGTATTCAAGTTCGAGGTCGAGATAGGGGTGGATCAGCTTGTCCTTGATGAACTGCCAGATGATGCGGGTCATCTCGTCGCCGTCGAGTTCGACGACCGGGTTCGCCACCTTGATCTTCGCCATGGAAAGAATGCCTCATTGTTGGGGATCGTAACGGCCTTGCCCGCATGGCTTTGGCCGGGGATGCGCCCGTATATCAAAGCATTTTTGGCCGCGCAAACGGCGATCCGCGCCAGCGGGCTCGCCCCTGGCATCGGGCGTTCCTTACCAAAGCTTCATTTTCGCGGCCGGATATGGCAGGGGACGCTGAAATGCCGCAAACAGCAGTTCATTGACACCCATGCAAGCCAGCAACGACATCCCTCCTGCCGCAGGCCCGGCGATCATCCTGGTCGAGCCGCAGCTCGGCGAGAATATCGGCATGGTCGCGCGCGCCATGGCGAACTTCGGCCTTGCCGAACTGCGCCTCGTCAATCCGCGCGACGGCTGGCCGAGCGACAAGGCGCGCGCCGCCGCGAGCCGCGCCGACCATGTCATCGATGCCGCTAGAGTATTCGACGATCTGGCCTCGGCGGTCGCCGACCTGAATTTCGTCTTCGCCACCACGGCGCGCGCGCGCGATAATTTCAAGCCGGTGCGCGGACCGGTCGAGGCGGGCAGGGCGCTGAGAGCGCGCCAGCGATCCGGACAGCGCACCGGCATCCTGTTCGGCCGCGAGCGGTTCGGGCTCTACAATGACGAGGTCGGCCTGGCCGACGAGATCGTCACCTTCCCGGTCGATCCCGCCTTCTCTTCGCTCAACATCGCCCAGGCGGCCCTGCTGATGTCTTATGAATGGATGAAGTCGGGCTTGGAAGATGAGACGAAAACCAATTTTTCCAGCCCCGACATGATGCCGGCGACCAAGGAACAATTGCACGGCCTGTTCGCGTACCTGGAAGGCGCGCTCGAAGCGCGCGGCTATTTCCGCCCGGCGCCGAAGAAGCCGAAGTTGGTCGACAATCTGCGGGCGGTGCTGACGCGCGCCGGCTTCGCCGAGCCGGAGCTCAAGGTGCTGCGCGGCATAATATCATCGCTGGACAGGTTCTCGCCGGCCATGCCGCGCGGCGACGGATCGCCGGGCGATGATCCAAGACGGCTTCCGGCAGCGGCGGCACGCGCCCGCAAGGTGACAGACAAAGAATAGAACCGATCGTGAGAACGGCTGCTTCACCAGTAACTGAATTTTATTCGATATGATCCATCGTCCGGCGAAGGGTGGATCCTCGGATGTTTAACTCAAATATCGGTCGTCTTCGCTTTTTCTTCTATTCCGCGGCCCTGCTGGTTGCGGAAATTGTGACATTTGTGCTTTGCATCGTATCGACCATCGGCATCGAGGGATTGGCCAATTCGAAACCTGGTCCTTCCAGGGAAGGGCTGGCCGCGGCCGTTCTCGTCGCTTCGCTGGTGATCGTGCTGTTCCGCGCGAATTTCGCCCGGCGTCGAAGCCGCGACGCGCAAGGACCCAAATGGATCCTTTGGTCGTACATTGTGTTCTCGGCCCTGTTTGCGATTCTGCAGGCCGGCACTGTTCTTGTCGTGAAATTCGACGGCGAAGATTCGCATTCCGGCCTTAACCTGCTGGGACTCGCTCTCGTCGGGCTCTGGGCGGTCATCTTGGCGGCCAAGCCGGCGGGGGACAGCTTTGCGGATATGGCGTCTTCCCTAAGTTTCGATGATCTCGACCCTCCCAGGCCGTTGCGCGGCGGCCGGGCGCCCCATTCAGAGTCGGCCGCCGGCGTGACGGCCCAGGCTCCGGCGTACGCCATGCGCGCCGCACCGGCGCCGTCGAACCATCCTGCATCTCAACCTGCGTCTCTGCCAAACAGCCGGCCGCGGTCCGGCGGCTTCGGCAAGCGGGGCCTTGTGTGATCATCTCGCCGCATCAAGGCCATGATGGTTGCAGATAGAACCGTGCCAGGTAAAACGCATCATTGGCCTAAGCCTAGGCCAGCCTTCTCTCCCCAGCTCCCTTTCCTGAATGACAATGACCGATCTCTCAAACGCCCGCCCGATCCTGATGTTCGATTCCGGCATCGGCGGCCTGACGGTGCTGCGCGAAGCGCGCGTGCTGATGCCCGACCGCCGATTCGTCTATGTCGCCGACGACGCGGCTTTCCCCTATGGCGCTTGGGAGGAGCCGGCACTGAGGGCGCATATACTGGAACTGTTCGGCAAGCTGCTCGACCGTTTTTCGCCGGCCATTTCGGTCATCGCCTGCAATACCGCCTCGACGCTGGTCATCGATGCGTTGCGCGAAAGATTTCCCGGCCATCCTTTCGTCGGCACGGTGCCGGCGATCAAGCCGGCGGCGGAACGCACGCGCTCCGGGCTGGTTTCGGTGCTGGCGACGCCCGGCACCGTCAAGCGCCAGTATACGCGCGACCTGATCGGCAAATGGGCGCAGAAATGCCATGTCCGGCTCGTTGGCAGCGACAATCTGGCGGGACTGGCCGAGGTCTATATGCGTGAGGGCTTCGTCGATGAAGAGGCCGTGCGTGCCGAAATCGCGCCATGCTTCGTCGCACATGATGAGCTGCGGACCGACATCGTCGTGCTTGCCTGCACCCATTACCCTTTTCTGGCCAACCGCATGCGCAAGAC
Source organism: Mesorhizobium sp. WSM4849 (assembly GCF_055811385.1). Lineage (NCBI taxonomy): Bacteria > Pseudomonadati > Pseudomonadota > Alphaproteobacteria > Hyphomicrobiales > Phyllobacteriaceae > Mesorhizobium > Mesorhizobium sp. WSM4849. Next base: position 106,769 of record NZ_JBVVPW010000009.1, read on the forward strand.
GGCACCTTGGCCGGTCGATTGGCTCGATCCTGCCGAGGCGATCGCGCGACGGGCGCTCTCGCTGCTCGCGGACACCGAGGCCAGGAATGGCGGCGAGGCGTTGCCGGAAGGCGCCGATCTTGCCGTCTTCACCTCAAAGAGGGTTGATTTCCCGACTCGCCGCCTGATGCAGGGGTTTGGGCTGGCGATTTCCTGATATCTGGGAACATCACCCGGACCGGTGCGTTTTTCCCTCATTGCAAGACGGGAGAAACGATCATGCCAGCCACATCAAAGGCCCAGCAGAAAGCCGCCGGCGCGGCATTGTCCGCCAAGCGTGGCGAAACCAAAAAGAGCGAACTCAAAGGCCCTTCGAAGGGAATGTACAAATCCATGAGCGAAAAGCAGCTCGAGGAATTCGCCGAGACCAAGCGTAAGGGCCTGCCCGAGAAGAAATCGAAACACTAGCCCGCCGCGTGTCCGACTGGGCGCACCCCCAATGGGCGGTCGTTTCCGGGTCCACGTTTGACCAACCAGCGGTCAAACACAAAGCCGGTGCTACCAGGCCCGGTGGCCGCGCCGTACCTTGTAGCGGATGACCTTGCGATGACCACGATGCGGCATAACTTGTGATGTTTGTGTCCGCGCCAATGCCTAGCCTGCGCCGGCTCCGGCGCAAATGCCATCGAGCACTGCATTCAACGTCGAGGACCGCCTGCCATCACCAACGCCAGCCGCTGCAAGCTTGACACCAGTTAAATCTCCGTCTAATCAGCCCACCAACACCGGGCCTCAGCGTCCGGTGGTTTCTTTTTATGTGCGCAAGGCGTTTGGAAAGCCGCTCTATTCTTTCCGGAGTCTTGTCTAGAATGACGTGTCCCGTGGGTCTTCCGCCGCGTTGCGTGGGAAAACCCTGTCAGGTCTCGAAAACGGGGGCCAGAGGAGGGCGCGTTTCCTTCACCCGGACCATGAGGTTCCGGGTCTGTTGTTTTGAAAGGGAATGCGATGAGCAAGCGCGAATCCGCGAAATACAAGATCGACCGCCGTCTCGGCGAAAACATCTGGGGCCGCCCGAAATCCCCGGTCAACAAGCGCGAATACGGTCCCGGCCAGCACGGCCAGCGCCGCAAGGGCAAGCTTTCCGATTTCGGCCTGCAGCTGCGTGCCAAGCAGAAGCTGAAGGGTCACTACGGCGACGTTTCGGAAAAGCAGTTCCGCAAGGTCTATGAAGAGGCGGACCGCCGCAAGGGCGACACCTCGGAGAACCTGATCGGCCTGCTCGAATCGCGTCTCGACGCGGTCGTCTACCGCGCCAAGTTCGTGCCGACCATTTTTGCCGCTCGCCAGTTCGTCAATCACGGCCACATCAATGTCAACGGCAAGCGCGTCAACATCGGCTCATACCGCTGCAAGCCGGGCGACGTCATCGAAGTGCGCGAAAAGTCGAAGCAGCTGGTGATCGTCCTGGAATCGGTAGGCTTGGCCGAGCGCGACGTGCCTGATTACATCGAGGTCGATCATAACAAGATGACCGCGACCTTCGGGCGCATCCCCGGCCTGTCAGATGTTCCCTTCGCCGTGCAGATGGAACCGAACCTGGTCGTGGAATTCTATTCGCGCTGATCGATTTTCTTCATCTGCGACATCATCGAAGGCCGCCCTCGAGGCGGCCTTTTCTTTGGGGTTCTGAAAATCGATTTCGATTTTCGGGCCGATGCGCTACTCCGGGCAGCAACAAGGACTTTTGGGGCCGCCGCGCCATGAACATGCTGCCAGAAACAATCGAACCGATCGCTGATGCCGCAGGCGGCTTTCATCCGCTGTTTGCCGATGTGCCGTCCTCCGTCGAATTCAACAAGCTGCGCAAGCGGCTGCTGCGTCACGCCCGTCAGGCGATCGACGATTTTTCGATGGTCAGGCCCGGCGATCGCTGGCTGGTCGCCTTGTCTGGCGGCAAGGATTCCTACGGCCTGCTCGCTGTGCTGCTCGACCTCAAATGGCGCGGGCTGCTGCCGGTCGACCTGTTGGCCTGCAATCTCGACCAGGGCCAGCCGAACTTTCCGAAACACATTCTGCCCGATTATCTCAACGCATACGCCATTGCGCACCGCATCGAATATCAGGACACCTATTCGGTGGTGACCGACAAGCTTCCCGAGGGCAGCACCTACTGTTCGCTGTGCTCGCGGCTCAGGCGCGGCCATCTCTACCGCATCGCACGGGAGGAGGGCTGCTCGGCATTGGTGCTCGGCCACCACCGCGAAGACATTCTCGAAACCTTTTTCATGAACCTGTTCCATGGCGGGCGCCTCGCCGCCATGCCGCCAAAACTGCTCAACGACGACGGCGACGTCATGGTGCTACGGCCGCTCGCCTATTGCGCCGAGGCCGATCTCGAAAAATTCGCCGGCGCCATGAAGTTCCCGATCATCCCGTGCGATCTGTGCGGCAGCCAGGACGGCCTGCAGCGCAATGCGATGAAGGCGATGCTCGACGACTTGGAAAAGCGCATGCCCGGCCGCAAGGACACGATGATCCACGCCATGACCAACGTGCGGCCCTCGCATCTGCTCGATCGCAAACTCTTCGATTTCGCCGCACTCAATGAAACCCTGACACGGCAAGACATCCCCAATGACATTTGACGATACCGCGATCGACTGGCTCGCCAAGCTTCTATCCGACGCCGCCATTGCCGAGATCATGCCGCGCTTTCGCCGGCTGGATGAGGGCGACATCCGCCAGAAGACCTCGGCAGCCGATCTGGTGACGGAGGCCGATGTGAGTGCCGAGCGGCTCATCACCGTCAGGCTGCGTGAGCGCTACCCCCAGGCGATGATCGTCGGCGAGGAAGCCTGTTCCGACGACCCGGCGCTGCTCCAGGGCCTCGGCGAAGCCGATCTCGCCTTCGTTATCGATCCCGTCGACGGCACTTTCAATTTCGCCTCAGGCGTGCCGCTGTTCGGCGTCATGCTGGGCGTCGTGGTGAAGGGCGAGACCGTCGCCGGCATCATTCACGATCCCATCGGCAAGGACTGGCTGATCGGCGCCAGGGGTGCTGGCAGCCACATACGGCATGCGCATGGCACTTTGGAGAAGGTGCATGTCGCCGAGCCTGCGCCGATCTCGCAAATGACCGGCGCGGTTTCCTGGCAATATATGCCCGAGCCGGAACGGTCACGACTGGCGCGCAACCAGACGAAGTCCTTGTCGCAATTCGGCTATCGCTGCGCGGCACACGAATACCGCCTGCTGGCGAGCGGCCACGCCCACTTTGTCGTCTACAACAAGCTGATGCCGTGGGATCATCTGGCTGGTGTGCTGATCCATGCCGAGGCAGGTGGTTACGCGGCGCGTTTCGACGGCAGCACCTATCGGCCTTCGCATGTCGGCGGTGGCCTTCTTGTCGCACCGGACGAAGCAAGCTGGCGCGAACTGCGCCGGGAACTCTGGGCGGAATAGGCCGTGCGGGATAGATCCGGTCCCAAACGCAAGCCGATCATGTTCACCATCGACGCGGCCTACACGCAGAAGAGCCTTGAAACGTCGTGCTAGGCGGCCTTCAATTCGATGCGCAAGGTGAAGAAGCTCGCCGGCGCCGAGCTGATGTATTCGCACGACATGGATAACTTCAAACCTATCGGACCGGCACGCAATTCTACGGCTGACCGCCGCCAATGCGGAGACAAAGACCATGCGCTATTTCGAACACGCCGAACCGGTCATCACGCTCACCGCCGGGCCGGTGAACGGCTATGCCGACGTGCTACGCGGCCTCGGCCGCACCGTGCTCTACGACTACGACCCGGCGTTCCAGCTCTTTTACGAGGCGGTGGTCGACAAGGCGCAGAAGGCAATGCGGCTGTCGAACAAGCCGGTCATTCTCCATGGCGAGCCGGTCCTTGGCCTGGAGGCCGCCGCAGCCTCGCTTATCACGCCCGACGACGTCGTGCTCAACCTTGTCTCGGGAGTCTATGGCAAGGGATTTGGCTATTGGGCGAAGCGCTATTCGCCGCATCTGCTCGAAATCGAGGTGCCCTATAATGAAGCGATCGACCCGCAGGCGGTTGCGGCAATGCTGGAAGCGCATCCGGAAATCACCATCGTTTCCGTCTGCCACCACGACACGCCGTCGGGCACCATCAACCCGATCGACGCCATCGGCGCGCTGGTTTCGCATGGCGCCTATCTGATCGTCGACGCCGTTTCGTCCTTCGGCGGCATGAAAACGCATCCTGAGGACTGCAAGGCCGACATCTATGTCACCGGCCCGAACAAATGCCTCGGCGCACCTCCCGGCCTGACGATGATGGGCGTCAGCGAGCGCGCCTGGGCCAAGATGAAGGCAAATCCACTGGCGCCACGCGCGTCGATGCTCAGCATCGTCGACTGGGAGCATGCTTGGTCGAAGGACAAGCCGTTTCCATTCACGCCGTCCGTGGCGGAGATGAACGGGCTCGACGTCGCGCTCGACCTCTATCTCAACGAGGGCCCGGCGGCGGTGTGGGCGCGCCACGCGCTCACCGCCAAGGCCATGCGCGCCGGCGTCGTCGCCATGGGTCTTTCGATCTGGGCCGCCAGCGACAATATCGCATCGCCGATCACGACCGCCGTCCGGACGCCCGAAGGCATCGATGAGAAGGCGCTTCGGCAGGCCGCGCGCGCCCGCTACGGCGTGGTGTTCTCGTCGGGCCGCGGCGAAACATTGGGCAAGCTGACACGCATCGGCCATATGGGCCCGACCGCCCAGCCGATCTATGCGATCGCGGCGCTGGCGGCACTTGGCGGCGCGATGAACGCTTTGGGCCAGGAACTCACGGTCGGCAAAGGCATCGACGCGGCGCTCGCCGTTATCGACGCTGATGTCTGAAGGGATTCATGCGACGCGCTGATACTCGATGAAGGCTTTCGTCGAAAATTCGATTACATTTGTCCGCGCGAAACCGGAGACCCGAGATGAAATCTCGGTTCGCAATTGTCGCACTGGTCCTTGCCCTTGCCTTGGTTGCCGGTCCGAACGCGGCAAGATCGCAGGAACGCGCATGTCGCAGTCCCGATCCCGTCGACACCATAAACGAGATGTTGTCCGCGATCGTCGCCTGCTGGGAGCCGCCGCCCGGAACCGCGGGCATGACCCTGACGCTGCAGTTCTCAATTCGCCGAAACGGAACACTTATCGGCAAGCCTCGCGCCAGCTTCTCCCGTCTAGGGAATGATGACACCCTTAACCGGGCCTTCGTGGCTTCCGTCCTCGAGGCTCTCGATAAGGCCCTGCCACTGCCCGTTTCGGACAGCATGGGTGGAGCGATCGCAGGGCGTACGCTGTTCCCTCGCTTCACAGCAGCGAGTGGGGGTGCATCCTAAAGCGCGTCCGGCAATGTGCATTAAACCGGCGGGTTCTGCGGCTGGAAGAACTTGCCGCGCTCGGCGATCAGCACCATCACCAATGCGCCAAGCGAAACGCTGCAGAATCCGGCGGCCAAGGGCGTCACCGTGCCGTTGAAGGCTTGGCCGATCAGCGTGCCGAGCAGGCCACCGAGGAAGGTTTGCATGAAACCCAGAATGGACGATGCCGTGCCGGCCAACTGGCCGAGCGGCTCCATGGCGAGCGCGTTGAAATTCGCGCCGAGTGCGCCAAACGGGACCATCGCACAGGCAAAGAAGGTGATGAAAAGCCAGAGCGGCATCTTCATTTGGATGGAAACGATCAGCCAGGCGAGGCTGATGGCCAGAAACAAGAGCAGCGCGCTCTGCGACAGGCGGCGCATGCCGATGCGGCCGACAAGGCGCGAATTCAGATAGTTCGAAAAGGCGAGCACGCCGGCGATCCCTGCGAAAATCACCGGGAACATCTCGCCGACGCCGAAGACGCCGACATAGATCTGCTGCGCCGAGTTGATGAAGCCGAACATCGCGCCGAAGGCAAAAGTGCTGGCGAAGGCATAGCAAAGTGCCATGCGATTGGTCAGCACGATGCGAAAGCCGCCGATGATGGATTCGGCCGTCAGCGGTCTGCGATATTCGGGACGCAGCGTTTCGGGCAAGCGCAGCAGCGCCCACGCCGACACGATCAGGGCCCCGGCCGCCATGGTGATGAAGATCACGTGCCAGGTCGCGAACAGCATGATGAACTGGCCGATGCCGGGAGCAACGACCGGAATTGCCATGAACACCATGAAGATCAGCGACATGACTTCTGCCATGCGTCGGCCGTCGAACGTGTCGCGTACGATTGAGACGGCGATGACGCGTGTGGCCGCGGCGCCGATGCCTTGCACCAGCCTGCACAGAAGAAGAATAGCGAATGACGGAGCGATTGCCGCCGCAGCCGCCGCCGCGACATAGATCACCAATCCGACGACGAGTGGAGCACGGCGTCCGAAGCGGTCCGAGATCGGCCCGAAGAAGAGCTGCCCGCCGCCAAAGCCCAGAATATAGGCGGCAATCACGTACTGACGGTGGTTTTCATTTTCCACGCCCAGCGAGGCGCCGATCTGCTGCAGCGCCGGCAGCATGATGTCGATGGCCAGCGAGTTGAGCGCCATCAACGCAGCGCAAAGCGCGATGAATTCCCAGCGCGGAATAGGCAAGGTGCTTGCCTCCGGCGCTTGTGCATGCTGATCCACGGCAAAGTCCGATCTTCAAACGAAAAGCGCCGGCGCACCAGCGCATTCATTCGTCTTAGGCCCCAATACGGGGGAGGTACTCAGTCTGCCGAGGTGGGGGCTGGCCCGGCGTTTAGCGCATGACCCCGAAATCGGGATCGATTTCGCTGGGGATCAAGCGCAAACAAAATTCAGGCGGCGCCTTTGACGCCCACGCCCTTTTCGACGAGGAACGTCTGAAGTTCGCCTGCCTGGAACATCTCGCGGATGATGTCGCAGCCGCCAACGAATTCACCCTTGACGTAGAGTTGAGGGATCGTCGGCCAGTTGGAATATTCCTTGATACCTTGCCGTAGCTCGGCCGAGGTCAGCACGTCGACGCCCTTGTAGTCGGCCCCGATGTAGTCGAGGATCTGCACGACCTGGCCGGAAAACCCGCATTGCGGGAAACCGGGCGTGCCCTTCATGAAAAGGACGACGTCGTTGCCCTTCACTTCGCTGTCGATGTAGTCGTTGATACCGCTCATAGAGAATCCTTTCATGCCCGCGGGAGTCGGGCTCGAAACATACCTTTCAAATAAACCCATAGGTTGCCTGAAACAAGACGTTTGCCGCATCGTCACGCAAATGGCGCAAAGGATGGCTTGATATTGGGCCAAGAGCATCGGCCAGCTATTTTCCCAAGGAAGCGATAAAAGGCGAGATGGCGCGGCAATCCTGACTGGTATTGTGCTCGTTACGCTGGCCTTGATCTGGTGGCTCCGGCAATCGTGATCTGGTGCTCGCAAGTCAGTCTCGGCAGCTTTGCTCGCCTGTTCCGTGATGCGCTGCATTGCCCCAACGCGCTTTTCTTCGACGGAGTGGTCTCGGCGCTGTCGAATGGCGAGAGATCGATCGTCGGCGAAAAATATCCGGCAGGGCCGATGATTGCCGTCTCGCGAAAAAGTAACGAGGGGTTGGACGCCGAAGCTCAGTCCGGCACACTGGTCTGCAAAGCGAGCGCGTGCAGCACGCCGCCCATATTGCCCTTCAGCGCGTCATAGACCATCTGATGCTGCTGGACGCGGCTTTTGCCGCGAAAGCTTTCGGCCACCACCTCGGCCGCATAATGGTCGCCGTCACCGGCCAGGTCGCGGATCGTCACCTTGGCGTCCGGAATGCCTTCCTTGATCAGCCGTTCGATGTCGTGCGCGTCCATTGCCATGCGAGGATTCCTTGTTCAGGTCGTGATCTTATAAATATGATCGAAATGGCGGATGAACCACACCCAAACGACCCCACTCGATCATATCACGGGTCCACGACCTCATTTGCCATGAAGCGAGGAAACCAGGATTCATGGGCAGCGGTCAATTCGCTGACAGGGATCGCCCGTGCCTCGCCGAGTTTCAGGTCATTGCCGCCGGTCGAGCCGATCCACGGCGCAAAGATGCCGAGCTCACTTTGCTGTTCGCGAATTGCATCCCATTCGTCGCTCTGCGGATCGATCGACAGCGTCAAGAGATAGCGGCCCTGATCCTCGCCGAACCAGACCGGGATCGGATCGGTCCCGACCAGGCCGGGGACGGTCGCGCCGATGCCGGACGCCATCGCCATCTCGGCCAGCGCGACGGCAATGCCACCATCGGAAACGTCATGCGCTGATGTAACGACGCCTGAGGCGATCAGGGCGCGTACATGGTCGCCGACGCGCTTTTCATGGTCGAGGTCGACCGGCGGCGGCGGGCCGTCGGTGCGGCCATGAATGTCGCGCATGTAGGCCGACTGGGCGAGATGCGTTCCCCACATGGACGGCGCGCCGACAAGCAGGATCATCTGGCTCTCGGCGGCAAAGCCGATCCGCGCCATCTTCGACCAGTCGGCGATCAGTCCGACGCCGCCGATGGTCGGCGTCGGCAAAATGCCTCGTCCGTTGGTTTCGTTGTAGAGCGAGACATTGCCGGAGACGATCGGGAAGCCGAGCGCACGGCAAGCGTCGCCAATGCCTTTCACGGCGCCGACCAGCTGGCCCATGATCTCGGGCCGTTCCGGGTTGCCGAAATTGAGATTGTCGGTGGCGGCGAGCGGCAGGGCGCCGGTGGCGGTAAGATTGCGCCAGCACTCGGCCACCGCCTGCTTGCCGCCCTCGTAAGGGTCGGCCTCGCAATAGCGCGGCGTCACGTCGGAGGAGAAGGCGAGCGCTTTGGTCGGATGACCTTCGACGCGCACCACGCCGGCATCGCCGCCCGGAAGCTGCAGCGAATTGCCCTGGATCAGCGTGTCGTACTGCTCCCATACCCAGCGGCGCGATGACAGGTCGGGTCCGCCGAGCAGTTTCAGCAGCGCCTCGGCGACGTCGGCTTGTGGTGCATCGCTGGCAGCCAGGGGCACCGGCTTCTTCGGTTCGGCCCAGGGACGGTCATATTCCGGCGCCTGGTCGCCAAGGTCCTTGATCGGCAGGTTGGCGACCTCGTCGCCCTGGTGCAGCACGCGAAAGCGCAGATCGTCGGTGGTCTTGCCGACAATGGCGAAGTCGAGGCCCCATTTGTGGAAGATCGCCTCGGCTTCCTTTTCCTTTTCGGGGCGCAGCACCATCAGCATGCGCTCCTGGCTCTCCGACAGCATCATCTCATAGGCGCTCATGCGCTCCTCGCGCACCGGCACCTTGTCGAGGTCGAGCTCGATGCCGAGGTCGCCCTTGGCGCCCATCTCGACCGCCGAGCAGGTGAGACCGGCGGCACCCATGTCCTGGATGGCGATGACGGCGCCGGACGCCATCAGTTCGAGGCAGGCTTCGAGCAGGCATTTTTCGGTGAAGGGATCGCCGACCTGAACGGTGGGCCGCTTCTCGTCGATCTTGTCGTCGAACTCGGCCGAGGCCATGGTGGCGCCGCCGACACCGTCGCGGCCGGTCTTGGCGCCGAGATAGACGACCGGCAAGCCGACGCCCTTGGCTTCCGACAGGAAGATGGCATCGGTCTTGGCAAGCCCCGCCGCGAAGGCGTTGACCAGGATGTTGCCATTATAGCGCGCGTCGAAATTGACCTCACCGCCGACCGTCGGCACGCCGAAGGAATTGCCGTAGCCGCCAACGCCGGCAACGACGCCGGCGACGAGGTGCCTGGTCTTGGGATGATCCGGCGCACCGAAGCGCAGCGCGTTCATTGCTGCGATCGGCCGCGCGCCCATGGTGAAGACGTCGCGCAGGATGCCGCCAACGCCTGTCGCCGCACCCTGATAGGGCTCGATGTAGGAGGGGTGGTTATGGCTTTCCATCTTGAAGACGACGCAGTCGCCGTCGCCGATATCGACCACGCCGGCATTCTCGCCCGGCCCCTGGATGACCTGCGGCCCGGTGGTCGGCAGCGTGCGCAGCCACTTTTTCGAGGATTTGTAGGAGCAGTGCTCGTTCCACATCGCCGAGAAGATGCCGAGCTCGGTAAAGCTCGGCTCTCGCCCGACCAGGTCGAGGATGCGCTGATACTCGTCGGGCTTCAGCCCGTGCGCGGCAATGAGTTCCGGAGTGATCGGCACGGAATTGGAAATGGTCATGGTCGGCAATTTATGTCCTTGGGATCGAGTCCCCTCTTATCGCAAGCGCGAAGGCCGATACACCCACCAAGCGACGAAAAACGATGGAAAGGGTGCAGCAACCAGCGAAAGATCGCTACTCGATCCGCAGGTTTCAAGCGGCTCAGGAGAAACTGTCGTAACCGGCACGGCCTTCGTCCAGAAGCCGCCTGATCGCGCCGACGCCGCCCGCGATGTCCTCTCGCCGACTCGGCTGTGAAACGCCGAAACGCACGCCGTGGAAAACCTGCTCGGAACGGCCCGCCTTGAACTCGTCCTCATCATCGATAAGCACGCCATGTTCGAGACAGGCATTCTTGAACGTGCCGGAAAGCCATGGATCAGGCAGGGTGAGCCAGACAAAGGGCACATTGTCCACGGCCTTGAAGTCGAACCCGGCCAGCGTCTCGCGCACGATCGCAATGCGCGCATTGATCTCGACGATGCTGCGCTTGCGCATCTCGCTGGCCTGGCCGGACAGCACCAGCCGGCTACACACTTCCGCCAGCAGGAACGGGAGGCCGCCCGTCAGCATCTTGTGAGCGACCCGGATCCGGTGGCGATAGGCCGGCGGACAGGCGAGCCAGCCGCCGCGAACACCAGCCGCGACGGATTTCGACAGGCCGCCGGCAACGATGGTCCGTTCGGGGGCATATTCGGCCAAGAGCGGCGTCGGGTCGTCGGTCAGATCGCCATAGAGATCGTCCTCGATCAGGACGACATTGTATTCGCGCGCGACGCGCGCGATGGCCTCGCGCCGCGTTGCCGACAGCGTCACCAGTGTGGGGTTCTTGGCCGTCGGCATCAGGAACAGCATTTTCGGGTGTTTTTGCGCGCAGACGCGCTCGAAATCGTCTGGATCGATGCCTTCCTCGTCGGACGCCACCAGCGCGGTCCGGCGGCCGATCAGGCCGGCGCTGCGTGAAATCTGCGAGTAGGTGAGGTGCTCGAAGACGACATAGTCGCCAGGTGAGGTCAGTGCGGCAATCGCCGCCATAACCGCGGCATGGGTGCCGAGCGTCGGAACGATCCCAGCAGAGCTTGGGCGAAACGAATTCCGCGACAGCCAGTTGCAGCCGGCCTCGGACCAGCGGTCGGGAAAATCCCGCGTATAGCTTGAAATCTCATACGGATGGTCCTGCGCCGCACGCGAGAGCACATCGGCGACAATGTCGCCCTGGCCAATATCAGGCGCGGCCGTGCTGTCGAAGCGCAGCTTGCCGAGAGGCGCATCGATAGAGCGCGTGCCTTCCACCTGCGGATCGGGCGCCAACAGATCGGTTTTGGTGTCATGCCGGCCCAGGACATAGGTTCCGCGTCCGACTTCGCCGCTCACCAGCCCCCGCTCGCGCAGCAATTGGTAGGCCCGGCCAACCGTGCCGACGGTCGTGCCGATGTCGTATGCCAGATCGCGCTGCGGCGGCAGTTTTGCCCCCGCATCGATCACGCCGCGGTCGATGTCCGTTTCAATGGAATCTGCAAGCCGTTGATACAGGGGCCCGGAGCCGGACTTAAGGTCGGGAAGCCAATTTGTCATGGTGACAATTTTCTATATTGCACCGAATTGAGAGTCAATACATATCGATTTCGCAATAAAAAGGTACAATCTCGAATTCTGGTGGCAAGAAAATGGCTGCAATAGATACAATCCGTTACACGAGAGCTGGATTGCCCGGAGGCCGGCAAGGCTACATCCGCCGCCTGGTGCGCACGGTCCAGTCACTCGCAAACCGGATCGGCAGCCTGCTGGATCGCAGGCGCAGCCGTCTGGTCTTGCTGGAAATGACCGACGATCAGCTCAAGGACATCGGCATCTCGCGCGCCGATGCCCATCGTGAGGGTCTGAGGCCGTTCTGGGACTGAGAATGCGTCTCGCGTGCCCCCGTCTCGAATAGCGGCGTGGTATATCGGCAGGCCCACCAGGCTGGCGATCTGCAGCAAGCGGGCCGTGACGCTACGCAGCCGCACCGCAGGCCGGATTGCCTGTTTGCCAGCGCGCGATGTCCGAACCGATGCGTTCACCGAGCGGCTCGTTCATCAGCGGACCGTAGACGTCGACGCGGCGTGAATTGCCTTGCGCCTGCACGACCAGCAACGGCTTTCCGCCATAGTGCTTGGCTGGGACCAGCAGGAAGCGCGGTGTGCCGGTGAATGAATTCAGCTCATTGGCCATCTGATAGGGCTTGAAGGCGGGATCCTTGCTGGCGATCCAGCATTTGTGGGCGGCGATCGCCACCTGTTCCATGGCAAGCAGTGCCGCGCTCTTACCCGAAGCCGCCGGCGCGTTCTTCGGCTTCGATTGGCAGGAGGCGAGCACAAGGCCGACGGTGGCGACGAGAGCGAGGCGGGCAATCGTCTGTCTCATGGTCAGGCGGCGCCTATTTCGAGTTCGGAAAAGGGATGAGCGCCGAAGATATCAAGCGGCGATGCCGAGGGCACTTTCGAACAGTGCCCGGCCGTCGCTGCCGCCATGCGCCGCTTCGATCAGGTTCTCGGGATGCGGCATCAGGCCGAGCACATTGCCCTGGCCGTTGATGATGCCGGCAATGTCGTTTATCGAGCCGTTGGGATTGGTGCCTTCCGCATAGCGGAACACGACCTGGCCTTCGCCTTCGAGCCTGCGAAGCGTCTCGGCGTCGGCAAAGTAATTGCCGTCGTGATGCGCCACCGGCGAGCGGATGATCTGGCCCGGCTGATAGCGGCGGGTGAACATCGTGTTCGCGTTGGCGATCTGCAGCTTGACTTGCCGGCAGACGAATTTCAGCGATGTGTTGCGCATCAAGGCGCCCGGCAGCAGCCCGGCCTCGACCAGGATTTGGAAGCCGTTGCAGACGCCGATGACCATGACACCCTTGGCCGCCTTTTCGGCGACCGCCCGCATCACCGGCATGCGCGCGGCAATGGCGCCGCAGCGCAGATAGTCGCCGAAGGAAAAGCCGCCGGGAATGGTGATCAGGTCGACGTCGGGGATTTCGGTGTCGGTCTGCCAGACGGTGACCGGTGGCGTTCCCGAAATCTTGGTCAGCGCCGCGATCATGTCGCGGTCACGGTTGAGGCCTGGCAGGAGGACGACGGCTGATTTCATTTTGGTTCGTAAGGCCTCTGGGCTTCGGCAAGTTCGCGCAGGTCTAAGCGCGTTCAATATGTTCCAGGCACTCGTCCTCGCGAGCCAGCACGCAGTAGATGTTCTTCACGTCACCCTCGGTGGCAATGAGGTGGCCGCGGATGGAGCCGAGTTCGGACCTTACCTCCCCGAGCGTCAAATCCATCCTGTCCAGCCGCGACTGAATGGACCTGAGGACTTCAAATATCAAGCTTCCATCAAGCTCGGCCATCTGCCCTCCGGCACAACCTCAGGTAATGGCCACACTATAGTTCTCAATCACCGTGTTCGCCAGAAGCTTGTCGCACATGGCTTTGAGATCGGCCTCCGCCTTGGCCTTGTCGCTCTCCGCAAGCTCGACGTCGAAGACCTTGCCCTGCCGCACCTGGCCGACGCCGTCAAAGCCCATTCCGGACAGCGCATGTTCGATCGCCTTGCCTTGCGGGTCGAGCACGCCGTTCTTGAGGGTTACGGTAATGCGGGCCTTGATCACGCTGGACATGCTCCTGTTCGAAGTATTGCGCGGCAAAAAACTCAGTGCGGCTTGCCTTTAACGCCATCGGTCGAGGCGACGAGCACCGGCCCGGCGGGGCGCGGCGGCTCGTTCTCGTTCATGATGCCAAGGCGGCGGGCGACTTCCTGATAGGCTTCGACGAGACCACCCATGTCGCGGCGGAAACGATCCTTGTCGAGCTTGTCCTGCGTCGCCACGTCCCACAGACGGCAGGAGTCCGGCGAGATCTCGTCGGCAACGACGATGCGCATCATGTCGCCTTCGAACAGCCGGCCGCATTCGATCTTGAAGTCGACGAGCTGGATGCCGACGCCCATGAACAGGCCTGAAAGGAAGTCGTTGACGCGGATGGCCAGCGCCATGACGTCGTCGATCTCCTGCGGGCTCGCCCAGCCGAAAGCGGTGATGTGCTCTTCAGACACCATCGGGTCGTCGAGCGCGTCGGCCTTGTAATAGAATTCGATGATCGAGCGCGGCAGCACGGTGCCTTCCTCGATGCCGAGACGCTTGGCCAGCGAACCGGCAGCCACGTTACGCACCACCACCTCGAGCGGGATGATCTCGACTTCCTTGATCAGCTGCTCGCGCATGTTGAGCCGGCGGATGAAATGGGTCGGAATGCCCATCCGGTTGAGATGGTTGAAGATGTGCTCGGAAATGCGGTTGTTGAGCACGCCTTTGCCATCGACGATTTCGTGCTTCTTTTTGTTAAAAGCGGTCGCGTCGTCCTTGAAGAATTGGATCAGTGTTCCCGGCTCAGGTCCCTCATAGAGGATCTTGGCCTTGCCTTCATAAATGCGGCGGCGATTTTTCATCTGATCTTTTCTCTGGATTTCCGGGCAGGCGGCATGCGACCAGTTCCTGTCCGTTTGCCTAAATTAGTGCGGCAACGGTAGGGGTTCAATGCCGGTGTCTATCCCAATCACACTGTTTGCTCAATCGGCAAATCCTTTCAATCACCGCTTTCCGGAATGAAATGCCGCAGCGCAGCAAGTGACATACCATATTGACCGGCCCGCGGGCTTTTGGTTTGTGCTGCGGCAATACACATATTTCGACTGCCAACGAATCGGATTTGACCGGAGGGATGCCATGAGCAGCATGAAAGATCGCGAGGAGGGCTTCGAGCGCAAGTTCGTAATCGACGAGGAACTCCGGTTCAAGGCAGCGGCCCGCCGCAACAAGGCGCTCGGCCTGTGGGCCGCCGAAAAGCTCGGCAAGGCCGGGGCCGACGCCGAAGCCTATGCCAGCCAGGTCGTCCTCGCCGACATCGAGGAAGCCGGCGATCACGACGTTTTCCGCAAGATCCGCAAGGATTTCGACGAAGCCGGGGTCGCCCAGTCGGACCATCAGATTCGCCGCACCATGGACGATCTGATGGCGCAGGCAATCGAGCAGATCAAGAACACCTGATCCTTGCTCTGAGCCAATTGACTCACTGGACCAATCGACCGCCTGGTCTCTCCAGGCGGTTTTTCTTTGCCTTTGCGGTCGTTTCCGGCTGAACTGCATTAGAGCGACATGCATCCATTCGGACGCACAAAGTACGCTCTAAAACTTTGAGTCCTCGCATCGGGCTTTCCGATTTTTTGGGCCGATGCGAGCGAATAAGGAAGGCGCCCATGTCCCTGAAGTCACGCCTTGCGGCCGATGAAACGTTGTGCACCGCATGGTCTGGCGTGCCTGATGCCCTGACGGTCGAGATTCTTGCCAGACAGGGTTTCGATGCCGTCACGCTCGACATGCAGCATGGCGGACATCACGAGGACAGCGTGCTGCGCGGCCTTGGGCCGGTGCTGGCCGCCAACAAACCGGCGCTGGTGCGCATTCCGGTCGGCCGTTTCGACATGGCCAGCCGCGCGCTCGATTTCGGCGCCGAGGCGGTGATTGCGCCGATGGTGAATTCGGTGGCGGACGCGCGGCTGTTTGCCGCCGCCATGAAGTACCCGCCACTCGGCGAGCGCTCCTGGGGCCCGACCTATGCCTTTCCGCGTCATGGCAAGGGCGACTATGCCGACTGGCTGCGCGACAGCAACGAGCGCACCATGGCCTTCGCCATGGTCGAAACGCGCGCCGCCCTCGATGCGCTCGACGGCATCCTCGACACGCCGGGTATCGATGGCATCTTCCTTGGCCCATCGGATTTCTCGATTGCCTGGTCGAACGGCGCCGCCGTCAACTCGACGCTCGAAAGCATGATGGAAACTGTTGCCTCGATCGCCGAGCGGACACGCAAGGCCGGCAAGCATGCCGCAATCTACGTCATCGAGCCGGCCATCGCCGGCCGTGTGGTGTCGATGGGCTATCGGCTGCTCGCGATGGGTTCCGAGCATGCGCTGATCGGTCTGGGGGCAAAGACCCTGCTGAAGAGCGTGAGGGACTCGATCGGCCCCTAAAGCGCGTCGCATTGAAGGGATGCAACGCGCTTAAAGTCTTTGTTTCATGCATGTCGTTGTCCCAAAACCGCTGCGCACTTTTGGGCGACATGCACTAAAGGCCCGTCAGGAACTTGGCAAAAGTCATCGATCCTTCGGGCCATGGGCCGAAGCCGGAATCCGCATTGAGATGGCCAGCATCGCCGGCATCGATGAACAGCGAGCCCCAGGCGCCGGCAATGTCCTCGGCCACATCGAACATGCAGAACGGATCGTTGCGGCTGGCGATCACCACCGAGGGAAATGCCAGCGGCTCGCGCGGGTAGGGACCGAAGGTCATCAGGTGCCTGGGTTTTATCTTGGGATTGGCGACGTCGGGCGGCGCCACGAAGAAGGCTCCGGCGATCGGACGCTGGAACTGCGGCATTGCCTGTACTACGGCGGCGACGCCGAGCGAATGCGCGACGATAACGACCGGCCGTTCGGCCTCGTTGACCGCCTTCGCCACGCTCGCCGTCCAGTCTTCGCGCACCGGCTTCGACCATTCCGCCTGCTCGACACGGCGCGCCGTCGACAATTTCGATTGCCAGCGGCTCTGCCAATGGTCGGGGCCGGAATTGGTGTAGCCCGGCACGATGAGAATGTCTGCATCCCTGACTTTCATGGCGCGCATGTAGCGAGGGACACGGTTTCGTGCAACCGCGCATGATCCCAAAAAGTGTGAAGCTGTTTTTGGACAAGATCATGCGCAAAACAGGTCTGATCGGTGCGATACTCCCAAATAGTGAACACCATGTTCGCTTCTTGCCGTCTTGTGTGAACGATCGCGATCGACGATCTGTCATCGGGAAAAGCAAAAGCCGAGTAAATGAGAACCTGGAACTAACACGACGAACAATGGTAGGTGGCGCCGGGCTCCTGGCTTTGGGGATCTCGTCGAAGGCCGCCCAAACGGAGACTTTGATGAGCGAACTGCCTTTTGCCGCCACGACCCCGGTCAGCGTTGCCCGCGTCGGGTTGCACGCGCGGAATGCCGAAAGCCTGGCCGCTTACTATCGCAACGTCGTCGGTCTGCGGGAACTGAGCCGCGCCGGCGGCACGATCACGCTGGGCGCCGCCAATCGTCCCTTGCTCGACATCGAGGCGGATACAGCGGCGAAGCCCGACGATCCGCGCAGCGCCGGCCTCTTCCACACAGCCTTCCTGCTGCCCAGCCGGACCGATCTCGGGCGCTGGATCAACCATGCCATTGCCAACAAGATCGGCATCGAAGGCGCATCGGACCATCTGGTCAGCGAGGCACTTTACCTGACCGATCCTGAAGGCAACGGCATAGAGATCTATGCCGACCGCCGCCATGAGGACTGGAAGTGGAATGGCGACAAGATAGCGATGGCGACCGAACGGCTGAATATTTCGTCGGTAGTCGCCGACGTGCCGGCCGGCGATGCCGGCTGGCATGGCATGCCGGACAACAGCATCATCGGCCACGTCCATCTGCGCGTCGGTCGCCCGGAAGACGCCGAGGCCTGGTGGCACCAGGAGTTCGGCTTCGACACGGTGGCGAAATATGGTAGCGCGGCGGTATTCCTGTCGTCAGGCGGCTACCACCACCACATCGGCGCCAATTCGTGGCAGAGTGCCGGCGCCGGCCGTCGCGATCCTTCCCGGTCCGGTCTGGCCTGGGTCGAAATGCGTTCCGATAATGTGAGTGAGGCAAGCACCCGCGAGGATCCGTGGGGAACGGTGATCAGGACCGTTCCCGGCAAGGCTTGAGCGTTCTGGAAGCCTGTTAGAGCCGGGCCTTTTCCAACAAGCGGCCGAGCATGAGCAGGCCCGCCGGCCAAAGGCCGAGGCGGGTTTCGTTGCCCATATGGCCGAGATCGCCGGCGTCGGCGAGGTCCGCGCCCCAGGCGGCGGCGAAGGCGGTCGCCTGGTCGAAGGTGACGCGCGGATCGGTACGGCTGGCCACCACCAGGGTCGGAAACGGCAAGCGTTTCAGCGGCATCGGCGCAAAAGGGCGAACCTGGTCGAAGGAAGGATCAGGGTCTTCGACATTGGTTGCGGCAACCAGCAACGCGCCCGCCACCTTGTTGAGCTGGCTTTCGCTGGCGCTGGCCGCCCACTTCACCGCCGTCGCCACCGCCAGTGAGTGCGCAAGCAGCACCACGCGCCGAGGTGCCGCGGCAATCGCTGCGTCCACCCGGCCAATCCAGTCCTCAGGGGTCGGCCTGTCCCATTCGGCCTGCAGCACGCGGCTCGAATTGGAGAACGCCCGGCACCAATGCGACATCCAATGATCCGGCCCGGAATTGCCGCGTCCTGGCAGGGCGAGAAAATCGAATTCTCCAGGCGCGGAAATCATCACGCTTCCCCGAACACACGCTTGAAGATCGTGTCGACATGCTTGGTATGATAGCCGAGGTCGAATTTTTCACGAATCTCGGCTTCGGGCAAGGCTGCGGTTACCTCTTTGTCAGCCAAAAGTTCCTCAAGGAAATCAGCGCCTTGCTCCCACACTTTCATGGCGTTTCTCTGCACCAGCCGGTAGGCGTCCTCACGGCTGACACCGGCCTGGGTCAGCGCCAGCAGCACGCGCTGCGAATGCACGAGGCCGCGGAACTTGTTCATGTTCTTCAGCATGTTGTCGGGATAGACGAGCAATCTGTCGATGACACTGGTCAGCCGCGACAGCGCAAAATCGAGCGTCACGGTCGCATCCGGGCCGATCATGCGCTCGACCGACGAATGCGAGATATCGCGCTCGTGCCAGAGCGCCACGTTCTCCATCGCCGGTAGCGCGAAGGAACGCACCATGCGCGCAAGCCCCGTGAGGTTTTCGGTAAGCACCGGGTTGCGCTTGTGCGGCATCGCCGACGAGCCTTTCTGTCCGGGCGAAAAATACTCTTCCGCCTCCAGCACCTCGGTGCGCTGCAGATGGCGGATCTCGATCGCCAGCCGTTCGATCGACGATGCGATGACACCGAGTGTCGCGAAGAACATCGCGTGGCGGTCGCGCGGGATCACCTGCGTCGACACCGGCTCCGGCTTCAATCCGAGTTTCGTCGCCACATGCTCTTCGACATAGGGATCGATGTTGGCGAAGGTGCCGACAGCACCTGATATGGCGCACGTCGCAATATCCTCACGCGCGTGCACCAGCCGTTCGCGGCAGCGCGAGAATTCGGCATAGGCCTGCGCCAGCTTGACGCCGAAGGTGGTCGGCTCGGCATGGATGCCGTGGCTGCGGCCGATGGTGATTGTGTCCTTGTGTTCGAAAGCGCGGCGCTTGAGTGCCGCAAGCAGGCCGTCGACGTCGGCCAGAAGGATGTCGCTGGCGCGGGTGAGCTGCACGGCAAAGCAGGTGTCGAGAACGTCCGAGGAGGTCATGCCCTGATGGATGAAGCGGGCATCCGGCCCGACGAATTCGCTGAGATGGGTGAGGAAGGCGATGACGTCGTGCTTGGTGACACGCTCGATCTCGTCGATGGCATCGACGTCGAACTTCGCGGCCCCGCCCTTTTCCCAGATAGTTTTGGCGGCCTCCTTGGGGATCACGCCGAGCTCGGCCAGCGCGTCGCAAGCGTAGGCCTCGATCTCGAACCAGATGCGGAACCGGGTGTCGGGCGACCAGATGGCCACCATTTCCGGCCGGGAGTAGCGAGGGATCATCCGTCAGTCCTGACTTGCGAGTGCGTTCGCCCGCGTCCTAACAGAGCCGGACAAAATCCTCAACGCTGCTGCCGCGCAAACCAGATGCTGGCGAGAGCCAGCGCGATGAAACCGAGGGGAAAATAAAGCCGGATGCCCAGAACGATGAATTGATAGAACGCCGTCGCCACGGTGTGCACGAACTGGATGGACCAGGCGATGGTCAGTGCGGGTTCATGCCACTGGGCATAGTAGGAACGGTATTGCAGCGCAAAGAGCCACCGGTGAAGCCGATCGTAATGGCAAGAAGGCAGACAAACGCGGCCACCAAGGCAACTTGCCAATGCCGTCCGAGCGAGACGAGCCGCGCCAGGAACAGGCCCACCGGAAAAGCGAGCGCACCCCCGGCCGCATAGAGCAACGAGACGAAGCGGACCTTTGCCGGAGTCTCCCAGTCGTCCAACAGCAGATTGGCAAGCGCGCTGGCGCCCATCGCTGCGGCCCATAGCAGGGCGCCGCAAACCGCGGCGCGCGCGATGGCAACGCCTTGCCGATACGATCCAGTCGGTTGTGTATGGCGTGGAGCGGCGTCACAGCCGGCCGGTTACCGCGATCCAGCGATAGTCCGGCCCTTCGAAGCCGTACTGGCGCACCGCGATCAGCACGGCATAGGCGCTGAGGCCCTGCATGGAAAATGTCTGCACCGCGCCGATCCGATAGCCGTTCGGGCAGCCTCTGCTCTTAGGGATCGACTTGTCTTGGTGCAGGAGCTCAGTCTTGCCGCCGTCTTTCGCCTCGATTCGCAGCAAGCGAAAGCCGTTGATCTCGCCGAGGCTCTGGCAGGCTTCCGTGTCGTTCATACCGATCTCGTCGAGCCGCAACTCGAGCGGATCATCGACCGGCGAAAAGATCGGCCGCGGGTTGACCACCATGCGGAACGGATCGGCCGAAAGCTCGGTCACCGGGTTGGAGCCGGCGGTGATGCCGCGATTCGCGGTCAATTCCGCCTGCTTGATGATAGCTTCGCCTTTCTGCCGAGCTGCAAGGCGCGCCGCGTCGAGGGTTGCGTTCTCGTTGTCAAGCCGCACCCTGATCGGCGTGCCCTTGAGAAAACTGTCGTCGGCCGTGTCGATGTAATAGCGATTGGCATAGGGGAATCCCGACCCGTCCTGGACCCCATATTCCTCGAAGGCGAAGATGCCGCCATCTCCAGTGAAGCCGAGGATTTCAAGCTCGGCGACGTCGCCGGCATGCGCGGCGAGCGAGATTGCAAACTGGGCAAGGAGGGAAACGGCAAACAGGGCAAGAATTCGCATCGGATTTCCGTTTGAGCAGTCAGCGTTGTTTCGACCACTATCACGACATGGTCAAAACGTCGTGCCCTCTGAGACGCAGGCCCAATGCATCCAATCGCGCTGTCATTTGTTTATGTTGGCAGCTTCAAATGGAGAACCCACAATGACCGATGCAGCCAGCATTCGCGAACATATGGAAGTGATCGGCGCCGACGGCGTCCATGTCGGCACCGTCGACAAAGTTGAGGGACAACGAATCAAGCTGACCAAGCGCGACAGCGGCGAGGGCGCTCACAGGGGGCATCACCACTTCATTCCGCTCAGCCTCGTAGCCGAAGTCGAGGGCCAGAAAGTGCGGCTGTCGGCAAAATCGGATGTTGCGGTCACATTCGAGGAAGAGAAATCCGACCCCACCTGATCACGGCCAATAATGACGACCCCCTTTTTGATTACGGCAGCGCGCATTCAGCGCGACGACCAGACCGGAAACAGGTCGCCATCGGCTGGCGTCGCGGCAAAGACGCCGCGGCTGATGGCGCGCGCCATGGTGGCGCCTGCCGCTGCGTAGAGGTCGATGGCGTCATTGGGCGCGAGCTCGATGCCGCTCTTGCCGGTCGCCAGCGCGAAAACCAGATCCCCGTCGGCCGGCGTGTGTGTCGGCCAAATGGCGCGCACGAAGCCGTCATGCGCTGATATCGCCAGGCGTTTGGCGGCGGCCTTGGTGAGGACAGCGTCCGTGGCGATGATGGCGATGGTCGTGTTGCCGCCGACCTTCGCCCGTTTCCCGATATGCTTGTCGCGAAACTTCAGCAGGATCGTTTTCGCGTCCTCCGGCATAGGCGAGGGATAGCCAAGCCCGCCGAACTCGTCGCCGATCTCGAAGGGCGCTGCCCAGAAGTGGCGTGTTTGGGCGATCGTCACCGAGCCGGTCGGATTGACGGCGGCGAGCGCGCCGATGGTGACGCCGCTGTCGAGCACCGTCGAGGCCGATCCGAGGCCGCCCTTCAGGCCGGAACTCAACGCACCACTGCCCGCGCCGACAGTGCCGAGCGGAAAATCGATGCCGACTGCCTGTGCCGCCTCATAGCCGAGATCGCGATAGGGCGGATAGCGACCCCAGTCCTTGTCGCCGCCATTGCGCAGGTCGAACAAGATCGCCGCCGGCACGATCGGCACGCGAAAGCCGCCGACCTCGACACCGATGCCCCTTTCACGCAGTGCCGCCTGTACGCCCGCGGCGGCGTCGAGACCGAAGGCCGAACCGCCCGAAAGCACCACAGCATGGATCGCCTCGATCGAATTGTGCGGCTCGAGCAGGTCGGTCTCGCGGGTGCCCGGCGCACCGCCCAGGATCTGGACACCGGCCACCGCCGGTTCGTCGCAGACGATGGTGGTCACCCCGGACTTCAGCCTCACGTCGGAAGCGTTGCCGACGCGCAGGCCGGCGACATCGGTGATGAGATTGCGCGGCCCTGTCCGAAACATCATTTGGCCTCCGCCGGCACGAAATGCGCGCCGTCGAAACGGAAGACCCGATAGAGGTTCTCGGTCAAGTCGCCCTTGCCGTCAAAGCGGATAGGCCCGATCGCGGAGCTGAAGTCATGCGCGGTAAGCGCATCGGCCAATGGCTTGCCGGAGGTTTCCGCCAGCGCCGTCGCCGCTTCGGCGATCTCGACCGCCGCAAAGGCCGGCAGCGTGTAGCCGTCCGGCACGATCTTGTGCGCGGCAAAGCTGTCGAGCACCTTGGAGGCGGCGACATCATCCCATTCGGGCGGCGCGATCATCAGCGTGCCCCTGGCATAAGCCACGTCGCCGGGCGGTGTGCGCAGCGCTTCGCCGCCGGCAAAGGTGATTCCGGCATCGAGCTGGCCGGCGTCGCGACCCATGATGGCGATGTCGTCGCCGTCGCCGCCGGCGAAGACATGCGTTGCGCCGGCTTTCCTCAGCCGCCCGATCAGCCCGATCTGGTTGTCGAGCTGCGGCCGGAATGTGTCGACGAACACCGGTTTCAGCGCCGCCTGCTCGGCTGCCGCCCGAAGCGTCTCGGCGATTTCGCGGCCGTAGATGGTGCCGTCGTCGACGACGGCGAACAGTTCGTTCTGCCATTGGCGGGTGAGGATGGAGGCGACTGCGTTGCGCTCGTCGTCGCCGCGCGGCCCGAGACGAAAGATCGGCCAGCCGGTCTTGGCGCGCCGGTCGGTCAGGCTTTCGGTGCGCACGCCGACGGTGATGACCGGTATGTTGGCGTCCTTCAGGATCGGCAGTGCCGCCTCGATCGCCTCGGTGCAGAGGAAGCCGACGACCACGCCGACTTTCGCCGCAGCGAATTCCCTCGCCGCGGCAGCCCCGCCATCGGCCGTGCAGGCGTCGTCGACAACCTTGAGTTGAGCGCCGTTCGCCGCTGCCGCCAGGCCAGCGCCCGCCTCGATCTGCTTGCCGAGGATCGCCGACGGCCCGGACAGTGGTGCTGCGACGCCGACCAGCAGCGTCTCAGCGTTCGCATCACCAGCGAGAGACAGCCAGGCCAGCACCGCTATTGTCGTTGTCCTGGGTCGCATGCGAGCGAAGAATTCCTCTGCCCCGGTCGCCTGTTTGCCGGGGCCACTTCCTGCCAAGACCTAAAGGCTGGTCAGCTTTCACGCAACACGCGAAATTCAAGATGCATGTCAACCACTTCGCTTGTGGCATGCAATATGCCGCCATATATAGCGGTTCGGTTCACCTCGCTTCAAACCAATGGAAATCGCCGGTGCTGAAGAAGAACGACATAGGGCCGCAGGCCTATCGCGACGCGATGAGCCATTTTGCCGGCCACGTCCATGTGGTTACCACCGACGGTCCCGCCGGCAGGCGCGGTGCGACTGTCATTGCAGCCTGTTCGGTCTCGGACACGCCGCCGACCATCCTGGTCTGCCTCAATTGCGAAAATCCCAAGAATGAGCCGTTCGTGAAGAATGGCAGGTTCGCCTTGAACACGCTGGCTTCGGACCAGGAGGCGCTGTCGGTCGGCTTTTCCGGCCTCACAGGTCTGCCCGTCGAGGAACGTTTCGCGTTGGGCGATTGGGACGTGATCTCGACCGGTGCGCCGACGCTGAAGGGCGCGCTCGCAGTGTTCGACTGCGAACTGATCGACACCAAGGATCTGGCCACCCACCGTGTGCTTTTTGGCAAGGTGACAGGCCTGCGCACCGGCGATAATTTGCGGCCGCTGATCTATCACGACCGCGGCTATCACGCTCTGTAGAGGCCCTGGATGGCTGCACCCACGGAGAGAGAATGACCGAGTTGAAACCACGCCCGGCGCCGCCGACGATCGACGAGACTCTCGATCTGCTGACCGGTGCGGACTATATGGCGGATCGGTCACTGGCGACCGTGCTGTTCTTATCGCTGCGCATGAAGCGGCCGCTGTTCCTTGAGGGCGAGGCCGGCGTCGGCAAGACCGAGATCGCCAAGGTGCTGGCGCAAGCGCTCGGCCGCCGGCTGATCCGCCTGCAATGCTATGAAGGCCTCGACGTCTCGTCCGCCGTCTACGAGTGGAACTACGCCGCGCAGATGATCGAGATCCGCATGGAAGAGGCGGCCGGCAAGGTCGACCGCTCCGACATGGAGCGCAACGTCTTTTCCGAAAAATACCTGATCCGCCGCCCGGTGCTCGACGCACTGACCGGCAAGGCGGGCGCCGCCCCGGTCTTTCTGATCGACGAGCTCGACCGCACCGACGAGGCCTTCGAGGCATTCCTGCTCGAAATTCTCTCCGACTTCCAGGTGACGGTGCCCGAACTCGGCACGATCAAGGCGCAGGAACCGCCGATCGTCATCATCACCACCAACCGCACCCGCGAGATCCATGACGCGCTGAAGCGCCGCTGCCTCTATCACTGGGTCGACTACCCGAATGCCGAGCGCGAGCTGGAGATAGTGCGCAGAAAAGTACCGCAGGCCAACAGCCGGCTGTCGGCAGAGGTGGTTTCGTTCATTCAGAAGCTGCGCCAGATCGAGCTGTTCAAGGTGCCGGGGGTTGCCGAGACCATCGACTGGGCAGGCGCGCTGACCGAACTCGACAAGGTGGCGCTCGATCCGGAAACCGTTTCCGACACGATCGGCGTGCTGTTGAAATACCAGGACGACATTGCCCGTATAGAACAGGGCGAAGGCCGGCGCATCCTCAACGAGGTGAAGGCCGAGCTTTCGGCGGCGGAGTAGGCGATGGCAACGCCGCGTCCCGAACCGAAAGAGGCCACGCCCGATGGGAGGATCGCCGATAACATCGTCTATTTCGCCCGCACCCTACGCAAGGCCGGCATGCGGGTCGGCCCGGCCTCGGTAAAAGATGCGATCGAGGCGGTGCTGGCCGCCGGTATCGGCTCTCGCGACGATTTCTACTGGACGCTGCACGCCGTACTGGTGTCGCGGCACGAGGATCACCCTACCTTCGACGAGACTTTCCGGCTGTTCTGGAAATCGCACGAGCTGATCGAAAAGATGCTGGCGATGTTTTCGCCAGTTGCGCCGAACAGTCGTGAGAAGCAAAAGCCGCGGGCTGCGGAAACCCGCGTCAGCCAGGCAATGTTCGAGGGCCACCAAAAGAACCAGCCGGTGCAGGAAATCCCCGAGATCGAGGTCGACGCTCGCTTCACGTTTTCCGGGAACGAGGTGCTGAGGGGCAAGGATTTTGCCCAGATGAACGCCGCCGAGATGACTGACGCCAAGAAGGCGATCGCCGAGTTGCGGCTGCCCTTCGACATGGTCAGGACACGGCGTTTCAAATCCAACGCGCATGGCCGACGTATCGATCCGCGCGCCATGATGCGCTCGGCCGCGCGGACAGGCGGCGAACTGATCCTGCCGAAATTCCGGTCGCCGCGCGAGGTTCACCCGCCGCTGGTCGTGCTTGCCGATATTTCCGGTTCGATGAGCCAGTACACGCGCATTTTCCTGCATTTCCTGCATGCGCTGACGGAAAAGCGCCGGCGCGTGCACGCCTTCGTCTTCGGCACCAGGCTGACAAATCTGACGCGGCAGATGCGCCATCGCGATCCTGACGCGGCACTCGCCGATTGTTCGGCGGCGGTGATGGACTGGTCGGGCGGCACCCGTATCGGCGATACGCTGGCCGAATTCAACCGGTTGTGGTCGCGGCGTGTGCTGGGGCAGGGCGCCGTGGTTCTCCTGATCACCGACGGGCTGGAGCGTGACGACGTTGCCGGCCTGTCGGAGGAAATGGAACGCCTGCACAAATCCAGCCGGAGGCTGATCTGGCTGAACCCGCTGCTGCGCTTCGACGGCTTCGAGGCGCGCGCCCGCGGCGTCAAGGCGATGCTGCCGCATGTTGACGAATTCCGCTCGGTGCACAATCTCGACGCGCTCGCCGATCTGTGCGCGTCGCTGGACAAGAATTCGGCGCGCTCCGTCGACCCACGCAGATGGATTGAGGGTGGCGCGAGAAGCGCCGCATAGCCATATGTTTCCTCCGGGAGAAACGGTGATGGAAAACAGCATTTATCTTGATGAGGCGCGCGATCCGCTGATCATTGCGGAAGGCTGGATGAAAGACGGCAAGGATGTTGCCATTGCTACCGTGGTCGAGACCTGGGGCTCGGCGCCGCGCCCGGTCGGCAGCCACCTTGTCATCGACGCGGAAGGCAATTTCCACGGCTCCGTCTCGGGTGGCTGCGTCGAAGGCGCGGTGGTCACCGAGGCGATCGATGTCATCGACAGCGGCAAAGCAAAGATGCTGGAGTTCGGCGTCGCCGACGAAACCGCCTGGCAGGTCGGCCTGTCCTGCGGAGGCCGCATCAAAGTCTATGTCGAGCGGTTGGGTTAGAAGCATGATCCCGAACCAAAGGTCCGCGTCAGCGAAAAGTGGGAACCGGTTTTCGGACAAGATCATGCTCAAACAAGAGATCTTTTGATGGATCCATATGCGCTGAAAACGCTGAACGTCGAACGCCGCGCCCGCCGCGCGGCGATCTTGGTCACCGATCTCGGCGACGGCCGCGACCGCATCGTGCGCGAGGGCGATCAGGTCGCCGGCGAATTGGGCGCTGCGATCGCCAAGGCGTTTCGGTCAGGCAATTCGGGCTCGGTCGAGGCGGAAGGGCGAACCTTCTTTCTCAACGCCCACCTGCCGCAGCCGCGCCTGATGGTGATCGGCGCCGTCCATATCAGCCAGGCACTGGCGCCGATGGCCAAGATCGCCGGCTATCCCGTCGAGATCGTCGATCCGCGCACGGCCTTCGCCACATCAGACCGCTTTCCCGATGTCGCGCTGCATGCCGAATGGCCGGAGGATGTGCTTTCGCGCCAGCCGCTCGACAGCTATACGGCGTTGGCAGCCGTCACCCATGATCCGAAGATCGATGACTTCGCGCTGAAGGCGGCGCTCGACGCCAACTGCTTCTATGTTGGGGCGCTTGGCAGCCGCAAGACCCATGCTAAGCGCGTCGAGCGCCTGCTGGCATTGGGCGCGACCGCCGACCAGATCGCCCGCATCCACGCGCCGATCGGCTTGGACATTGGCGCTGCCAGCCCGGCAGAGATCGCCGTCGCGGTGCTGGCGCAAGCGATCAAGGCATTTCGTTCGCGCGGCTTCGAAGCGAAGGACGCGGCGGCGTGAAGTTTGGGCCGATCCCCGTAGATACGGCTGAAGGCGCGGTGCTGGCGCACGCCACCACCGCCGGAGAACGGCGCTTCCGCAAGGCGCATCGGCTGAACGCCGATGATGTATCTTTGCTCAAGGCAGCAGGGATTTCGGAGGTTGTCGCGGCTGTTCTCGCTCCCGACGATTTGAGCGAGGACGCTGCCGCCGAAAAGATCGCGGACAGCATGATTCATCGCAACATCGAGGCCAAGTCCGCTTCGACCGGCCGGGTTAATCTCCACGCTCAGGCGGCCGGCATCTTCACCGTCGATGCGGCGATGAT
The DNA here is from genome assembly GCF_055811385.1 of Mesorhizobium sp. WSM4849. Classification (NCBI taxonomy): domain Bacteria; kingdom Pseudomonadati; phylum Pseudomonadota; class Alphaproteobacteria; order Hyphomicrobiales; family Phyllobacteriaceae; genus Mesorhizobium; species Mesorhizobium sp. WSM4849. The sequence goes on from NZ_JBVVPW010000009.1 coordinate 134,766, forward strand.
CGACGCCATCAACGCCGTTGATCCGACGATCACCATCGCCACCTTGGCGCAGCACGCGCCGGTTGAAAAGGGCCAGATGGTTGCAACGGTGAAGATCATTCCCTTCGCGGTCAGCTCCATGCTGGTCGATTCGGTGGCGAGGATCTGCGCCGGCGGCGAGATCTTTGCCGTCAATGTCTATCAGCCGGTCCGTGTCGGCGTCATCCAGACGGTTCTGCCCGGCATCAAGCAGAGCGTGCTCGACAAGACGTTGCGTGTCACCGAAGCCCGCTTGGCGCGGTCGGGCGGCCGGCTGACGGCGGAGCGCCGCACGCCGCACGACGTTGGCACCGTTGCGGAGGCTGCGGTCTCGCTGGCGCGCGATAACGACATGGTGGTGATCTTCGGCGCCTCGGCGATGAGCGATTTTGGCGACGTCGTCCCGGCGGCGATCGAGAAGGCCGGCGGCATCGTCATCCGCGCCGGCATGCCTGTCGATCCTGGCAATCTGTTGGTGCTCGGTACGCTTGGCGGCAAGCGCGTCATCGGCGCACCGGGCTGCGCCCGCAGCCCCAAGGAGAACGGCTTCGACTGGGTTCTTGACCGGTTGATCGCCGGCCTCGACGTGACGGCCAAGGATATCGCCGGCATGGGTGTCGGCGGTCTGTTGATGGAAATCCCGACGCGGCCACAGCCGCGCGAGCCGCTGCCGGCCAGAGCCGAGTTGAAGGTCGATGTCGTGCTGCTGGCCGCCGGCCGCTCCAGCCGCATGGGCGGCCCGAACAAGCTGCTGGCGCTGTTCGACGGCAAGCCGCTGGTCCGCCGCACCGCCGAGCGCGCGCTCGGCTCGAAAGCCTCTGATACAATTGTCGTCACCGGCCATCAGCGCGAGCGCGTGCGGACAGCGCTGTCGGGCCTGGACATCACCTTCGCCGACAATCCGGATTTCGCTGACGGCCTGTCTTCGTCGCTGAAGGCCGGCATCGCGAAAGTTGCCGGCGACGCTGCCGGTGCCATGATCGTGCTTGGCGACATGCCTGGCGTCGCGTCAGCCGATCTCGACAGGCTGATCGATGAATTCCGCAAGTCCGAGGGCCGATCGGTCGTGCGCGCCTCTCATGAGGGAGAGCGAGGCAACCCGGTGCTGTTGCCGCGCTCACTGTTTGCGGCGATCGCTCATCTCGAAGGCGATACCGGCGCGCGCCATCTAGTCGAGGCCGAAGGGCTCGATGTCGTCGATGTCGAGATCGGCAAGGGTGCGTCGATCGATGTTGACACCCGCGAGGCGCTGGAAGGCGCCGGCGGCGTGCTGCAGGATTGACAAACCGAGGCCGAAAAACGCATCCCTGAGGGATGGCTCTCCGTTTACAGCTTCTGACCTTGATTTTTCTTTTGTTTTCGGGTTTGGCGTACGGTCAAACGCTGTCGCTAAAGCCCTTCAAGGACGACCTGTTCGCCTATCCGGCCATCCTCTCTTCCGAGGGCGCCTATACTGTCGTCGACTATCGCGAGCTGCGCGATATCAACGCTCGCGACAAGGTGCCGGAGCGCCGCGCGCAGCCGCGATATGTCGACACCGGTGTGCGCAAGGTGCAGCAGGATCTGCTGCTGAAGACCGACGCCGGCAATATCCGCCACGTCGCCGTCGGTCGCACGCAAGGTGCTGCCATCATCGTGCTCTATTTGCATGGACAGGGCGGCAGCCGTAAGCAGGGCGTCGACGATTTCACCTTCGGTGGCAATTTCAACCGCATCAAGAACCTGATGGCCGGCAATGGCGGCCTCTATCTGTCGCCGGACTTTTCCGATTTCGGCGACAACGGCGCGGACCAAATCGCCGCGCTGATCGGTCACTATGCCGAACGGTCGCCGGACGCGAAGATCTTCGTTGCCTGCGGCTCGATGGGCGGCGCACTGTGCTGGAAGCTTGCCGCCCGCAAGAATACGGGCGGCCGCATCGACGGGCTGCTGCTGCTCGGTTCGCTGTGGGATGAAAGTTTCTTCTCGAGTCTGGCCTTCAAGCGCCGTGTTCCGGTCTTCTTTGGCCAGGGCAGCAAGGACCCGGTGTTTCCAGTCGAGAAACAGGAAGGCTTCTTCCGTTCGATCCTGACCAAATCGAAAACCTATCCGGCCCGCTTTGTCCGCTTCGAGACGGGCACACACGGTACGCCGATCCGCATGACCGACTGGCGCGGCACGCTCAACTGGATGCTGTCGAAGGCTCCTTAAGGCGCGGTGTTGTAGTCCACCACCGTCTGCGGGTTGATCTCGCCGTCATAGGAGGCGTCGACATCGAACTGCACCAGCGAGAAATTGCCGTTGCGAAACAGATAGGTCCCGACTGACGAGGCATCGCCGACGCCGCGCCACTTGTTGAGCGACGAGATCGTCTTGGTGGCGTCGTCATATTCGGAATTGACCAGCTGGTCGTCGGTCTGGAAGCCAATGACGTTGATCGCCTCGACCTTACCTTCGCTATTGTTGTTCTCATAGTGGATATCGAGTTCCGGCGAGGCGAACTGCAACTGCCGGACGCCTGATACGTCGTCGTAGACATAGTAGACGACACTCTCATTATAGGCGGCCATCGAGCAGAAAAAGCGGAATAGCCGCGTCTCGAGTTCCGGCTCGTCGGCCTCGGAGCCCGGATACTTGTAGCGGAGGGAGTAGGCGTCCGGCTCTGCCAAGGGCTCGCCGCCTGGCATTTCCTTGTCGCATTGTTCGCCATAGGTGGCTGCAAACGCTTTCTTGACCTGCTCCAGCGCCGCATCTTTCTTCGGCGGCGGCGGTCCGTCGCCGCAGCTTGCCGGCACCGCGTCCTCGAAATCGGCCTTGGATGGTTTCAGCGCGCCCTTGTCGATGAAGATCGGGCGGAATGGCGGTTCCTGGATCTGGGCGTTGATCTGGCGCAACGTATAGCAACCGGCAAAGACATTTTCGCTGCCGTCCTTGGCTGTCGCCCGGATGGCGACCGGAACATTGTAATAGATGCTGCCGGCCGCACCGTCTTCGGACACACCACCGGTTTTGACTTCGACGGTGTCGGTGCCGTCATAGCCTTTAACGAAGGCGCCGAAATCCTTGGCCGGCTTGGTTTCGCCGAAATAGTCCCAGGCGCGCGCGAATTCTTGCCGGTTGATGGCGCTGTAGAACGAGCGGATGACCGCTTCGGCGTTCGACCTGTCGTCGACATAGGGCGCTTCGGCGGCGAGCACTGGCTGGCCTGTCACGGCAAGGGAGAAAAAAGCGGTCGCTGCGAAAAGGGCGCTTCTCATCGGGAATCTCCACCAGATGGGAATCCTATCATACCGATTGCGGCGACGTGGTGGCGCTTGAAGAATCGCCCGCGGAGGCGCTAGGTGCCGCCCTCGGCGTTCCCGCCGGATAGGAGATTCATGTGACCATATCGATGTACGAAGCGTCCGTTCCGGTGTTTTCGGCCAGGTTGAAGGCGCTATCCAACGTGCTGAACATCGCCGAGCAGAATGCGCTCGACCGCAAGATCGATCCGCAGGTGTTTTTGACGTCGAGGCTGGCGCCGGACATGTACGCGCTGACCAGGCAGGTGCAGATCGCCACCGACCACGCTAAGGGCGCGCCATCGCGGCTTGCCGGCCGCGAGGTGCCGAAATACGAGGACAGCGAGGCGAGCTTTGCCGATCTCCAGGCGCGCATCGCCAAGACCGTCGACCATCTGGCGACATTTTCGGCTGCCGATATGGACGGCTCCGATGACAGAATGATCGAGCTGAAGCTTGGCCAGCGCGAGTTCTCGATGGCCGGCATGCAGTATCTGCTGCATCTCGCCATGCCCAATTTCTATTTCCACGTGACCACCGCCTACGACATCCTGCGCCACAATGGCGTGCCGCTGAGCAAGGCGATTTTCATGGGATCGCGTTGAAGAATGGCGAGGAGATATCCCGGTCGAGCCGGGATATCCGTGACTAACGTGAGGACATTTCGCGAGCGACACGCGGAAAATCGGCTGGTTTGATGCCGATGTCGGCACGGTCGGCATTGCTCATCGAATGAAGCAGCGCCAGAGCCGCGCGGTAGCGCAGATGTTCCTGCGGACGCGGACGGGCGAACATTTCAGTGAGAAAACCCATGATTCAAGCCCCTGGTTGGTCCTCCCCGAGTCGCAATATAAGCAAATCATGACAATTGTGCAGTGCAGCATTTGCATGGCAGCCATGCTGCACAGGTTTTTTTGATTACCGGTGAAACTTCCGGCGCGGACGGACCGTATAGCTGAACGCCGGCACAGGGCCGGTTTTTCCTCGCCATTCCTGGCGAAATTCCGGACTGCATGAAAAATGCAGTCCGGCTTTTTGTTGTCTGCTGCGTAGCCGTTGGCTGGATTTCATGGAAAAGTCGTCGGCGATTGGCGGCGGGCTTGGAGACAGCCCTCGCATTCCTGTATGCTGTGCCTTCCTCCCCGCGCAGCCGCGCAAAAACTTCCCGCCGGAGAAAGTTCCATGCACAAACGCCGCCTCGGTCGGACCGATCTTCTTGTTTCCCAGATCTGCTTGGGATCGATGACCTGGGGCCAGCAGAACACCGAAGCGGACGGCCACGCCCAGATGGATCTGGCCTTTTCGCGCGGCATCAACTTCATCGACACTGCCGAGCTCTACCCGATCCCGCCCAAGGCGGAGACGCAAGGCTGGACCGAGAAGATCATCGGCAGCTGGATGAAAGCGAAAGGCAACCGCGATCAGGTGATCCTCGCCTCGAAGGTGGTTGGCCGCACCGCCAATGCATGGTTCCGCGGCGGGCGTCCGTCGAAGCTGGTGCGCGCCGACATCTTGGATGCCGTCGAAAAATCGCTGACCAGGCTCAACACCGATTATCTCGATCTCTATCAAATCCATTGGCCGGAGCGCGCCGTGCCGTGGGGCGCCAACCCGAACCGCGTCGGCGCCGTGCCGCTGCGAGCCGATGCCGTCGGCACACCGGCCGGCGAGACGCCGATCGCCGAGACCCTCGCCGTCTTCGACGAATTGGTGAAGGCCGGAAAAATCCGCCATTTCGGCCTGTCGAACGAGAGCTCCTGGGGCGTCATGCGGTTCATCGCCGAAGCCGACAAGGGCCTAGGTCCGCGGCTGGTGTCGCTGCAGAACGCCTATAACTTCGTCAACCGCGGCTTCGAGGTGAATCTTGCCGAAGTCTGCGAGCGCGAACAGGTTTCCCTGCTCGCCTATTCGCCGCTGGGACAAGGTTACCTGACCGGAAAGTACGACCATGGCGCGCGGCCGCTGGGCTCGCGTTCTCAGCTCTTCAACCGCGGTCAGCGTTACGAGACGCCCAATGCCGCGGAGGCGCAGCTCGAGTACAACGAGCTGGCGCGCTCATTCGGCATGGAGCCGGCACTGTTTGCCAACGCCTATGTCGCGAGCCGGCCTTTCGTCACTTCGAGCCTCATCGGCGCGACGACCCTTTCGCAGCTCGAAATGGCGCTGTCTTCCGCCGATGTCGTCTGGACCGAGGAAATGCAGAAGGCGGTCGACGCAATCCACCAGCGTGTCGGCAACCCGTGTCCGTGAGCTGCTTTCCGGCGCTGTAAGGTGTGATTGCCAAACGATTACAAGAGGGAGGGAGAAAAAGTGACTTTTCCGATTGAGGTCGTGCGCGAGAAATTCCCGGCACTGTCGCTGACCGACAAGGGCCGTCGCCGCATCTATCTCGACAACCCGGCCGGCACCCAGGTGCCGCAAGCGGTAGCCGACGCGGTGTCACGCTGCCTGCTGACCACAAACGCCAATCTCGGCGGCTTCTTCGAAACCACGATTGCGGCGCAACAGATAGTCGACGACGCCCATGCGGCGATGGCCGATTTCCTCGGTGCTGCGAGCCCGCAGGAAATCATCATCGGCGCCAACATGACGACGCTGACCTATCACATGTCGCGCACGCTTGGCCGCACGATGCAGCCCGGCGACGAGATCATCCTCACCCGCATGGACCACGAAGGCAACGTATCGCCCTGGCTGCAGCTGGCCGAAGACCTTGGCCTTGTCGTGCGCTGGCTGCCTTTCGACCAGCAGAGCTGGCAGATCGAGGAGGCGGCGCTTGCTGCGCTGCTCACCGACAGGACGCGACTGGTCGCCTTGAACTACGCCAGCAATCTGACCGGCTCGATCAACCGGGTGAAGGCGCTGACGCGCATTGCCAAGCAGGCCGGCGCGCTGGTCTATGTCGACGCCGTGCAGTTCGCGCCGCACGGCCTGATCGACGTCAGGGATCTCGGCTGCGATTTCCTAATCTGCTCGGCCTATAAATTCTTCGGCCCGCATGGGCATCCTATGGGGCAGACTTGACGTCATCGACGCCCTGAAACCGTATAAATGCCGCTGTTCGTCCAATGCTCTGCCGGAGCGGTTCGAACTCGGCACGCCGCAGATCGAACTGATGGCCGGACTCACGGCCGCGGTCGATTATTTTGCGGAGCTGGGCGCGGCGGCAGGCGAGGGCGGTTCGCGCCGCGCCAGGATCGCCAAGGCGTTCGAAACATCAACAGCTTACGAAAACCCGCTGGCGCAAAGGCTGATCGACGGGCTGTCGGACGTTTCAGGCCTGACGATCCACGGTATCACCGATCCGGCGTGTATCGGGGAGCGCGTGCCGACGGTCTCGTTCACCGTCGACGGCATCGTGCCGGAGACGATCGTACGGCAGATGAATGCGGACAACATCTTCCTGTGGTCCGGCCACAACTACGCCTGGGAGATCGTGCATCAGCTCGGCATTCCGGCCGAGCAAGGCGTCATACGCATCGGCATCGCCCACTACAATACGGCGTCCGAGATCGACGAGACGCTGGAGAGCGTGCATCGGGTTATCGCGATGCTGCGACAGGAGCGATCCTGACGCGACATCCGGCTGATATTAGCGTTTCTTGCCGCCGCCGAACCCGGTGAGGAAGGCAGTAAGATTGTCGCCGAGTTCGTCGCAGAGATAGCCGCCTTCCTGGACGATTACCGTCGGCAGGCCGCGACCGGCGATAGCCTCGCCGATGCGCGAGAAGCCCTGCGTCGTCAGCGATAGTCCGCCGAACGGATCGCCCTCGAAGGCGTCGAGGCCGAGCGCCACGACAAGCGCTTCCGGCGCAAAGGCGCGGATACGCTGGAACGCCACGTCGAGTGCTTCGAGGAACGCGGCATCGCCGGATTTGCGCGCCAGCGGCAGGTTGAAATTGTAGCCGAGTCCGGCTCCTTCGCCGCGTTCGTCTGCATGACCCCAGAAGAACGGATAGAAGCGCACCGGATCGGCATGCAGCGAGACGGTGAGCACGTCCGGCCGTGCGTAGAAAATGCCTTGCGTGCCGTTGCCGTGATGCAGGTCGACGTCGAGGATCGCCACCCGCGCAGCTTGCTTGCGGAGCACCTGTGCCGCGATCGCCGAATTGTTGATGAAGCAGAAGCCGCCGGCGACATCGGCAAAGGCGTGATGGCCGGGCGGACGGCAGAGCGCATAGGCAGCCGGTGCGCCCGACATCACGCCCTCAGCGGCCTCGACCGCGCTCCAGGCGCTCCACAGCGCGCTCCGCCACGTCTCGCCGGAGATCGGGCAAGCGGTGTCGGCCATGTGGTAGCCGGCCTGGCCGACCGCCGATGCCGGATAAGAGCCGCCCCGCGCGATCGGATGGATGTTGGGGATCACTTCGGCCGAAGCGCCTTCGATGCGCTGCCAGCGCACAAAGATGTGCTCGAGAAAATCAAGGTATTCGGGCGCATGGACCGCCGCAACCGGACCAAGCCCGTGATCTCTCGGCCGTTCGATCGTGCAGCCGGCGGCCTTGGCGCCGACGAGCAGCCGTTCGACGCGTTCCGGCTTTTCCGGATTGGGTTTCTGGGCGCCGCTGGAGAGGAACGCCTTGGGATCGTGGCGCTTCTGCTCTTCGGCATAAAAGGCTTTCATCTTGGCTCCTCATCATCGGGTGCATCGGCGAAGGCAAAGAACGCGTCGCCGACGATCTTCTGCACCTGCTCGTAGCTCGACCAGGCAATGCCCAGCCTTTCGTAGAAGGCCTTGGCGGTTTCATTGTCGGTATCGACGGACAGTCTGAGATAGGCGCCGCCGTCCTTCCGGCATTCTCGCGCGGCACGCCGCAGCAGGCGTTCGCCGATCCTGCGGCCGCGAAACCGATCCTCGACATAAAGGTCCTGCACATAAACGCCGGGCCGCCCCATCCAGGTCGAGAAGATCGGGAAATGCAGGCACAGGCCGGCAAACTCGTCGCCGACCTCGGCGATCAGCGTCGAGAAGGCAGGGTTTTCGCCAAAGCCATAGGTGCGAAGGTCCTCGGCCGTAGAAGTGATTTCCCCGGGCGCGCCGATATGAGCGCCAAGTCGCAGGATTGCGGCATGGATCGTTTCGACGTCCTCGACGGTGCCGGGCCGGATGAGAATGTCGTTTGCAGGATCGGTCACGATAAGTGGGGCGCCAAGGTACCCCCCTCTGTCCTGCCGGACATCTCCTCCGACAGGGGGGAGATTGGCAGCGTCAATCTACCCGCACATCCTGCGACGTTCGCGATTGGCGAAAACGACTGGGACATCCGATCTCCCCCCTTGCGGGGAAGATGCCAAGTGGCGGCAAAGAGGGCAGGACAGAGGGGGGTGGGACGGAACGCAAGCATCTCAGATCGTCTCAAAAAGCTACCCTATCGCCACCCTTGAGCGCCAGCATCTCGCGCACCTCAGTGGGCGTGGCGACGTCCAGCGACAGCCCGTCGAGCACACTGCGGATACGGCGCACCTGATTGGCATTGGACTTTGCCAGCTGGCGGCCGTCGTAAAGGCTGTCCTCCAGCCCGACGCGGACATTGCCGCCCATCGCCGCCGCAATCGAGATCATTGGCATCTGGTGGCGCCCGGCGGCCAGCACCGAAAACTGGTAACTGTCGCCGAACAGTTTGTCGGCGATGCGCTTCATATGGACCAGATTGTCGGGATCGGCGCCGATACCGCCGAGAATGCCGAACACGAACTGGATGAACATCGGTCCCGACACCAGCCCCCGGTCGCGAAAATGCGCCAGTGAGTAGAGGTGGCCGACATCGTAGCATTCAAATTCGAAGCGTGTGCCGCAGCCCTTTCCAAGTCTTTCGAGCACGGTCTCCATATCGGCAAATGTGTTTTTGAAGATCGTGTCGCGTGTCGCTTCCAGCAGTTTCGGCTCCCACTCGTACTGCCATTGCCTTGGCCGGTCGAGCATCGGGAACAGCGCGAAATTCATCGAGCCCAAATTGAGCGAGCACATTTCGGGCTCGGCCCTGAGCGGTGCGGCCAGCCGCTGGTCGAGCGTCATCAGCGATGAGCCGCCGGTGGTGATGTTGATCACCGCGTCAGTCGCCTGCTTGATGCGCGGCAGGAACTGCATGAACACATCAGGATCGGCGGTCGGCCGCCCATCCCCGGGATCACGGGCGTGAAGATGCAGGATCGAGGCGCCGGCTTCGGCGGCCGCGATCGCTTCTTCGGCGATCTGGTCCGGCGTCACTGGCAGGTGCGGCGACATCGACGGCGTGTGCACCGACCCGGTGACGGCGCAGGTGATGATGACTTTTCGTGGCGCCATTTTCAGCTTTCGACCGGCAGGTCGAGCTCGCCGGCCAGCACCTGCAGCGAGTCGCCGATGATGGCGACGATCTCGCCGATCTGCTCGGCAGTGACAATCATCGGCGGCGCCACCATGAAATTGTCGCCGTCGACGCCGCCCTTGACCTTTCGCCCATAGATGATCAGGCCACGTTCATAGGCGAGGTCGAGCAGACGCTGGGTGGCCTTCTTCGCCGGTGCGATCGGCTTCAGCGTATCGGGTTCGGCGACCATCTCGGCACCTAGCAGCAGGCCCTTGCCGCGCACGTCGGCGATAAACGGAAACCGCTTGGCCAATCCCTTCAACTCGGCCATCAAAATATCGCCCATGTCAGCCGCGTTGGCGATCAGGTCCAGACGATCCATCTCGCCGAGCACGGCGAGCCCGGCGGCGCAGGCGAGCGGATTGCCGGCGTAGGTATGGCCATGCTGGAAGCCGCCGGAGGCGAGCAGCGGCTGCACCAGCCGCATCGGTGCGGCCAACGCGCCAAGCGGCGCATAGCCTGAGCCTAGCCCCTTCGACAGCGCGACGATGTCAGGCTTGCAGTTCCAGTGGTCGCCGCCGAGGAATTTTCCGGTGCGGCCGACACCACTCATCACTTCATCATGAATGAGCAGAATGCCGTAGCGGTCGCAGATCTCGCCGATGCCCGGATAATAGCTGTCCGGCGCCACCAACGCCGCTGTGGCAGCGCCGCCGACCGGCTCCATGATGAAGGCGAGCACGCTTTCAGGCCCTTCAGCGAGGATTTTCTCCTCCAGCATGTCGGCGTAGCGAATACCGCGCTCTTCCATCGAGAGATTGTCACGGTCGCGCCAGGCGGCCGGCGCCGGCACGGTCGGCATGACCTGCATCATCGGCGCAAAAGTTTCGGCCAGCGCATCGTCACCGGTGACGGACAGCGAACCAAGCGTGCCGCCATGATAGGAGGGAAAGCGGGTGATTACCTTCCAGCGCCTGGGCTGGCCTGTCGCCACTGCCCACTGCCGGGCAAGCTTGATGCAGGATTCCGTCGCTTCCGAGCCGCCCGAGACGAAAAAGATGCGGTCCATGCCTTCGGGCAGCTTTCCGGCCAGTTCCCGCGCCAACTCCTCGGCCGGCTCGTTCTCGAAATGCAGCCGGTAGGCGAAGGTGGCGCGGTCCATCTGCCGCTTCATCGCATCGAGCACGTTGCGGTTGGAATGACCGATATTGGCGACCATCGGTCCGCTCGATCCGTCGATGAAGCGGCGGCCATCCTGCGTCCAGATGTAGATACCTTCGGCGCGATCGACCAGCGGTCGGCGCAGGCTGGACAAATAGAACAGATGCGACGGCGGGCGCGCCTCGGTGTCTAGGGCGGGGGTCTGGGACTTCAGCATGTCAGGTCTTTCCAAGGTAACGGTCGAGAACATTCTTGGTGACGCGCTCGACCATCGCATCCTGCCTTAGCAGGCCGGCGATCCACTCGCAGCTTCCGGCGTTGAACACCTCGCCCTTGCCGCGGGGGAAATTGACGATCATGCCGTTGCCGCGCTTGACCTTGTCGAGATTGGCGTCGCTCGCCTCGCCGAACAGCGTCTCGGCGGAAAAGCGGCCGTCGGCATCGCCGAGAAACTGGTCCTCGAAAGTGATGTCGGCGCTCTCCTCGACCTGGCTAGCCATGCCAACGGCGAGGATTTGCAGCCCATCCGGTGCGCCGCTGTCGGGCGTGGGGTAGGGCAGGCCGCCGCGGATCTCGTGGTCGAGCCCGTCGACTTCATAGCCATAGACATGGCTGCCGGCGCCGAGCAGGTCGCCGTAATAGATGCCTGTGCCGGCGAACGCCCAGTGCTCCGGCCGGTAGACCGGAAAGCCGCGCACGCCGCGCGGCGCGCAACCGCCCCAGCCGGCGTAGAGGCCTCTGGTCGCATTGAGCCCGAAGGTCGCGGCACCCGGCCGGCCGATTTCGGGCGCTTCCCAGGAGTTCGTGGCACGGGTCACGTCGCCGCCTCGATAGGCCGGATCCTCGGCGCGGGCGTGATATTTGTAGCAGACCTGCCGGCGGCCCTCGTCCTCCAGCCTGGTCTGCCACATGAAATTGCCGGCGAAGCGCGCCGCATGGCCGCCGCGCTCGACGTACGCGTCGACCGCGTCGCGCATCTCCCAGGTCCAGTATTCGTCATGGCCGACGAAGACGACGCAGTCATAGCCGTCGAGGATTTCGGGCGAGATATGCAATTCGTGCTGGCTCGCAAGGTCGACAGCATAGCCGGCGCATTCGGCAAAACGAAAAAAGTGGCTGTCATAGCTTGCCCAGCCGGACGAGGCGTATTTCTTCGAATGGCCGGTGGCGAAGGCCCATTCCATATGCGGATAGCGCGGCACGGTCTTCGGTGGCACGGCGACCTCGAGCGGCACCCGCGGCGCCTCCTTCGGCAGAACAACAAAGCCGCGGCACCATGGCCGCTGCGTCGACACCATTGGGGCATACTGGTCGCGGTTCGGGCCGGTGATGCCTTCGTAATGATTGGAGCCGCCCCAAGTGTTGTAGGCAAGCCAGGTGCCGGTGGCGGCAACCTGCAGCACACGACCCCGTTTCTTGCCGGGCGGCGGGGTAACCATAAAAAGATGGTGGCAGCGGATCGGCTTGCCGTCGCGGCCGTCCGCCGTCAGCGTGACGCGGTAGGCTCCGGACGGCCAGTCGTCGCCGACACGAAATTCAAACGACGTGTCCCAGCCGCAACCCACGACCGAACATTGATCGGGCGTATCCTGCCAGCGCGCCGCGGTCCCGGCCTTCTCGAACATTTTCGTTTCGGTGCCGCCGTCGCGGACGATTGACATGCTGAAACTGGAGGCTGTCGAGCTGACGTGCAGCGCCACCGTCTCGCCCTGGCGGTATGAAAAACGGTCGCTGTAGCACCAGATCTCGCCGCGTTCGCCATCCATGCCCGGCCACTCCCAGTAGTGGCCGCGCACGGCTTGCCGGCGCTGGTGGGGCGTTAGGCCGAAATCGGGGAATTCGGTCGGCAAGTCAGTCATGGACACCGGCATGATCGGAGATCGCCATTTCGACCATCTGCCGGGCAAGCGTCAATTGGAAACGATCGGGCCAGCGATAGCTGACAGCCGGCCTTGGCCTTGCCTGCCAAACAGATTATCTCACATAGGGCGGCCTTTTCCGCCACGGGAGCCGATATGCTGAGAGTGCAAAAGGTCAAGGTGGACGACATCTACGTGCCGACCGCGCGCAGGAAGACGCTGCATCCCGAGACCGTCCGGCATCTGGCAGAGGACATTCTGGAGAACGGCATGAAGACGCCGATCCAGGTGCGTCATGACGGCAAGCGCCATATCCTGGTCGAAGGCCTGCACCGGCTGGAAGCGGCGAAGTGGCTCGGCGAGACCGAGATCGACGCCTATCTGGTGCAAGCCAAGCGCCACTAAGCTCTCATTCGGCGTCCGCCGGAATCGGCCAGACGAAGTTTTTCGCGAGACCGTGTCGGGCTGCGCGTTGCCCACTCGTCCTTGAGACGGAAACCGGCATTCAAGCCAACTCTTTAGCAAGCAAGTGAGGAGACCATCATGACGACCAAGCTCGATATCGCCCCCAGCTCGGACCGTGAACTGGTTCTTGCCCGCATCATCGATGCGCCGCGCGAGAACGTCTATCGCTGCTGGACCGAGCCGAAACTCGTAACGCAATGGTTCGCGCCAAAGCCGTGGACGACGCCGCGCGCCGAAATGGACGTGCGCACCGGCGGCTCCAGCCTGGTCGTCATGGCGGGACCCGACGGCAACGAATTCCCGAACCCCGGCATCTTCCTCGAAGTCGTGCCGGGCAGGAAGATCGTTCTCACCGACGCCTATACAAAGGCCTGGGAGCCGTCCGAAAAGCCGTTCATGACGGTCGTGCTGACTTTCGAGGATGAGGGCGAGGGCAAGACCCGCTACATCGCCCGGGTTGCGCATTGGTCCGTCACTGACCGCGAAGAGCACGAGAAGATGGGCTTTCACGAGGGCTGGGGCCAGTGCGCCGATCAGCTCGAAGAAGTTGCCAAGCGACTTTGATATCGGCGGGACGCAAGGAGACCGACATGTCCAGATCGATGTTTTTCGCCATTTTCGCCTCGGCTGCGGCGCTCTTCACTGCGCCGGGCGCCACCAAAGCCGAGGAGGCAAAGCCCGCCATGACCTCCGAAATGAAAGCAATGCCGAAGCCGGCGAAAGCCGGCCTGCTGCCGATCAACGGCCTGAATTACTATTACGCCGTCTATGGCCAGGGCGAGCCGCTGCTTCTGCTACATGGTGGGCTCGGCACGACCGACATGTTCGCGCCGATTCTGCCGAAGCTTGCCGAAAACCGCACCGTAATCGGCGTCGACCTGCATGGTCACGGCCGCACCGCGCTCGGCGACCGGCCGCTCAGCCTGGAGGCGATGGGTGACGACATGGCGGCGATCGTCAAGGCGCTCGGCTACGAGCAGGTCGATGTCATCGGTTACTCGCTGGGCGGCGGCGTTGCCTTCCGCATGGCCGTCCAGCATCCCGAAGCCGTGCGCCGGCTGGTCCTGGTCTCGACCGGCTATGCCTCGGACGGCTTCTATGCCGACATGCGCACCCAGCAGGCGCAGGTCGGCGCGGCGATGGCCGACATGATGAAGGACACGCCGATGTACAAGTCCTACGCGGCGGTTGCGCCGCATCCGCAGGACTTTCCGAAGCTGCTCGATCAACTGGGCGCCCATATGCGCAAGGACTACGACTACTCCGCCGACGTGGCGAAGCTGAAGATGCCGGTCATGCTGGTTTTTGGCGACAGCGACATGTACCGGCCCGAGCATGAGATCAAGTTCTATCAGATGCTCGGCGGCGGGCTGAAGGACGCCGGCTGGATGCGCGAGAACCTGTCGCAGAACCGCTTGGCCATCCTGCCGAACCGCACCCATTACGACGTGTTCTTCGCGCCGGAACTGGTGGCTGCCGCGCTGCCCTTTCTCAATGGCGAGACCAAGGTCAAGACCTGGGACGAGATCGTCAGCGAAACGAACTGACCGCCTGACAACTGCCTGCCGGCCGTCCTCCCGCGAGATGGCCGGCGACGCTCGTTGCGCATCGAACCTGATCGCACGTTCGGCCAGCCGCATCACGCCAACAGATGGCGCCATCAAAGCTTTTCAATTGACGCTCCTATCCCGGCAGCTACCTTGCTGCCAATCTTCAGAAAGAGGGGCTCAGGCAATGGCGAAATATCAGGGCGGCTGCCTGTGCGGGGCGGTGCGCTACCGCACTGAGGCCGCGCCGATCAACGAGCGCGTCTGCCATTGCCGGCTTTGCCAGAAGGCGCTGGGCGCTGCCTTCAACGCCCGCGTGCTGTTCCGCATCGACGATGTGACCATCGACGGGCCGTTGGCGACAGTGAGTTCCTCGCCCGATCTCAAGCGCGGCTTCTGCCCGGGCTGCGGCACGACGATGTTTTCCCGGCGCGACTCCGCCGGCATCATCGGCGTCACCTCAGGCTCGCTCGACGACCCTTCGATATTCAAGCCGCAGATGCATATGTGGACCGCCTCGAAGCAGCCCTGGGTGCAACTCGACGACGGACTGCCGCAATATGAAGGCGCCCCGCCGCCCGCTTAACCTTCTCCCCTTGTTGTGGGAGAAGGTGGATTGCCGCGCAGCGCCAAGACGGTTGAGGGGTGCTGGCCGGAGCGCTGTTGGTGCCAAGCTGGAACACCGCTCATCCGGCCGCTTCGCGGCCACCTTCTCCTACAACAAGGGGAGAAGGCAAAGGCGTGCCCAATTTTTTTCATCCGCGACACGAGATCGCCGGCAAAGCGTCATTGGCGAGCCATCATTGCCGCCTATCTATTACGTGCGGGTCGGCAGTCGAGGAGGCGACGGATGAACGACAGAATCAACACCCTGGATGAGCTTTTGAGCGATCCGATGGTCAAGCTCGTGATGGAGCGTGACCGCGTGCAGCCGGCCGAGCTTCGCACGCTGCTTGAAGAAAAGGTTCGCCGGGCGGAGGACGATGCGCCGGTCGTCAATCGCCCCGCCGACGATCGACCCGTCGAGGATCGCTTTGTGCCGCCCGCTCACGTGGTGGCCACGGCCTGCCACACGCTATGGTTGTGCGGCTAGCAGGGGTGCAAGGTCGGCGATCCTTCGCGCGCCCCTCTGCCCTGCCGGCGTTTTCAAGCTCTCGCCGCTACGGCGATCAAGCGAACGCACCATGTATTCTGTTTGCCCAGCTCTCATCCTAACAATTTGATTCAAACTTTGTTGGTAATTTCTCGTTAGTAATCTGGACTGGTTTGTCCGGCGGCGTTGTCTTGCCCTCGGTCTGTTGTGTTCTGCGTACAGGTCCAGATGCGGTTATCAGGCGTCGTCATCTTTGTGCTCGCGTCTCTGTGCCTTGCCGGCTGCACATCCACGTCCGGCGTCGACGCGTTGCAAGTGCCGTCCAGCGAGACGACCAGCTCGGTTGTGCGGCCGCCCGCGCCGGTAGCGTCGGTCGGTGCGGCCGATGCGGCACCCGACTTCGCGCAGGAAGAGGCGGCGGAGCAGACTGTGGCGATGGCCACTCCAGAGCCTGCGGAAAGCATCGAACCACCCGCCGAACCGATCGCCCTGGTGGCGCCGACGC
This sequence comes from Mesorhizobium sp. WSM4849, assembly GCF_055811385.1. NCBI lineage: Bacteria > Pseudomonadati > Pseudomonadota > Alphaproteobacteria > Hyphomicrobiales > Phyllobacteriaceae > Mesorhizobium > Mesorhizobium sp. WSM4849. Next base: position 150,964 of record NZ_JBVVPW010000009.1, read on the forward strand.
GGCTGGCACGGGCAGCACCGATCCTCGCCGAGCCGGTCCAGCGCTATCGTTTTCGTGACGCCAAGCCGATCAATTTCGGCAGGGCCTCGCCCAGACACCTCGCCGTTCACGGCGTCGACGTCTCGCGCTGGCAGGGCAACGTGAACTGGGACAAGCTGCGCGCGCAGGGCGCGAACTTTGCCTACATCAAGGCGACCGACGGCGGCGATCATCTCGACCCAATGTTCAGGAAGAACTGGCGCAATGCCCACGCCGCCGGCCTCAAGCGCGGCGCCTACCATTTCTTCTACTGGTGCCGCACAGCCGGCGAGCAGGCCGACTGGTTCATCCGAAACGTGCCGAGAGTCGAGGGCGCCTTGCCGCCGGTGATCGATGTCGAGTGGAACGGCGAATCCAGCTGCAAGCGGCGGCCGTCGCGGCAAAAGGTGCTGGAGAAGATGCAGGTGTTCATGGACAAGCTCGAGCGCCACTACGGCCAGCGGCCCATCATCTACACCGCGCCTGATTTCTACCGCGACAATCTGCGTGGCGCATTTCTGGACTATCCATTCTGGCTGCGCGCGGTGGCACAGCACCCGGCAAAGGTCTATCCCGGCCGCAAATGGGTGTTCTGGCAGTATTCCGGCTCCGGCCTGTCGCACGGGGTGAGGGGCCGCATCGACCTCAACGTGTTCCACGGCGACGAGAGAGCCTGGCGGAACTGGGTCGGCGGACGGCAGATGGTGGCCGAGGCGGAGTAGGGCGTCCTTCCGGGGCTGGAGCTTCTTGCTGTTCGCGCCTGTGGGGGCTGATCGCGGCCGCAGAAAGCCGCCATTTGCAGGCCAGCATGAGGTGAATATCGACGGACCCTGACCGCCTGTCGCGGAAGTGTCATCGATCCGTCATCGCTTTGAAATGTGGTTCCCGCAAATCAGGTGGCTTCCATTCGAACAGGAGACGCCACCCGTGCCCCGCCATTCCGCGCTTTTCGTCCTGACGGCAGCGCTTGCTGCCTCCGTTTCGCTGCCGGCCCATGCCGACATGATGTTCAACCGGGTCGCGAGCTTCGCGGTCGCCGGAAACCTCCCGGCGGACGTCGAGAAGACCACGCCGACTTCGTCCGAGATCATCGCGGCGAGCGAAGACGGCATGACGCTGGTCTATTCCGACAGCCCGCTCGGTGCGGTCGGCTTCATCGACATCGCCGATCCCAAGGCGCCCAAGGCCGGCGGCATCGTCAAGATCGACGGCGAGCCGACCTCGGTTGTGGTCATCGGCGGCAAGGTGCTGGCCGGCGTCAACACGTCGGAGAGCAAAGCCAAGCCTTCGGGCAACCTTACTATCATCGACCTCGCCTCCAAGGCGATCGAAAGCACCTGCGACCTCGGCGGCCAGCCGGACTCACTGGCATTCAGCAAGGACGGCAAGTTCCTGGCCATCGCCATCGAGAACGAGCGCGACGAGGATCTGAACGACGGAGAAATTCCGCAGATGCCGGCGGGCGACCTCAAGATCTTCACGCTGGCCGAGGGCCAGCCTGACTGCGCGACGATGAAGACCGTCAACCTGGCGGGCATTGCCGAAGTCGCGGCGGAAGATCCGGAGCCGGAATTCGTCGCCTTCAACGAGGCCGGCGAGATAGCAGTCACACTGCAGGAAAATAACCACATCGCCATCGTCAACGCCGAGACCGGCGCGATCGTCACGCACTTCACCGCAGGCTCGGTCGCGCTGGACAAGATCGACACCAAGAAGAACGGCGCTCTGTCCTTCGATGGCAAAATGGAAAACGTCGCGCGCGAACCCGACGCCGTGAAATGGCTCGACAATGACCGCCTCGTCGTCGCCAACGAAGGCGACTACAAGGGCGGCTCGCGCGGCTTCACAATCTTCAGCAAGAAGGGCGAGGTTCTCTACGAATCCGGCCCATCCTTCGAGTACCAGGTCGCCAATGCCGGCCATTATCCCGACGCCCGCAACAAGAAGGGCATCGAGCCGGAGGGTCTCGAAACCAGCACGTTCGGCGAAGACAGACTGATTTTCGTCACTTCGGAGCGTGGCTCCGTTGTCGGCGTCTACAAGGACACGGGTGCGGAGCCTCAGTTTGTCCAGATCCTGCCGTCCGGCATCGCTCCGGAAGGCCTGGTCGCGATCCCGTCGCGCAATCTCCTGGTCACCGCCAACGAGGCCGACCTGGTCGAGGACGGGCTCGCCCGCTCGCACGTGATGATCTACGAGCGCTCCGAGGGTCCCGCCACTTACCCGATGATTACGGCAAAGCTCACGGCAGACGGCGCGCCGCTCGGCTGGGGTGCGCTTTCGGCGCTCGCGGCCAGCGACACCGCCGGCAAGCTGTTCGCAGCGTCGGACTCGTTCTATGCCAACGCGCCCTCGATCTTCGAGATCGATGCCACGCAGACGCCGGCGCTGATCACCGGCAAGACCATCGTCACGCGTGGCGGCCATCCCGCACAGAAGCTCGACATCGAAGGTATTGTCGCCGACGGTGAAGGCGGCTTCTGGCTGGCCAATGAAGGCGATCCGGCAAAGCTCGTCCCGCACGCTATCCTGCGCGTCGACGACAAGGGCGAGATCAAGCAGGAAATCGGCTTCCCGACAGAATTGCTCGCTCATCAGAGCCGCTTCGGCCTCGAAGGCATCACCACCATTGGCGAGGGCGACGACCTGACGTTGGTGATGGCGGTGCAGCGCGAATGGGCCGACGATCCGAAGGGCCAGGTCAAGCTTTTGGCCTACAAGCCGCAGGCCAAGGAATGGTCGGCAGTGCGCTATCCGCTCGAAGCGACCGAAGCTGGCTGGATGGGGCTGTCGGAGATCACCGCGCATGACGGCAAGCTCTACATCCTCGAACGCGACAACCAGATTGGCGACCTGGCCAAGGTGAAGCGCATCTATTCGGTGGCGCTCGACGCCTTCAAACCGGCCAAGCTCGGTGGCGAACTGCCGTTGGTCGAAAAGACGCTGGTGCGCGACATCGTCGGCGACCTGAAATCAGCCACCAACGGCTATGTCATCGACAAGGTCGAAGGTTTCACCATCGACAAGAACGGCGATATCTTCGTCGCCACCGACAATGACGGCGTCGACGATTCTTCCGGCGAAACGCTGTTTTTACGCTTGGGCAACATCAGCGCCGTGAACTGAGGGTGTTATATGGAGCGTCCCCCTCATCCGTCCGCTTCACGGCCACCTTCTCCCCGCTGGGGAGAAGAGGCTGGCATCAACGCTGGCGAACTCCTCTCCCCTTGGGGAGAGGTCGGATTGCCCCGAATTGCCCTTCGCAATTTGGTTGGCAATCCGGGTGAGGGGGGCACTTCCGCGAAGCCGGGCGTGGCACGGTCGCTTAGCCAGCGCGCGACGTCTTCCCTGACGGGACATAGACAGGTCTTCGCTGCGGCTGGTTTCGTCGGTGGCATCCGCGGCCGTTTCCACAAGACCCAAGCCGCAGCACATCGGTTGCGGCGTAGCTAGGGCACCTCTACATATTCCGCCAGGCTGACCCCTTTGGGCACATCCAGCCCATCGGCATGCAAGCCTTCGATATGAAAGCGTATTGCGTCGCGAATTTCGGTTTCCACGTCAGGAACCGACGCGCCGGTCGCGATGCAGCCGGGCAGGTCCGGCACGTACGCGGAAAAATTGTTTCCGGCTTTTTCGATCACCACCGCGTAGCGCATGTCATCACTCCTTTAAACCGGACTGCTTGAGGATGCTATTCAGTGTTCCCGGTGCAACCTCTTCAGACGGCTTGCCGGCCACGGTGACGCGGCCGGCTTTGATTTCATGCTTAATATTGGCGATGACTGCCTTTAGTTGCAACCAGATACCAGCTGTCGGTTTCCAGCAGGCGAATGACTTCGCGGACCGTAAGCCGAGGTGGCATCGGTCCTCAGCTGCACCCGCTCGTCGAGCCGCAGGTGTCGCACTTCTCGCACGTGCCGTTCCGCACCATCGTAAAATTGTGGCATTCCGAGCATTCGTTGCCGGTGTAGCCCTGCATCAAGGATTGCTGACGCCTTGTAGCGGCAAGCGCTTTCGCCTCGGCCGCCTCCTGCACGGCGGCATCGGTGAACAGGCCCGAAGCCTCTTCGGCTTCCTCGTAGACGATATCCTCGACCAGTTCCCTGGCCCGCTCCTCATAGTCACGCTTATAGGCGATCGCTTCGTCGCTGGCCGGCTTCAGCGCCAGCACATTGGAGCCTGAGAACGCCGTCGGCGCCGAGCGAGTGGGGGCGGGAGAGGGACTTGAACCGCCAAACCCCTTAGGGTCGGCGCTCATTCCCGACACCAGTTTGACCGGCGAGACGCCGCGCGTCAGCCCCTTCGAGAACGGCGTCGCCTTGCCTTCGTTGATGCCGCGGCCAAGTGCGGTCTTGTCGAAATCCGACTGGTCGACATGAGCGAGGTCGTGGCGTTCGAGATAGGAAACCGCAAGTTCGCGGAACACATAGTCGAGGATCGACGTGGCGTTCTTGATGGCGTCGTTGCCCTGCACCATGCCGGCAGGTTCGAACTTGGTGAAGGTGAAGGCTTCGACATATTCCTCGAGCGGCACGCCATACTGCAGGCCGAGCGAGATGGCGATGGCGAAGTTGTTCATCATCGCCCGGAAGGCGGCACCTTCCTTGTGCATGTCGATGAAGATTTCGCCGAGACGACCGTCATCGAATTCGCCGGTGCGCAGATAGACCTTGTGGCCGCCGACGACCGCTTTCTGGGTATAGCCCTTGCGGCGGTTCGGCAGCTTTTCGCGGTCGCGGTAGAGCCGTTCGACGACGCGTTCGACGATCTTTTCAGTCACCTGCACGGCGCGCTGTGAAGCCGGCGCCGCAATCAGCTGCTCGACGGCCTCGTCCTCGTCGTCTTCGACGTCGGCAAGCAGTGAGGCGTTGAGCGGCTGGGAAAGTTTCGAGCCGTCGCGATAGAGCGCGTTGGCCTTCAGCGCCAGCTTCCACGACAGCATGTAGGCGCCCTTGGCGTCTTCCACCGTCGCGTCGTTCGGCATGTTGATGGTTTTGGAAATGGCGCCGGAGATGAAGGGCTGGGCCGCCGCCATCATCTGGATGTGGCTGTTGATCGACAGCGAACGCTTGCCGATCTTGCCGCACGGGCTGGCGCAGTCGAACACCGGCAGATGTTCTGCTTTCAGAAATGGTGCTCCCTCGAGGGTCATCGCACCGCAGACATGGATGTTGGCGGCCTCGATGTCCTTCTTCGAGAAGCCCAGCGCCGGCAGCATCTCGAACGAGAAATCGTTGAGCTGCTCGTCGGTGAAGCCAAACGTCTCCTTCACCCAGTCGGCACCAAGCGTCCACTGGTTGAAGACGAACTTGATGTCGAAGGCCGATTTCAACGCTGCGTTGAGTGCCGCGATCTTGTCGTCGGTAAAACCCTTGGCCTTGAGCGAGCCGGGGTTGACGGCGGGCGCCTGGTTCAGATTGCCGTGGCCGACCGCATAGGCTTCGATCTCGGCGATCTGGCTTTCCGAATAGCCAAGCGTGCGCAGCGCTTCCGGAACGGCGCGGTTGATGATCTTGAAATAGCCGCCGCCGGCCAGCTTCTTGAACTTGACCAGCGCGAAGTCGGGCTCGATGCCGGTGGTGTCGCAATCCATGACCAGGCCGATCGTGCCGGTCGGCGCGATTACGGTCGCCTGCGCATTGCGGTAGCCATGCTCCTCGCCGAGCTCGATGGCGCGATCCCAGGCAGCCTTGGCATGGGCGGCAAGCTCCGGCTGCTTCAGGTCGGAGGCGACCAGCGGCACCGGGTTGACGGCGAGTTTTTCGTAGCCGTCCCTGTCGCCATAGGCGGCACGGCGGTGATTGCGCATGACACGCAGCATGTTCTGCGCATTGCGGTCGTAATCGGGGAAAGCGCCGAGCTCGGCGGCCATTTCGGCCGAGGTGGCATAGGCCGTACCGGTCATGATCGCGGTGAGTGCTGCGCAGATGGCGCGGCCCTCGTCGGAATCATAGGGAATGCCTGATGTCATCAGCAGGCCGCCAATATTGGCGTAGCCGAGGCCGAGCGTGCGGTATTCGTAGGAGAGCTTGGCGATCTCCTTCGACGGGAACTGCGCCATCATGACGGAAATTTCCAGCACCATGGTCCACAGCCGAACCGTGTGCTCGTAGGCGGATATATCGATGCTGCCGTCCGCGTTGCGATAGGGCAGCAGATTGATCGACGCCAGATTGCAGGCGGTGTCGTCGAGGAACATGTATTCCGAGCACGGGTTAGACGCCCGGATCGCGCCGGCCGCGGCGCAGGTGTGCCAGTCGTTCATCGTCGTGTTGAAGTGCAGGCCCGGATCGGCCGACGCCCAGGCGGCATAGCCGATCTTTTCCCACAAATCCCGGGCCTTCAGCGTCTTCAGCACCTTGCCGTCCTTGCGGGCGGTGAGGTGCCAGTCGGCATCCTCTTCGACGGCGCGCAGGAAATCGTCTTTCAGCGAGACCGAATTGTTGGAGTTCTGGCCCGAAACGGTGAGGTAGGCGTCCGAATCCCAGTCGGTGTCGTAGGTCTTGAACGACATCGAGGTGTAGCCCTGCTTGGCGAACTGGATGACGCGGTAGATGTAGTTCTCCGGCACGCCGTCCTTCTTGGCTGCCTTGATCTCGCGCTTCAGCGCGGTGTTGATCGCCGGGTCGAAGCAATCGTCGTCCTGGCCTTCGCAGTTGATGCAGGCCTTCATGATCGCTTCGAGGCGCTTCTTGACGATCTTGGAGCCGGTGACCAGCGAGGCGACCTTCTGCTCCTCATTGACCTTCCAGTCGATGAATTCCTCGATATCGGGATGGTCGGCGTCGACGATGACCATCTTTGCGGCGCGGCGCGTCGTGCCGCCCGACTTGATGGCGCCCGCCGCGCGGTCGCCGATCTTGAGGAAGCTCATCAGGCCGGACGAGCGGCCGCCGCCGGACAATTTTTCGCCTTCGCCGCGCAGGAACGAGAAATTGGAGCCGGTGCCGGAGCCGTATTTGAACAGGCGCGCTTCACGCACCCACAGGTCCATGATGCCGCCTTCGTTGACGAGATCGTCCTGCACGCCCTGGATGAAGCAGGCATGCGGCTGCGGATGCTCGTAGGAAGACTTCGACTTGGTCAGCTTACCGGTGAACGGGTCGACATAGAAGTGACCCTGGCTCGGGCCGTCGATGCCATAGGCCCAGTGCAGGCCGGTGTTGAACCATTGCGGCGAGTTCGGCGCCACGCGCTGGGTGGCCAGCATATAGGCAAGCTCGTCGCGGAAGGCGCGCGCGTCTTCCTCCGACTTGAAGTAGCCGCCCTTCCAGCCCCAATAGGTCCAGGTGCCGGCAAGGCGGTCGAAGACCTGGCGGGCGTCGATTTCGGAGCCGTAGCGCTCGGCCTCCGGCAGTCTTGCCAGTTCGGCCTCGTCGGCGACGGAGCGCCACAGGAAGGAGGGGACGTCATTCTCCTCGACCTTCTTCAGCCGAGCCGGCACGCCGGCCTTGCGGAAATATTTCTGCGCCAGGATGTCGGCGGCAACCTGGCTGAACTGCGCCGGCACATCGATATTGTCCAAGCGGAACACCACCGAGCCATCCGGATTCTTGATCTCCGAAAGCGCCTTGCGGAATTCGATCTCCGCATAAGCCGATTGCCCCTGCCTGGTGAAACGACGCTCGATGCGCATTGGTCCTATCCCTTTGTGTGTCTACATATAGCGCTTTTCCCAGGGGATTTCTGCCCCCTTTGCGAAACGCGCATGTCCGCCGTCTGCCGGCGTTCGAAAACGGCCGGCTCCTCTTCACAGGCTCCGCCCGCCCTGTTGGTCGAACTCCTTGCGAAGTAGCCGTCCAACGCGCCGACGAACCCTGCGGGTCCCTCAAAACTGAAACTTCTTTGCGACTCCCTCAATCGAGGGACTTTCACATTATCTAGCGTCGAACCTACCTGCAAACACTAAATATAGTGTTAACAGACAATTTATTCCAGTCCGACATTTTTCCCTTTCGTCCCCAAAGACCCCACAACCCCAACGCTTCCGCCGGCCTCGTAAACAGGCGGAAATGCGGCCAAAACGCACATAATCCGGGAAAAAGACCGGGCTCAGAACTTTCCGGTCGCACTCTCAACAGGAGCGCATGGCCTATAAAAGGCGACTCGTTTTGCGCCGTCAAGGATTCGTTTGCGTAGCTTTTGTGACCCCAACATCTTGTGTGTCACATATGTGGATAACGGGGATAGAAAGTTGGCCCACAGAATTTCGATTTTGCCCACGCGCGGGCAATTCGTCCGCAATTAAGACATGGCTAAGACATGGCAAGCCGGAGTTGCCAATCGATTCCCTGACTTCACCAGCAGAACATCGCCGGCGATGCACGGCAAATGCGCGGCTTTGGCCGTGCGTCCTAGTGGTGAAATCCTGACGCTTGGTACCGTGTGTGAAAAGTGGAAATGGGTGGTTTCGTGCGGTTCGATTGCCGACTGGAAACGAGCAACCAGCGACAGAAGCGGATGTAGCCTTGGCGGGGTCAGATTTCAGGTTCCGGAAAGCGCGTGGTTAGCGAAGTCCATCGCTGTCTTCAGACCCATTGTCCCTCCGGCCCGCCCGTGAACTTCTCGCCATGGATGTAGCTGTTGCGCACCCGGCACACGCCATTGATCACCAGTTGCGCGACGTTGGCCAATGGTGCCGGGTTTGGCGGCGACCGTTGCATATTGGCCAAAAGCCGCCGGGGTGGGTGGCCGATCAGAGTCTTCGCAATCTCTGTCGCCACAACATGCTCGAAAAATGCGCCACCCAGATCCTTGGCGAACAGATCCCAGTCCGCCTCCGCGACCTGTCTTTACGCAGGTAGCTCAATCGGCATTGTGGGTTTACATCGGCAGCCAAGCCCCTAGTTTTAGAGTTTCGCGCCGCGCACCTTAGTGCGTGGATGATCGAAAACGGGACCGTGAACTCTGGCCGGTCCCTCAAAAACTCCCAAAGGATGACTGCCATGACACAGGCCAAGAATGGCGACACCGTGCGCATCAATTATACTGGACGTCTAGCCGACGGCACTCAATTCGATTCTTCCGGCGGCGAGCCGTTGCAATTCAAGCTCGGTGAAGGGCAAGTGATCCCCGGCCTTGAAACCCATGTCGAGGGCATGGAGGTCGGCGCGAAAAGCACCGTCACCGTTCCCGCCGACGCCGCCTATGGCCCCCACCGCCCCGAAGCGATCATCACCGTCGACCGCGCCAGGGTGCCGGACAACATCAACGTCGATATCGGTACTCGATTGCAGGCCAGAACCCGCGAGGGGCGCCCCATGCAAGTGACGGTCGTCGGCGTCGACGACGCCAGCGTCAAGCTCGACGGCAATCATCCGTTGGCCGGAAAGGATCTGGTGTTCGACGTTGAACTGGTTGAGATCGTTCAGGCGGCGTAGGGTATCCATGTGGCCAAGGCCGTGGTGGCTATGATTTCGGGTGACGGACTTCCGCCGGAGGGTTTCGGCGGTGTGTCACCTGCCGCCCTGCTTTCCGCGCTTAGGCGATCGCCAAATCGTGCCGACATTCGTAAGGTTCGACACTGCATCTAATGCGACTTTCCGGCCACGAGTCGCTCAGTGGATGTCAGTGGCCAGCCTTCGAATTTCTCGTGCCCGGAATGCACAGGTAGCGCCAATTACTGACCTTCCGGCGCTTCTCCAGAGCCGCCCTTCGCGCTACAGCTTGAATCGGCCCTTTGCTGTCGTTCAGTTGCGAGCCTCGCATTACGCGATCTTATCTTTAGCGGCATTGCCGCCGCGCAGCGGCAATGCCCGGTCGGGTGTCTGCCAACTACTGGGCGCCGGGCGTCCATTCGGGCAGCGGCGCCAGGCTGCGGTTGAACTGCTTCCACCACATGGACTCATCTATCTCGCAGCAGGCGCGAAGCATGGCGTGCGCCTTCTCGAAAGCCTGGGTAGCGAGATCGTTGAACGTCATCTGCGCGTCGTACGGCACCGACACCACCAGTTCCTGACCGGTCTGTGTGCCGCCTTCGTCGACCTGAAGATAAAGCCAAACGACGAAATGCGCGCCGTGGCCGCTCGCGTCCGCATTGCCGATCTTGATGCGGTCGATACCTGCTGCGGTGACTTTCATGCGGGGACCCCTTCATTTCGAATTCACAGTGAATCCCGGAAGTCCGCAGCAATCAGAAAGGTTCCGTAACCGTCGTCCCTATGGTGAAGTATTGATAAAGAGCTGGTTGGGAACCCTCGACTTTCTTATGAACCTCGCATGGGTTGGTGAACCATCCAGAAACTAAACCAGGTCGCAAAGAGGTCTCCTTCGCGCCCAACAGCGGACGTTGTGTCGGCGGCCAAGTGAGGTATCGTCCAAATCCAACGTCCCGCAACACTGGAAATCGATACTTAGATCAATGCTTTCATTACGTCGCGTTTGCCGGTTTCTCATCTCTGTCGCGCTGACAATCGTGACCCAGATCGGTGGCCTTGCCTATCTTCTGGCTTTGCTCGCAACCCATGCTTTGGGCACGCGGCGCCTCGCGGCAAAATTTGGGATGTTCATCCGTTTCTACGCCGCTACAGCATTTGCAGCGAGTTTTGTTGCACCGATATTCGGGCGGGTTCCTCTGTCCTGCTTTCCGAACGAGAAGGTCCGTCTTGTCGTGAAGTCGCCGATCTATTGCTTGCTCAACCGTAACTACGTGGCGCCGCCCATGCATGATCTCGTCACGGCGCTTGCGGAAGATGTGGACCGCGAATTCCCTGGCACTGCCACAGTCGCACTGGATGGAAACTTTCCCTTTTGGGACGGTTTTCCGCTGCTTCCGCATCTTTCCCATGCCGATGGCAAGAAACTCGATCTCGCATTCTACTATAAGACCCCGCAAGGCAACTTCCTGAATGGCGCAGCGAGGTCCCCGATCGGGTATTTTGCCTTCGAGGAACCGGCGGCGGGCGACGAACAGCCCTGTGAAGGAAGGAACGACGTCATCACTGCGCGGTAGGATCTCGAGTGGCTGCAGCCATTCTTTCCCGCCTATCAAATCGAAAAGCGGCGCACGGCCTTCTCCCTCCATTGGCTTTCCACGAAAGGCGTCGAAAGGTTCGGCCTGGATAAGATCTTCCTGGAACCGCATATTAAGAATGCGCTGGGCACCACCGATAGCCAGATCCGGTTTCAGGGATGCCGCGCCGCCCGCCACGACGACCATATTCATATACAGATCAGGTAACCCCACAAGGTCATGCTGTGACGCAGAATCCATTCTGCGTCACGAGCAGACTTCGTCCGCTTCGGGCCGCAAGCGGCCTGACAGCTCACAGGACGAGGTCATTCAAAGCGGCCATTCCGCTTTCAATCTTTTGGAGGCCGTCCAACGCGGACCAACTGATCGACTGAGCCGGAACTCGTAGGCGAAGGCCTACGAGCTTGCGACGCCGATGAACCAGACCCCCAAGGCCGTCTCCTCACGACGGGGGCCGGCGATCCTGGGGAACGGGAACACCACGCCGGCGTTCGACGAGGCCCGCGCTCGTCATCCTTTTCCCGCTAGCCGTGGTGGAGTTTGTCTCGGAGACGCACACAAATGCCAGTGATGGTGTCAACCACCGAGCTGCGGCCATTGGCGGCAAGATAGTTGTCCGAACAGATAACCATGGTGAATTGGCTGAACGGCTCTGTAAGAAGGCGGTGTCCCTGTCCAGCGCCCACAAATGTGTCGGCACTCAAACCCGACCAGTGGAATAGCCGAGCCAGGTTTTCGACATCTGGCTTTTGTCCCTGCGCCATGAGGGTCAGTGTTGAAGCGCTGACTCCCGAAAGTTCAGCGACTTGCTTCCAGTTCAGTTTTCTATCCGACTTCTTTCGATCCAGCGCCTTCAAAAACGCCTGTGTGTTGAACTCAGATCGCGTCATCCAGTCCACTCTTTCAAACAAGGTATGAATTTATAACGACTTTCGAACTCGACGCACGAAGACGAGCCGTTTTGGAGAAAAGCACGCTCATACCGACCTAGGTCTCCCGTTCGGCTGTTCAACGTCGAGTAGCGGACCGCACTACATCTTCGTCCGTTCCGCCTTCGGATCATACATCGGCTTCAGCGATGCCTCGGCGGCAAAGCGCTCGCCGGCGATCTCGATCTCGTAGGATGAAGCCAGCACATCGGCCTCGCTCTCGCCCTGACAGGGCACATAGCCCAGCCCGATCGCGCCGCCGAGATAATGGCCGTAATTGCCTGAGGTGATCGGGCCGACGATCCTGCCGTCACGCAGGATCGCCTCATTGTGGAAGAGCAGGGGCTCGGGGTCCTTCAGGCGGAACTGGACCAGCCGGCGTGACAGGCCGGCTTCCTTTTTCTTGAAGACCGCGTCGCGGCCGATGAAGTCGCCCTTGGCTGTCTTCACTGCAAAACCGAGGCCGGCCTCCAGCACATTGTCCTCGTCGGTGATGTCGTGGCCGAAATGGCGAAAGGCTTTTTCGATGCGGCAGGAATCCTGCGTGTGCAGGCCACAGAGTTTGAGGCCGACATCGGCGCCGGCCTCGTCGATCGCCTCGAAGACATGGGCCGCCTGGTCGGTCGAGACATAGAGTTCCCAGCCGAGTTCGCCGACATAGGTGACGCGGTGGGCGCGGGCCAGCCCCATGCCGATCTCGATCTCCTGGAACGTGCCGAACGGGTTGGCTTCGTTGGAGAAATCGTTCGGGCTCAGCTTTTGAATCAGTTTCCGCGCGTCCGGCCCCATCAGGCAGAGCACGGCTTCGGCTGCCGTCACGTCGGTGACGACCACGAATTCATCGGTCAGATGCTTGCGCAGCCAGGCGAGGTCACGCTGCAACGTCGCGCCGGGCACGACGAGGAAGTAAGCCGTTTCGGACAAGCGCGACACCGTCAGGTCGCTTTCGATGCCGCCGCGCTGGTTGAGCATCTGGGCGTAGACGATCTTGCCCGGCCCCACGTCCATGTCGTTGGCGCAGAGCTTTTGCAGGAGGGCACAGGCGTCGCGGCCCTCGACACGGATCTTGCCGAACGAGGTCATGTCGAACAGGCCGACACCGTTCCGGACCGCCAGATGTTCGTCGCGCTGGTTGTCGAACCAGTTCTGCCGTTTCCAGGAATAGCGGTACTCGCGCTCCTGGCCGGGCCTAGCATACCAGTTGGCGCGCTCCCAGCCGGCGACTTCGCCGAACACCGCGCCGCGCGCCTTCAGATGTTCGTGGAGAGGGGAGCGCCTGATGTTCCGCGAGGTCGCCATCTGGCGGTACGGGAAATGGTCGGCGTAGAGCAGGCCGAGCGTCTCGGAGACACGCTCCTTCAAATAGCGGCGGTTCTTCTGGAACGGCTGAGCGCGGCGGATATCGACCTCCCACAGGTCGAACGGCGCCTCGCCATCATTGATCCATTGCGCCAGGGCCATGCCGGCGCCACCAGAGGAGACGATGCCGATCGAATTGTAGCCGGTCGCCATCCAGTAGCCGGAAAGCTCCGGCGCCTCGCCGAGATAGTAGCGATCGTCGGGCGTAAAACTCTCGGGACCGTTGAAGAAGGTGTGGATGCCGGCGCTGGCCAGCATCGGCATGCGGTTGACGCCCATTTCGAGGATCGGCTCGAAATGCTCGAAATCCTCCGGCAACTGGTCGAAGCAGAAATCCTCACGGATACCGTCCATGCCCCAGGGCTTGGCCACCGGCTCGAAGGCACCGAGCATCATCTTGCCGGCATCTTCCTTGTAGTAGGCGCATTCATCCGGCACGCGCAGCACCGGCAGGCGGCTCAAACCGGGGATCGGCTCGGTGACGAGATAGAAATGCTCGCAGGCGTGCAGCGGAATGGTGACGCCACTCTGGCGCCCGAGCTCGCGCGCCCACATGCCAGCGCAGTTCACGACGACGTCGGCCTCGACCATGCCTTGATCGTCGCCTTGCGCCCATGAAACGCCGGTGACGCGGCCATCCCTGGTATGGACCTTGGTGACCTTCACGTTCTCGACGACCGTCGCACCGCGCTGGCGCGCACCCTTGGCCAGCGCCATTGCGATGTTGGCCGGGTCGCATTGGCCGTCAAGCGGCAGATGCACGGCGCCGACCACATCGGAAATATTGAGATGCGGGTACATCTCCTTGACTTCGTTCGGTGAAATCTCGCGCACGTCGACATCGAAGGCGCGGGCGAGAGACGCCTGCCGGTAGATCTCGTGCTTGCGCTCCTCGGTCAGCGCCACGGTGATCGAGCCGACCTGGCGCATGCCGGTGCCGACATCGGTCTCGGCTTCCAGCTTGACGTAGAGATCGGCCGAATATTTCGCCAGCCGCGTCATGTTCTGCGAGCCGCGCAACTGGCCGATCAGGCCGGCGGCGTGCCATGTCGTGCCCGATGTCAGCTGCTTGCGCTCCAGCAGCACGATGTCGGTCCAGCCGAGCTTGGCCAAGTGATAGGCGACCGAACAGCCGGAGACGCCGCCACCAATGACCACGGCGCGAGCTTTGGACGGAATAATCAAGCGGTCTTACTCCCGTTACCAGACCAATCTATGTCGGATAAGCCGACGCCAGTACGAGCAACTACACCGGCCGCCGATGCACACTTCGGCCCACACGTCAGCCCGTTGTGCGACATTCGGGTCAGCGATCTCGTGACCATCCAATCCTGTAGACGCATCCTGTTTGCCTGCCTTCGACACTTTTGACGTAACCAAGCACCACGTCGTTCGTCGCGACGGCCTTCGAACCCCGGAAGTAAGGACCGTAGAGCGGAGAGGACTCCTCGAGCATAGTCGGACTTACCAGATTGATCCGACGATCTTCGCGAAGCTCAATTGCAGCACTTCGGACAAATCCCTCGAGCGCGCCATTGACCATCGCGGATGATGTTCCGAGCGATATCGGATCGTCGTTCGTTGGACCGGAGGTCAACGTGAACGATCCTTCCTCACGAAGGAATCTAAGCCCAAGTCTCACAAGGTTCACCTGCCCCATGAGTTTGCTTTGCAAGCCGATTGCGTATTGCTCGATGGTGAACTCCGCGAGCGGCGCGAAATGAACTTCGCCCGCTGTGCATATCAGAGCATCGAACTCGCCGATCTGGCTGAACATTCGACTTATGGACGAGGGATTGTCGATATCGACCTGGAAATCGCCGGTGCTTCGGCCGACAGCGATGACATCATGCCGCCTGCCGAGTTCGGCCGACACGGCTTTGCCGATCACGCCACTCGCACCAACATGAACGATTCTCACGAAGCCCTCGCCTTTCTTCGCCTTAGACGCCCAACGGTTCAAGCGAACGGCGAAGCTGCGCTTCCCGATCTGCCGATAGTTTTCTCAATGGGCTGCGAACATTTCCTGTTCCGTAGCCGCGCAGTTGCGCCGCTCGAAGTACTGACGGCGTATAGGGCGACCTCCAGATAAAGAGCAACGAGGGCAACATGCGCTGCCAGAGGGTTAGCGCCTGTTCGTATTCCTTGCGGTCCACCAATCTATATAGCTCGACCGCTTCAGAAGGCATGTAATTCGCACCACCCCATATGACGCCGCGTGCCCCGGCCATCAGTGCGTAAAGTGTGGTGGTGTCGCAGCCATTGAGGACCGTTCCGCTTGTCTGCAGGTATTCCTGATGGACAGTAAAGTCCCCTGCGCTGTCCTTGATGTAGTTAAAATTCTTCAACTGGCTCAGGCGCTCAAACAGCTGTGGTGAAACCGAAATGCCGGTGGCCTGTGGGATGTTGTAGCCGACCAGGTCGATACCTAATTCAGCATCGATTGCTTTGTAGAAGTCGAAGATTCCCTGCTCATCACTCGGACCCTCCAGGTAGGGTGGCAGTACCATCAATGCGTCGGCGCCGACGGACTCCGCGTGACGCGACCTTCTGATGACTTCGTCCATATTCAAAGCGGAGGTCTGGCAAATGACGTTGCAGCGACCAGCTATTCGCTTTGCGCCTACTTCGTAGAGGCGGTTGCACTCGGCCTCGGTAAGATAGGGGTGTTGCCCGGTCCCTGCGCCAAGCACCAGCCCTTGAACACCTGCCGCGACGTACTTCTCGATCAGATCCTCGAAAATCGAATAGTTGATCGCACCATTCTCATCGAACGGTGTTTGCATTGCCAGATTTATACCCTTCAGGTCCGCCATGATCTCTCTCGTTGTATCTAGACTTCAGCGCCGGCCTGTCGGAAACGGACCGCGGTTACGATGCGAACGCCCATCGCTGTGACAGGCCTGGGATAGGGCTTGCTGGGACTTGCTCGCGTCTTCAGGATGTCGACTACCGGCGATGATCGCCCTGACGCCAGATCCGCTACGGCCTTGCCGAAGGCAGCTCCTCGCGCCACGCCTGTTCCATTGCAGAAAGCGGCGCCGTAGACCTTCTCCGCCAACTCGCCGAAGACCATTCCGCCATTTTGCGCGAGGGTAAGAAGGCCACCCCAGCTGGCCTCGAAGCCGATCGAGGAGATCTCCGGCCACCGCCGATCGAACGCGATCTGCTGCTGCACCCGAGCCCTCATCACATCCTGCGTGGTGGTCTTGAAGTCCGTCGCATAGGAATAGACGTTGCGAAGGAAAAGCCGGTTGTCGATCGTGCGACGAACCGTCGTGCCGAAGCTGTTGGCTGGTATGAGTCCGTAGGCTCTCTTGTTCCCCACCCGCGAAAGCTCGCTCTCGGTGAGCTGTCGTGTCATGCTCGCAAACGTGTACAGCGGTATGGCGCGGTTGTCGAAGAAACCGAACCTCGTCAGATAGCCTGACGCGCAGATGATGACCTTCGAAGCTCTGATTGTTCCGGCGGGCGTCTCGCAGATGTGCTTCGGCGCCCCGAACTGCACCGCCACGATGGGGGTGTTTTCGTGAACGGTGACGTTCGCGGGCAGGCTTCTTGTCGCATTCTTGAGATACTTCGCAGGCTGGACCAAGACGGTGCCGGGATGATGCAAGGCTTTGATGTAGTGCTTGCTGCCGGTGATCGCCTGGATTTCGGGGGTCTCGACCCAGCTGTAGTTCTGCCCAAGCTTATCCAGCGCCTCCGAAAAGCGGTGCAGATCCTCCACACCGTGAACGGTGGCCGCGCTGTGGTATTTTCCCTGCGCGTCCCAGTCGCAATCGACCCCATGCTCTTCGACAGCGCTTCGGATGTAGGCGATGCCGTCCAGGTTAACGAACAGCTCTTCCTTGTTCCCCTTGATGTCTTCGACGAAATCGCGCTTCCGAGGATTGTGCGCGAGATCGATGACGAAACCCATGCACCGTCCGGATGCATTGTTCCCAATGCGGCCGGCGTCTACGAGGACAACCGAGGACTGCGGGTTGAGTTCGGCAAATCGACGGGCCGCGTGCAGCCCCATCCAGCCGCCGCCAATCACCAGGCAGTCACACGCAACGTCGCCTTCTTGCGGCACCAGCGCCAACTCCGGCCCTGCCGTAGTGTACCAGCCGGACATAGTCGGTTCGGGGTGGGGCGGCTGAACGACTTTGCGCGCTTTGGTCATTGTTTGGTTGAACGAATTCACTGCCAACTCGCTGAGTTAAGGCGGCCGGTGACGATGCTTGGCTACGATCCGCGGTCGCGTTGGTTTCCTGTTTGAATAGACCACTTGGCGGGTGTCTCGTAGACGGAAAAGATAGCGTCTGATATAGATCTGCTTCATGTCAAAGCTTCGCAGCCTGGTGCCCTCGACGCATTCGCTTTTTGTCTTCGAAGCGGCTGCCCGAACCCAAAGTTTCAAAAGCGCAGCCAGCGAGCTCAGTGTGACGCAACCGAGCGTCTCGCACTCGATCAAGATGTTCGAGAAGCATTGCAGGACCGCGCTCTTTGCCCGTGACAATCGAGGAGTGCAGCTAACGGAGGCAGGCAGGCAGCTCTACGATGAGGTGCGCACTTGCTTCCGCCGTCTGGAACAGCGGCTTGAGACCATTTCCGATCGCGGAACGAAGTACGTCACTTTTGCTGCGTCGACATCTCTCGCGGCACATTGGCTTGCGCCTCAGCTCTATCATTTCCAGGAAGAGCATCCGGACGTTAAGATCAAGGTTGTCGCCACCGATCGGGATATCGAGCCTGATCACGAAGTAGACGTCACCGTATGGGTGCGGCCACGGGATTTTGACCGGACCAACAGCTGGTTCGTATGCGACGAGATCATTTTCCCCGTCTGCTCCCCCGCATATCTTCTGGCGCACCCCGCTCCAAAGAGCGTCGATGAGTTGGTTCGACACCAGCTCATTCATTCGTCCGATGCCTTTCGCAAGCGAATGAGCTGGCCCGAATGGGTCGAGCTTGCAGGGGGAGATGCCAGCGAGACCAAACCGAACATTGTATTCAATGACTATCAACTGGCGCTCCAGGCAGCTCTTGCAGGCGAAGGAATCTCGCTGGGATGGTCCTTGACCGCCCAACACCTGCTTAACAACCGCCTGCTGGTTCGGCCCATCGCGACTGAGATCAAGACCGACCGCGCCTTCTTCCTCTTGTCCAATGATGACGCAGGCAAAAACAAGAGGTGCAAGGTTCTGGTGGACTGGTTCCTCGCTCAGTCGAAGGAATTACGCCCTTAGACTAGACGGCTACCGGTCAACGCTCCCTCGGTTCTCATACCCACCTCCGCGTCGCTTTTCGGGCTGTCTTTCCAGGTAACGAGTGCCTGCGCTGTCAACCCAGGCATAAACTGAGTTTAACACCAGCGAAACCTTTTGCGAATTCTCAGGATGATCGTGGGCCCCTATTATCACGTCAATGAGCAGGGCCGCGTTCCGTACGCGGACCGAAGAAAGTTCTGTTGACGGGGACCTTAGCGCCCCTCTGGGAAAACGCGATGATGGACTCTGATGCTCCCGTAATCCGGCGCCGCGGAGGACGCGCGTCGGTCGTAGCTGCCCGGGAATCCGAGAAGAGGCCTCGCGTCTCGACCATCAAGTACGGCATTCGGCCTGTGGAGGCCGTCACCGCTGAGCAGCTTGAGCGCATTCACCAGGCTTCGTTGGCGATCCTGCGCGAGATCGGAATCGAATTCCGTGATGAGACGGCGATCCGGCAATGGAAGGAGGCTGGCGCCGATGTCCAAGGCCAACGTGTGCGCCTCGATGGCGAGATGCTGATGCATCTCATCTCCAAGGCCCCATCCCGTTTTGAGATGACGTCTCGCGATCCGTCACAGCGTTTCGAAATCGCGCCAGACACAATGACCTTCGGCGCCATGCAAGGCGCGCCAAACGTCCGGGACCTTGAGGGTGTGCGACGCGCATCCACGATCGAGGATCTACGGAACATGAACCGGCTGACCCAGATGCTGCCGGGGTTCCATATCGCCGGCGGGTTCACCTGTGAGCCGACCGACATCGCTGTTCCATGGCGCCATCTGCACATCAACCATTCGAGCCTGGTGGAAACGAACATGCCCTTCTTCGGTCTGACGACCGGGAAGCAGCGAGCCGAGGACTCGATCGCCATGGGGCAGATCGTCCACGGCAAGGCCTTTATGGATCAGAACGCAGTGATGCTCGGTCACGTATCGGGAAACTCACCTCTGGTCTGGGATTCGACCATGCTGGAAGGGCTCCGCGCTTTCGTCGAGGCGAACCAGGTCGTCCTGCTGTCGCCTTTTGTGCTCGGCGCGGCAAACACTCCCGCCGACATCCCGGCCACAATCGCGCAGTTGAATGCCGAGGCACTCGCAGCGCTCGCCTACACCCAGTTGGTCAGGCCCGGCGCCAAAATGATCTATGGGCAATATTCAGTCTCGGTGTCGATGCGCAGCGGCGCCCCGATGTCCGGCATGCCCGAAGTCACTCTGATCAACGCCGTCATCGGCCAGATGGCAAGGCGGTATGGTTTGCCGTGGCGAACGACGGCATCCCAGTCGTCCGCAAAGACCTTCGATGCTCAGTCCGGATACGAATCGGCGATCGCCTACATGTCGGGAGCGAGTGCAGGCGCGAACCTGATGATGCATGCGGGCGGCTGGGATGAGGCCGGCCTCGTATGCTGCATGGCGAAGTTTGTCGCCGATGCCGAACAGAACCTGCTGATCGAAAAATACGCGCAGGGGATTTCGTTCGAGCATTTCGACGACGCTCTCGAAGCAGTGCGGCGCATCGGCCCCGGCGGCCACTATCTCGGAGATTCCTTCACGCTCAAGCGCTTCAAGGACGCATTCTTCGCGCCGGAGATCCTCGATTACCTCAGCTATGAGCAGTGGAAGGTCAAAGGCTCCAAGGACATGGCGCAGCGCTGCCGTGAGAAGGCGAAATCGATCATCGCGAGTTACGAGCAGCCGCCAATGGATCCAGCCGTGCGCGAGGAACTCGATGCATTCGTGGCGCAACGCCAGGAGGAAATCTCGCCAAGCCTTGCCTAGGCATCCGCCCAAGAGCCCATGCAATCAATATCCGGGAAACACTAACAAGGGAGAAGAAAATGGGACTGTTCAGAAGCAATGGGAATCACGTTCCGGCTGCCATCGAAAAGATGGCGAGCGACGTCAAAGCCGGACAAATGGACCGGCGCGAGTTTCTCGCGCTTGCGAGCACGTTCGGCGCCTCGGCGGCAATGGCCTACGGCTTGATTGGCGTAGCATTGCCCCAGCCCGCACGCGCCGCCGAGCCAAAGAAGGGCGGAACCCTGCGTGTGTCCATGCCCGTCAAGGCGCAAAAAGACCCACGTACCTATGACTGGGTTGAGCTTGCCAACATTTCTCGCTGCTGGCTTGAGCCGCTGGTTCGCTACACACACGAATTCACATTTGAACCTGTCCTGCTGGAAAGCTGGGAGGTCAATGACGATGCCACCGAATATGTCTTCCATGTCCGAAAGGGTGTTACCTGGAACAATGGCGACGCTTTCGATGCCGATGACGTAGTCCTCAACATCACCCGCTGGTGCGAGAAGGGCGTCTCCGGCAATTCGATGGCCGCGCGCGTCGGGGGACTGATTGACGCCAAGACCGGCAAGGCGAGAGATGGAGCTATCGTCAAGGTCGATGACCATACCGTCAAGCTCAAGCTTAGCGACCCGGACATCGCCATCATCGCGAATTTCACCGACTACCCCGGACTGATCGTCCATCGCAGTTTCGATGCCGGCGGCGCCGACCCGGTCGCAAAGCCGATCGGAACGGGGGCATTCGAACTGGTATCCTACGCGGTCGGCAGCAAGGCTGAAGTCAAACGCCGCGAGAATGGCAAATGGTGGGGCGGCGAAGCTCTGCTGGATGGCGTGCAATTCGTCGACTATGGAACCGACTTCCAGGCAACGGTGGCTGCCTTCGACTCCGGTGAGATCGACGTCAATATGGAGACGCCGGCTGACTTCATCGACATCCTGGACAAGATGGACGTGGTCAAATCGGAAGTCGCCACCGCAACGACGCTGGTGTGCCGCACCAACACGACCAACAAACCATATGACAACAAGAAGGTCCGTAACGCGCTGCAGATGGCGGTCGACAACAACACTGTCCTTCAACTCGGCTATGCAGGACGGGGAACGGTCGGCGAAAACCATCACGTCAGCCCGATCCACCCGGAATATTTTGCCCTGCCTAAGAAAAGCCGGGACGTCGAGGGCGCGAAGAAACTCATTGCTGAATCCGGAAATGCCGACTTCGAGCATGAGCTGATTTCGATCGACGAAGACTGGCAGAAGAACACCGGTGACGCCATTGCGGCGCAGCTTCGAGAGGCCGGCATCAAGGTCAAGCGCACGGTGCTTCCGGGTTCGACTTTCTGGAACGACTGGGCGAAGTATCCCTATTCGCTGACCGTTTGGTACATGCGACCGCTCGGGGTTCAGGTCCTAGCGCTGGCTTATCGCACTGGCGAGGCTTGGAATGAGACTGCTTACGCAAATCCCGACTTCGACGCCAAGCTCAAGAAGGCGTTCTCGGTCAGCGATGCCGCCAAGCGGAAGGAACTGATGCAGGACATCGAAGATGTGCTGCAGGATTCTGGGGTCATCATCCAGCCGTTCTGGCAAAGCCTCTTTGGTCACATGAACAAAAAAGTTCAGGACTATGCAATCCACCAGACTTTCCAGATGGATTTGCAGAAAGTCTGGCTGGCAGCCTAGCAGACTCCCAAGGCTCCAACCGGAAGCCTGGTCGGTGCCCCATCGAGCATGGGGTACCGACCGCCTTTGAACTATGCGTGAGGCGACCCGACATGTCCGACGACGAGATCATCCTTTCCGACCTTTCCGACGACGAGTTGGTGCAGCAGATGCACGACGATCTTTATGACGGGCTGAAGGACGAGATCGAGGAAGGCACACAGATCCTCCTCGAGCGCGGTTGGGCGCCCTACAAGGTGCTGACCGAGGCGCTGGTCGAAGGCATGCGCATCGTCGGCGAGGATTTCCGCGACGGCATCCTGTTCGTGCCGGAAGTGCTTTTGTCCGCCAACGCGATGAAGGCCGGCATGTTCATCCTGCGCCCGCTGCTCGCCGCCACCGGCGCGCCCAAGCAGGGCAAGATGGTCATCGGCACCGTCAAAGGCGACATCCACGACATCGGCAAGAATCTCGTCGGCATGATGATGGAAGGCGCCGGCTTCGACGTCATCGATCTCGGCATCAACAATGCCGTCGAAAAATACATGGCAGCGATTGAAGAGCATCAGCCCGACATCATCGGCATGTCGGCGCTTTTGACCACGACCATGCCCTACATGAAGGTCGTCATCGATACGATGAAGGAAAAAGGCATCCGCGACGACTATGTCGTGCTGGTCGGCGGCGCGCCGCTCAATGAGGAGTTCGGCAAGGCCGTCGGCGCCGATGCCTATTGCCGCGACGCCGCGGTGGCGGTCGAGACCGCCAAGGACTTCATGAAGCGCAAGCACAACGTCCGCGGCTGATGGCGGCGGTGTCCATCCTGCAAGACGCTGGTGCCAACGCCCCGCTCGATGTTGATGACCGTCAACGAGGATGTATGACCTTATGAATGCGCCATTTTCAGCGGGAGACCGTTCGCGGATTGTGGGATGGAATCCCAGCCGGCAGGTGATCGACATCCAAGACGTGTACCGACTGGTTATTCTTGCACTACCGGGATTTTCCCAGCTAGGCCTTTCATCCTTCGTGGATCCCCTTCGCCTTGCGAATTCCATCTCCGGCAGATCCTCCTTCGAGTGGACGATTGCGAGCCCGGATGGCCAGCCGGTTGAATGCGCCAGCGGGTTCATCCTTTCGGTCGGCAGCAATTTTTTAGGCACTGGAGAATGCATTCAGTCCGGCAAGGGACCAAGCATGGTCATCGTCTGCGCGGGCGAATGGGTCCAAAAACAGATGTCGACTTCCCTCACGAAAATTCTTCGGCTTTGCAAGCGGCACGGGGTTCCAATCGCGGCGTTGGGAACCGCGACATGGCTGCTGGCGGAAAGCGGGTTGCTCGACGATACGGCATGCACAATCCATTGGGACAAGCGCGCCGCCCTCTCTGAAAAGTTTGGCCGCCTCCAGGTTACCGACCAACTGTTCGTTCGCGATCCTCACCTTCTGACTTGCGCAGGAGAATTCGCGTCCTTCGACCTCGTTATGGAGCTGATCAGTGAGCGCCTTGGCAGAGACATCGCCTTAGCTGTCTGCCGACATACGACTGCCGGGCATTGGCGCCCTGCTTCGGACAGACAATGGACTGTCAATGCTGGTGAAACCGGCATCTGCAAGGCGCTAGCAGACGTCATTCGAATCATGGAGGAGCATATTGAGGACCCACTGCCGCTCCGCTACATCGCAAAATGCGTCGGCCGCTCACAGCGTCAGATCGAACGGCTTTTCCAGCGGCCGATCGCGTCGTCTCCCATGCGATTCTACCTGCATTTGAGACTTAGCCGCGCCAAGCGTCTCATTGAACAGACAGAATTGCCCGTGGTCGAGATCGCAATCGCATGCGGTTTCGCATCGGCATCGCATTTCTCGAAGTGCTTCCGGCAAGCGTTCGGCGCGAATCCGAGCGCTTGTCGATCCTGATCTTCGGCCGTGACAGTCAATTCGGCGGGACCACAGACACGCATATTCAGCAATTAGGAATCATCAATGTCTTCGTTTTCGATCGTGAATCATAAGATTGATCCTACGCGAGGCGCGACGGCACTGAAGGCGGACGGGACCATCGACAACAACGATCGCGTGGAAATCGGTCCTTCTGATGTAGCTTTTGCTGAATGGCAGCAGCTAGGACTCACTGCCCCTAATGTGGAACGGATGAGGAAAACCCGGCTAGACCGCATCGTGCAACAGCTGCGCCGACGGGATTACGCCGGCGTACTTTGTTTCGATCCGCTGAACATTCGATATGCGACCGACTCCTCGAACATGCATATCTGGACCATGCACAACCCGTCGCGAGCCGTGTTCGTGTCAGTGGATGGTTATGTCGTTCTTTGGGACTTTCACCGCTGCAGTCATCTTTCGACTTACCTACCGCTCATTAACGAGATCCGAGACGGTGGGGCGGGCTTCTACTATTTCGTTGCCGGCGATGCAGAGGAAGCAATCGCCAAACAATTCGCGGCGCAGGTCGATGAATTAATGCGACGCTGTGCCGGCAAAAACCGACGTCTTGCCGTCGACAAGATCGAAATTCCCGGCCTGCGCGCGATGGAAGCAGTCGGTATAGAGGTCTGCAACGGCATGCAACTCATGGAGCACGCGAGGGCCATCAAGGATGTCGACGAAATCAACGCAATGCGCTGCTCGCTAGCCACTTGCGAAATCGCTGTTGGAAAAATGCGCGATCGTTTGCGACCAGGCATAGCGGAAACTGAATTGTGGTCGGTTCTTCATGCCGAAAACATCGCCCGCGGCGGCGAGTGGATCGAAACGCGCATTTTGACTTCCGGCCCACGCACGAACCCGTGGATGCAAGAAGCCGGTCCTCGACGCATAATGCCAGGGGATCTGGTCGCCTTCGACACTGACATGGTCGGGCCCTATGGCATGTGTGCGGATTTTTCGCGCACTTGGTATTGCGGCGACGGTAGGCCAACCGACGAACAGCGAAGGCTACACGCCATCGCGTACGAGCACGTGATGACCAACATGACGATGCTCAAAGCTGGAGTATCATTCAACGAACTAACCGAGCGCGGCCACACGCTCCCTGCGGAGTTCGTCGATCAGCGATATGGCGTCATGATGCATGGCATCGGTCTATGCGACGAATATCCCGCCATCCTCTATCCTCAAGATTCTATCCCGGGAGCATTCGACTATGTCCTCGAGCCGGGGATGACGTTGTGCGTTGAGGCCTATATCGGTGCCGTTGGCGGCCGTGAAGGCGTGAAGCTTGAAGAACAGGTTTTGATCACGGACAGCGGTTGTGAAAACCTGACAAAATGCCCATTCGATCCGGCTTTGATGATCTAGGATTGTCCAGCTGTGCAACTGTTCGTCGATTAGCCGTGTCCGCTTTTGAGGCAATTGCGACCGTCTCTCGAGAATTTCCGCTCTTGGGCTTTGGCGTCAGTCGACAATAGGTCCGAAATTAGGCGCATTGCTGCCATTCGCAACGCGGACAATGAAGGTCACCGATGGGTCATGGGCGTGAATTCGGCCGTGGCGAACGAACTTCCGCCAAGGGGTCATCTTCCGCCATTCCGCACCGGTACTAAGTGTTAGATTTTTTCCACTAGGTCTTGCTCAGGAGAATTGGTGCGGGTCGGCACAGAAATAGGCGATGATCTGGCCAAGGTCCGGCTCGTTAACCATGCGCACCGCCTCGGCGGGGCTGACCCATTTGCGGGTGCGCGATCGCTTTTCCTTCCACCGCTCGGCGATCTTCTCGACCTGCAGTGGGAACACCAAAACTTCGCAAGGCACTTCCTCGCCGGAAGCCAATGCCTTGGCATAGAAGTAGCGGCCGGCCTCGTGGTGGGAGATCGTGCCGCGCAGTCCGGCTTCCTCGCCGGCCTCGCGCGCCGCCGCCTCGCAAAGCAGTTCTTTGGCCTCAGGCCAGCCCTTGGGAAGCACCCAGCGGCCGGTATCGCGGCTGGTGATCAGCATGATCTCGACGCCATGCCCGGTATCGCGCCACGGCAATGCTGCAACCTGCAGGCGGCACGGCGCTGTGCCGAAGAGCCGCTGGACCCTTTCGGCCAAATGGTTGTGCGTTGCTGGCGTCGTCAACATCGGAGAAGCTTGCCCCAGCCTCCAGAATCACTTGCCGTCTCGCGAATCTTACGGCTAATCATAAGCAATAAAAGTAAAAAACCTCATACGAACGGGTTAACCACACGACCAGGTGCCGATTCAGGAAATATCGTGCGCCGCGGCACTCTTTCAAGAAGTGCTCGCCGGCAAGAAGGGCGCGCCGGCATGTTCCGGGAGGAAAAGCAGTTGCCGCGAATCAGCCGGCGTGGTCGTCGGCGATCGGCTTCTGGTAGGTGAAGCCCATATCCCACGGAAAATAGATCCAGGTGTCCTGGCTGACTTCGGTGACGAAGGTGTCGACCAGCGGCCTGCCTTTCGGCTTGGCGTAGACGGTGGCGAAATGCGCCTTGGGCATCATGGCGCGCACGATGCCCGCGGTCTTGCCGGTGTCGGTGAGGTCGTCGATGATCAGCACGCCGGCGCCGTCATCGGCAAGCAGTGCCGGCGTGACCTCCTTCAGCACCTGCAGTTGCCCCTGGCTGGCGTAGTCGTGATAGGAGGCGACGCAGACCGTCTCGATGACCCGGATGCCGAGTTCACGCGAGATGATGGCGGCCGGAACCAGGCCGCCGCGCGTGATGCAGACGATCGCTTTCCATTGCCCTTTGTTGGCGCCGGCAAGCCGCCAGGCGAGCGCACGCGCGTCGCGGTGGAACTGATCCCAGGAGACGGGAAAGGCCTTTTCGGGAAGGGACATTTTTCTGCGCACTCCGCAGCGCGCGAAAAACCGCGCGCAGACACTTGAAGGAATGCGCGCGGAATTAACTGGAAAGCCTTGGCCTTGGCAAGGGCGGCGGCAAGGGATCCTTGTGGACTTAGCCCCTGTGGCTTACCCCTTTTGTGGACTTACCGCGACAGGAAAGCTGCCACGGGCAACGTGCGCAGCACCGTGCGCGTGACCCCGCCGAACAGCAGCTGGCGCAGCCAGGAATGGCTGTAGGCGCCAAGTACGAGCAGGTCGGCGCCGGTTTCGGCGACCCTGGTCTGGATCACCTCGTCGACCGAGTGGCCGCCCGATTGCAGCACCGAGACGCTGACCGTAGCGCCATGCCTGGACAGGGCGGCGGCGATTTCGGCGCCGGCCGCCTCCGGGGCCTCGTCGAGCGTATCCGGCGGGTCGATGACGACAATATCAGTCTTCTCGGCCTCGATGATGAAGGGCAGGGCGTCGAAGGCGGCGCGTGCGGCTTCCTTGCTGCCGTTCCAGGCGAGCAGCACGTGCTTGAAGCTGGTCACGAGCGGGCCCGAATGCGGCACGACCAGCACCGGCCGGCCGGCGTCGTAGACCAGCGTGTCGACATCGGCGCTCGGATCGCCGCCCGACTCGCGCTGCGCGGCGATGATCAGGTCCGCAGTGCGGACGGTTGGGATGCCGGTCAGCGCGCTGTCTCCGGAAAAGCTCTCGAGGCTGCGCCACTCGAAGGACAGGCCGGAATCCGCGACATGCCTGAGGAAAACCGCCCGCAATTTTTCAGCACGCTCCTTGTTCATGTCGGCCGAAACCTGCAGGAATTCGGTGTCGGGAAAGCCGGTCGCCGAGGTGTAGGGGACAGGAAGCGCTTCGGCATGAATGCCGATGAGATGGCTCTCGAACCTGTCGGCAAGCGGAATGGCGCATTCGAGCACGCGCTCCGCGTCCTGTTCGTTCTGCAGTATGGCGACGATGGTCTTGAATCGCATGGTAACCCCTCATTTTACGGCGATCGAAACTCGCCCGCGAGAAACGTTACAGCACACCGCTTGGTTCCGGCTAATGCATGTCGCCAAAGGCATGCCCTCGGGCTTGAACCGAGGGTGCGCAGCGGTTTTGGGATAACGACATGCATAAAAAAGAACCTAAAGCGCGTCGCATGAATCCTCTCAGACGCGACGCGCTTTAGATCAGCTGGCCGCGCTTGTGAGGCCTGCGACCATCGCCTCGACATCGGCGCGGGCGGCGTCCAGCGCTTCCTGGCTGCGGGCACGGACGACCAACTCGGTCCAGAACTTGCCGTCGCCATATTTCGGGTAGGAGCCGATGATCGTATCCGGATGCGCCTTCTGGATGTCGCCCAGCGGTCCGCCAACCAGGCCTTCGCCGAACGGACAGTGCACCGTGGCCGACAGCATTTTGGTGCCGGCCTTCAGCGTCGGCACAACATTGTCGAGCATCGCCTGGAAAATCGCCGGCACGCCGGCCATGACATGGACGTTGCCGATGCGGAAGCCCGGCGCGATGGACACCGGATTATCGATATGGTCGGCACCGCGCGGCATCCGCGCCATGCGCTTGCGCGCCTCGGTATATTCGATGCCGCGCGCGGCGTAGCTCGCTTCCAGCATGGCATGGGCCTTGGCGTCGTATTCGCAAGGCACGCCGAAGGCCTTGGCAATGGCATCCGCGGTGATGTCGTCATGCGTCGGACCGATGCCGCCGGTCGTGAAGACGTAGGTATAGCGGGCACGCAGGGCATTTACTGCGGCGACGATCTCGTCTTCCTCGTCGGGAACGATGCGCACCTCCTTCAGGTCGATGCCGATCACCGTCATGATATCGGCGAGGTGGCCGATATTCTTGTCCTTGGTGCGGCCGGACAGAATCTCGTCGCCGATGACCAGCATGGCGGCGGTGACGATTTCAGGCATGGGAGGCTCCGGCAAAAAGTCAGTTGAGGCAGACAAGGTCGCCCGAGATAACGCGGCGGATGGTTGGCGGCAATGCCCGTATTGATAACGCTGCTGCAGCAGAGCAATCGCATCAGGTCGGCTTCGCCCCTCATTGCCCTGCCGGGCATTTCTCCCCGTATAGTGACGGGGAGAAAGACGCCTTCGCAAAGGATTTCGCCAATCTCCAGGGTTGCAGTAGGGGGTGCCGAGATTGCGGCCAGCACCTTCTCCCCGTCACTATACGGGGAGAAGGTGCCGGCAGGCGGATGAGGGGCGGCGCCGACTTCGACAATTGGCCGAGCACCTGCTTTTGTCTGAAGAGATTGCGCTGGCTGCCGCAGCCTAGCAGGAACGCGTCAATGCCTTCAGGCGCATCGCCGACCGCGAGACTGTCACAGGCGCTATTCCTTCACCGCACCGGTCATCGAGGAAACGTAGTGCTCGACAAAGAACGAATAAAGCACGACCACCGGCAGCGAGCCGATCAGGGCTCCGGCCATCAGCGCTCCCCATTCATAGACGTCGGAGCGGACAAGCTCCGTGAGCACCCCGACCGGCACAGTCTTGTTTTCGGACGACTGGATGAACGTCAGGGCATAGATGAATTCGTTCCATGACAGGGTGAATGCGAATATGCCGGCGGAAATCAGGCCGGGCACCGACAGCGGCAGCACGATCTTGGTGAGGATCTGCCACCGGCTCGCCCCGTCAATGAGCGCGCATTCTTCCAGTTCGAACGGGATGGAGCGGAAGTAACCCATCAGCAGCCACGTGCAGAAGGGTACCAGGAAAGTCGGGTAAGTAAGAATGAGCGCGAAGGGTGTGTCGTAGAGCCCAAGGTTGAACACCATCACCGACAGCGGGATGAACAGGATCGACGGCGGCACGAGATAGGCGAGGAAGATCGCGAGCCCGACCTGCCGCGCCCCCGAAAACCTCAGCCGTTCGATCGCATAGGCCGCGAACACCGCAGCCAGCAGCGACAGGAAAGTGGCGGCAGTTGAGATGATGATCGTGTTGAGCAGCCAGCCCGGATAGGACGTGTCGAACAAGAGATAGCGGATGTGCTCGAATGTCGGATGCACGACCCATAACGGATTGAAATTGGCGTAGTCGGTCATCTCGAGATTGGGCTTAATCGCCGTGATCGTCATCCAGTAGAACGGGAACAACAGCACGATGACGAACACCAGTAACGGCAGATAGACCGTCACCACGCGCCGCGGCAGGCTCTGAAGGTAGCCCATGCCGCCTTCGTCGAGTTCCGGACGTTTCGTTTTTTTTATCGTGGCCATGTCAGTCTCCGCCGCCTTGCTGCCATTTGCGGCGTTGCAGGCCGAAATAGCTGAACAGGATCGCCGCAAGCAGGAACGGGATCATGGCGACCGCGATGGCGGCGCCCTCGCCAAGCTGGCCTCCCGAAATGCCGCGCTGAAACGACAATGTCGCCATCAAATGGGTGGCATTGACCGGTCCGCCGCGGGTCAGCACATAGATCAGCTGGAAATCGGTGAAGGTGAACAGCACCGAGAACGTCATGGTGATGGCGATGATCGGCGTCAGCAGCGGCAGCGTCACAAAACGGAACAGTTGCCAGCGGCTGGCGCCGTCGAGCGTGGCGGCCTCATAAAGCGACTGCGGAATCGTCTGCAAGCCGGCCAGCAGCGTGATCGCCACGAACGGGATGCCGCGCCAGATATTGGCGGCGATGACCGAAGCGCGCGCGTTCACCGGATCGCCGAGGAAATTGATCCGATGGTCGATCAGGCCCATTTCCATAAGCGCCCAGGACAGGATGGAGAACTGCGAATCGTATATCCACCAGAAGGCGATGGCCGACAGCACCGTCGGCACCACCCACGGCAGAAGGACGATCGCGCGGAAGAACGATTTGAAGGGAAGGTTCTGATTGAGGATAAGCGCCAGCCAGAGGCCGAGCGCGAACTTCAGGATCGAGGCGCTTATCGTGTAGAGCAAGGTGTTGAAGACGGAGAGCCAGAAGACCGCGTCATCCGACAAATATTGGTAGTTTTCGATGCCTATGAAGATACCGGGGCGGCCGATTCGGGCATCCGTGAAGCCGAGCCAGATGCCGAGCCCCAGCGGATAGGTGAGGAAGACCAGCAGCAGCGCTGCCGCCGGCAGCATGAAGCCGAAGCCAAGCGCGTTCCGGCTGTCGGCCAGGAGCGACAGGCTCCGCGACAGGATCGACGGACGCGGCTGAACGGCAGCGGACGACACGGCCATAGGACGGCTCCTCATAAGTCTGCTGGCATGGTGGCCTGAGTGGCCGCCACACGATTTCAGGAACCAGACCGGGCAGCGCGGTCGCGGCTGCCCGGCTCGGCTGTGATCAAACGCGATAGTACCGGTTGGCGCGTTTCTCCGCCTCTTCCATCGCCTCCTGCGCCGTCGCCTGGCCGGTCACCGCCTTGGCGAACATGTCGACCAGGACATAGTCGGCCATGGTCGCCGCCGAAGCGTAGCCGAGCGGCCCGGCATAACCGTTGGGACGCAGCGTCGCCGAGGCTTTGGCGTAAGCGGCGTTGTTCGGGTCGGCCGTCCACACAGGATTGTTCTCGAAGGCTTTGAGTGTCTGGCAGCAATAGCCGGCCGAGGAGGTGATCCACTCTGCCATTTGCTGTTCCTCGAACATGAACTGCAGATAGGCCTTGGCCGCGTTGGGGTAGGGCGTGTAGTCGAAGATCACGGCCGTGGTCACCTGGAACAGCTCGACGGATTTTCCGACAGGACCGATCGGCAGGCTGGTCGTGCGCATGTCCTTGGCGATTTCAGCCAGTTTCGGATCATTGTCCTTGTTGGTCTTGGCCGTGTTATACACGGAAATGCCGTTGGCGATGACGCTGAGTTCGCCGGCCAGGAAGGCGCGGTTGTTGTTCACGTCGAGCCAGCTTTCGGTGCCGGGGATAAAGGTCTTGTAGAGTTCCTGCGCGTATTCGATCGCCTTGAGCGTCTCGGGGCTGTTGATCGTCACCTTTCCGCTCTCGTCGACCATCTGGCCGCCATGGCTCCACAGCAGCCAGTGAGCATAGTTGTTGCCGTCGCCGACGCCATGGCCGTGCGTGAAACCGGCCGGATGGCCCTTCGCCTGCAACGCCTTGCAAAGCTCGAGGAAGCTCGCCGTGTCCTTCGGAAACTCCGAGAAGCCAGCCTCCTTCACCCAGCTTTCCCGATAGACGATGGCATTGCCGATGGTGGCCAGGGGCAGGCCGAGGAATTTCCCCTCCCGCGTCGCATATTGCTTTGGTCCGTCGTGCCAGCCGCCGTATTTCGTGCCGAGATACTCACCCAGTTCCGTCACGTCGTGCAGCTTGTCGGGGTACTGATGCGGGTCGTCGAACCAGACCAACATGAGATCTGGGCCGGAGCCGACATTGGCGGCGACCGCCGCCTTGGGGCGGATGTCCTCCCAGCTTTCCTTGTCGACGCGGACCTCGACGCCTGTCGCCTCGGTGAACCGCTTGGTGTTGGCCAGCCATTGATCCTCATCGCCCTGTACGAAGGGCGACCAGCGCAGCATCCGCAGCTTTGCGCCGTCCTCGGGCTTGTATGTCAACCCCTCCTGGGCAAAGGCGGAAGAGCCGACGAACCGGCTTCCCAAGGCTCCCGCCGCCACGCCGGCGGTCGTGCGGATCACGTCACGTCTGGTGAATTTCATGCTCGTCTCCTCCTGTTTATGTCCTTGCCGTGGTTCTTACTGCCGGGTGCGCATGTCGAAGCGCTGCCCGGTTTCGCCATGAAAGAGATGAATGAGGCCCGGCTCGGCCGTAAGCCAGACGGTTTCGCCCGGCGTGAAGGAATGGCGCTCGCGGAAATTGGCGACGATCTCTTCGCCGCCGGCCGTCCGGCCGATGAGCTGCACTTCCGATCCGGTCGGCTCGACCACCGCGACGGTGACTGGAATACCCTGGTCGTCGGACAGCTGCAGATGCTCGGGCCGTATCCCCAGCACCACCTGTTCGCCGCTGCCGATCGAAGGTACTGCGGCCAGCGGCAGGGAAATTCCGCCGGAGCCGCGAAAAGACGGTGAGCCGCCATCAGTTGCGATTTCGCCCCTCAGCATGTTCATGGCGGGCGAGCCGATAAAGCTGGCGACGAAGAGATTGTTCGGCCGGTCGTAGAGTTCCAATGGCGGCCCGATCTGCTCGACGAGGCCGTCATGCATGACCACGATCTTGTCGGCCATGGTCATCGCCTCGATCTGGTCGTGGGTGACATAGACCGTCGTGGTCTTCAGCCGCTGGTGCAGTTCCTTGATCTCGGCGCGCATCTGCACCCTGAGCTTGGCGTCGAGATTGGACAGCGGCTCGTCGAACAGGAAGACCGCCGGATCGCGCACGATCGCCCGGCCCATGGCGACGCGCTGGCGCTGGCCGCCGGAAAGCTGCCGGGGATAGCGCTCCAGCAATGGCACCAGCCCCAGGATTTCGGCGGCGCGCTTAACGCTGGCAGCGCTTTCGGCTTTCGACACACCCTTGAGCATGAGCGAGAACGCCATGTTCTCGGCGACGGTCATGTGCGGGTAGAGCGCGTAGTTCTGGAAGACCATGGCGACGTCGCGTTCTTTTGGCGCAACGTTGTTGACGACACGCTCGCCAATCGCGATCTGGCCGCGCGAAATCTTTTCCAGGCCGGCGATCATCCTGAGAAGGGTCGATTTTCCGCAGCCCGACGGCCCGACCAGCGTGACGAACTCGCCGTCGTCTATATCGACGCTGACACCGTGGAGAATCTCGACGGTCCCGAATGATTTGTAGACATCGCCAATCGCGACAGACGCCATCGATTTCCTCCCGAATGCTTCCTGCGACGTCTTCGAAGGAAACCGCTTTCCTAACTGGCCGCGGCAGCTCCCAAGCTCCTCCCTGGTCACGCGCGATGATGAAACGGTAGCGCTACCAAGGCTGCCTGTAAAGCGGCTGCGCCGCAAGCACTCTTCTTTGTTGCTCTTGATCGTGAGCGTTCCCAGCGGGACTGAAATTCGCCATGTCCGGGATCATAGCAGGCGGATGACTTGTCAAGCCCCAGCTCTTAAAACCAGAGATGCGAGAAGCCATCAGCAACGACACCTGCCTAGTCGGAAACTTCGGTTTGCGGCCGGTCCCGGCCGTCCGCGAGCTCGTCGTGCCATTTGCCGTCGGCGTCCTCGTACTGGATGCCGTCCGTGGTGCCGGCGACCTGCTGTTCGGCCGAAGCGATCCCGGCGGCGCGCAACGCGTCCTCGTGAGTGGGGAACGTCTCCGAAAATGTCTCGCCGACCTTGTAGGCCCAGCCCCCGTCATGCTCGACGATCTTGTAGGTCAGCTTCGCCATGAAATCCTCCAGTGGAAAAAGCTCCGTCTGCTCAATGCAGTTTGCCTTGGGGCAGTTTGCCTTGGGGCAATCTCTCGTCGGGAACCAGCACGTCCGATTCTTTCGCGGCCTCGACCAATGCCCGGCGCGCATCCGCTGTCGAACGATAACCTTCCAGCACTTTTAGGCAAGTGTCGAGAGCATCGCGATGCCGGGGACCACGATTGAGTGGCCAGACCGTCATCAGGCACTCCGCTGCTTCCTGGGTGCTGCGGATCTCACGGTATTTGCCGACATGGCCAAGTTCGACCACGACCGGCTTTTCAAAGGGCTTGTTGTCCATCATCGCCGCCAACGCGGAGCGGCCGATTTGGTTGCACGCCCCTTCGCGTAAAGGTCTCAAGGGTCGCGGGGTCGCGGTCATCGGCGCTGCAGCCATTGGAAATGGCCGCTCAGCCCGCCGCCTTCATCCAGTGCTGCATCGTCGTCACCGAGCGGGCAAGCTGCGGCGCCGGGTGGATCGTCTCGCCGAAGGTGGCCGCGGCGCGCCACGCCCAGCGCGGGTCAGCGAGGAAGGCGCGGGCCAGAGCCACCATGTCGGCACGGCCCTCGGCAACGATCGCCTCGGCCTGCTTCGGGTCGTCGATCAGGCCGACGGCCCGCGTCGGGATGCCGGCGCCGTTGCGCACGGCTTCCGCCAGATGCACCTGGTAGCCCCGGCCCGTCGGCAGCTTCTGCAGGGGCGAATTGCCGCCGCTCGAGCAGCAGAGATAGGCGACGCCCGCTGCCTTCAGCGCCTTGGCCACTTCGATCGCGTCCTCGACATCGAAGCCGTCATCGACCCATTCCTTGACCGACAGGCGCGCCCCAAGCATCAGCTTGGGCACTGCCTTCCTCACCGCCTTGGCGATCTCGATGACAAAACGCATGCGGTTTTCCAGCGAGCCGCCCCAGCGGTCGGTGCGCTGGTTGGAAAGCGGCGACAGGAACTGGAAGATCAGATAGCCGTGTGCCGCGTGCAATTCGATGAAATCGAAGCCGGCCCGCTCGGCCCGCCTTGCCGCCTCGGCGAAGCGTTCGATGATCTGCAGGATCTCCTCATCCTCCAGCGCCCGCGGCACCTGCCAGCCGGTGTCGTAGGCGATGGCCGAGGCAGACACGATCGGCCACGGGTCCTGATCGGCCTTCAGCGGCCCGCCGCCTTCCCAAGGTTTCTGGTTGGAGGCCTTGCGGCCGGCATGGGCAAGCTGCGTGCCGAACCTGGTGCCGGGCGCGGCGACGCGCTTGGCGGCATCCAGCGCACGCCGGGCGGCTGCCTCGTTGTCGTCGGAATAAAGGCCAAGGCAGCCATGCGAGATGCGGCCGCGCCGCTCGACGTCGGTCATCTCGACGGTGACCATGCTGGCGCCGGACATCGCCAGGTTCATCCAGTGGTACAGGTGCCAGTCGCTGGCTGAACCGTCATCGGCGGAATATTGGCACATCGGCGCCACCGCGATGCGGTTGGGAAAGGTGAGGCCGTCAAGCGTGATCGGCTGGAAAAGGGATGTGGTCATAAAAAAAACTCCGGGGGAGGGGTTGTCGCTATTTAGGCAATGGATTGCGCCCGCGCCATACACGAGGCGGTGAAGTGCTCTGGACCAGTTGCTCAGCAAATGATGCCGCCCAATCCGGAGCAGGCGCCGTCGGCGAAGCTGCCGATCTCCCCCCTCGAGGGGGGAAATCGAACGGCACGCCGGCCTTCGCCAATCTCAAGTCCTGCAACCTGAAGCGGTTGCCCCGGTCACCTCCCGGCTGCCGTTGCTATCGGGATTGCGCGAAGTCCGATTCGCGACTACCCCTCGCGCGGCAGCACGGAGTTCATCATGGAAGACCGCATTCGCATCCGTTCGGAAGAAGTCCTTTCCGACGACTGGGCCGTCCTGAAAAAGACCGTCCTCGATTATCGCCGGCGTGACGGGCAATGGGAGACGCAGATCCGCCAGACCTACGATCGCGGCGACGGCGCGGTGATCCTGCCTTACGACCCCGAGCGCTCGACGGTTCTGCTCGTGCGGCAGTTCCGCTACCCAGCTTACGTCACCGGCCACCGCGAGCCGCTGATCGAGGCATGCGCCGGCCTGCTCGATGAACACGACCCCGAAACCTGCATCCGCAAGGAGGCGGAAGAGGAACTCGGCTACCACCTGAAGGACGTCGAACGGCTGTATTCGCCTTATATGAGCCCTGGCAGCGTGACCGAGCGGCTCTGGTTCTTCGTCGCGCGCTATTCGCCGACCGACCGCATCTCCGACGGCGGCGGCGCGCCGGACGAAGGCGAAGACATCGAGGTCCTGGAAATGCCGCTGGACGAAGCACTGGCCGGCATTTACGACGGCCGCATCATCGACGCCAAGACGATCATCCTGATCCAGCATCTGAAGCTGAACCCGATCCGGGTGTGAGGGCTTTAATTCCTTTCAGTAACGGGCTGAGATGCAACTGGAGGGGAGCAGATCCATGATTGTCAAAAACTTGTCGAAGTTGTTCGGCGCGACCTCGATGGCTGTCTTTCTCCTGGCATCGACTACCCCATCACACGCTGAATCCTAGACGGATCCGAGCTCGTCGGGATCGAGCACTGGGGTTACAGAACGGCTCAATGGTGTATGAGGAAGGCGCCGGCGGATTGGGAACCTATGCCAGCGGGCCACAGGCAAGCGGCAGAGCGCGCCTGGCAGGAATGGCGAGCAAAGCAGCAGCCGGCAGAGTCGCGCGCTGGCGAACGCTCCTACCTAAGCTGCTAGGCCAAGGTCTTAGATGCTGAGGCAAAGGTCTGATCGGCCCTGTTTGGTCCATCCGAAGCCGCGTGAGAGGACGATTAGAACTCCAGATCGCTACTGGCAATGACGAGCGTGGGAGCAAGCGCGCCGGCACCACAACCACGCCCTCGAATACCCCTCCGACGCGGGACGAGGCACGGAATTTGCGACTGCATCATCATATCAGGAAGAGGAGTCAAAATGATGCGTCAAGATGGAACAACAGCGCGAAAAGCAGCAACACGGTGCGTGCCAGAATGGCGCCTCAACAAGAGAACGTTTGAGGTTCCGTACCTCATGAAGCTCGGCAACATTGGCCGCCAGGAAGCGCTGGCTTTGATCGCCAAGCATAATGGGGACAGGGACGAAATCACTGCCGAGCTGTTTTCGCAGAGAGGTCGATCACAATAGCTTACACAATAGGGTTGGACCCATGACCCACCGGGCGTTCGCCGAGAGACTCGAGGATGCTGCCGCGCATATTTCGGAGGTCTCGCGCGCGGACCTGCAAGTCATGTTGATGAACGCAGCCTTGCGGCTGAGGAACACCTCGGGCTTTGCCTTGGAAGCCGAGGTTGACGAGGCGATCGACTTGTTGGCAGCGCAGTTGAAGCTGTCGCGGCCTGAAGTGTTGCAAACGATCGTGCGAGATTGGTTGGTCATTGCCGGCCGGCTGGGTGCCGATACCTTTGATGAGGAGAGCGAGACTGAGGGAATGGCCTAGGCTCGGAACGCGTCGCTGACTCTATCGCCACTCTTCGAGCCCCGGCAACTTCGCGCGCTTCGATCAGCCGGCGGGACCGGCAAAACGCGCCGCGGTCACAGGCGGGCGCCAGGACGCCAAGCGCTTCGCCGGTGTAGGGAGAAATCTGCCAGCCGAAACACACGCTCAGCGCGCGCTCACGCGCCGCGCGGAGGCCGGCCCCGGGCCGCGCATATAGTAGAGCTCTGGCCGGTAACGCGGTGCAACGAATTCGCGAAAGGCTGATGCCAACCGCGTGATCAAAGCCCAATGTTCCATGACCCAAACTTTCCCTTTCAGGAATGCTATGCGCGACCACATCCAGGGGCTCGCGTCCATCGAGGCGCTCCCTATGACCTTGTGTCGGCCGGCGGACATGATGGCAAAGTCCGCGACGCCGACGCCGATACGGTCTCGGGTGATGGACCGCTTGAACAAAACACCGAGTCGGATTGGGCCGCAGTCAGAAATCCCCATGAGGTCTCGGACGACAAGAGAGCCAGCCCTAGGGCCGCGGCCAAGAACACTGCGGGAAGGCCGAACAGAAGCTTGCGCGACATCATTGTCCCAACCTCACACGCCGGTGTTGATATGGAACAGGTCTTTGCGCCCGGCATGCCTGACGCTACGGGAGCAAGAACCGTGCCACGCTTGCCCCGCGCACGATTTCCCGCCGGACTAATCTTAGCCGATGCCGCCTAAGCCGGGGCACGTAGGCGTCCTGTAATGGGTCAATACGCCTTGGCACCGCGATTGCATGGTCAGCTACGCCGGGTGTTGGGACCGGCATTGGGGCGATGGGGGCCTCGCCGCTTCGCGAATGGAGCGGCGAGGTTTTTCATTCAGCCATCAGCCTCTAAGGCGGCTCGACAGCCGATCCGGAGTGACGAGAGGCCGCGAAGATAATCCTGCACATCGATCCTAAGAAAAGACCCCGAGCGGGGGCGGGCTGTCTTCCCCGAGTTCTCCCGCTACCGGTTGACCAGCCACAGAATAATCGAGAGCACGATGCTGATCAGGATCCCGGTGGCGATCGGAAAATAGAACGTGAAGTTCTCACGCTCGATCACGATGTCACCAGGCAGTCGGCCAAGGCCGATCCGTAACAACCACGGCCACAATAGGCCCACCGCAACTATGATGAGACCAACGACAATCAGGGTTCGCGACATGGGGCTGCGTCATGCCAGAAACAATTAGCGCGGGGACAGAGCACTAGCAGAATCCCGTTATGTTCACTGAAACAAAAGCCAAGGATCGGGCCGTTTGCAATCTGACGTCCCACACCCTGGCGACTCCAGTAGACCCTCCCGCTGCCGGCGGGCTTTTTGTTCCGCCTGAGGGACATTTCTGCCGCCGCGCTGTGGCCAGCGCGGCGGCAGAGTGAAGGTCTTCGAAAAGAGCACGGGCGAGCCGCCCTTCAGTGGTGATGGGCGGAAACCTTCTTGACGTATTCGGACACCAGTTCCGTCGGTGCCAACTGACTGACGTCGCCGACGCTAAGGATGCCGACCATCCGCATATTCTTGTTGATCACCGGCAACCTGCGGATTTTCAGTTCTTCCATGTGCCGTACGGCCTTGGCCAGATCGTCGTCTTCGCGGCAGCAGTGAATGCCGGCCGTCATGACATCGCGTGCTGTTGCGGTGCGGCTGTCGAAACCATCCTCCGCCAGTCCTTTGCAGACAATATCGCGGTCGGTCACCATTCCGATCAGTCGGTCGTTCTCTCCGATGGGAATCGACCCGATATCCTGGGCTCGCATCATTTTCGCCAGTTCGGTTACAGCGATTTCGGGGCTGACCCAGTCGACACCCTTATGCATTGCGTCTTTGACTTTCATGGCGGACCTCCCTTGCTGGGGTTGGAGAATGTCCCTCTGTCCCATGTTACCGCGGACGGGGCTTGGCTGCCAGAGTTCGTTCCTCCTGCCGACAGAATAGCGAGTACGAACGAATGTTCCGCTTGGCATTTCAGCAAGAGCTAACGGAACGGAAACGGCTCTCCGCTATTAAATCAAATTCGAGTTTTGCGTGGGGCGTTCCGATGAGTAAGCGCGCCGGGGACCGGCTGGAGTTTATCGAGCCGTTACTGCCGACCCTGGTCGAGAAGCCGCCCGAGGGAGGCGACTGGATCCACGAGGTCAAATGAGGCCTTCCTCTCGATCGCTGCCGATGTAAGGCGCCTTGCCGCGGCGGAGGCGACGTCATGAGCGAGCAACGCCGATGTCGGACGCGCCTGTGATGTATGCGCGATAATCCGCGTCTGCGAACTGGCGGTCGAACAAGCCCGCTGCCTCACGGCGGCGGGCTTTTTCATTGCCTTCCGGCTACCCCTACGGCTATCCAGAGTCGACTTTTCCAGGGTATCCGCGAGATCCTAAAAAAGCAGATTATCATTTGATTTCAATATGGTGCGGACGACGGGAGTCGAACCCGTACGATCAGAGATCGAGGGATTTTAAGTCCCTTGCGTCTACCAATTCCGCCACGTCCGCAGGCCGCGATTACAAGCACTTAAGCGAACACAGGTCTAGCCATTTGCCTGCACTTGGCACCGGATTGGCACCCGAAGGGCGGTTTATTGTTCTGCGCCCGTTCTCATCGCAGCTTCTATCGCCGCTGCCGCGCCGTCGTCCGACCTCTTGAACAAGTGGGCGTATACCGACAGCGTGACCACGGGTGACGCATGCCCTAGACGGCGGCTAATTGCAACCACGTCGAGCCCGCCAGCGATGAGGGCGGAAGCGTGGGTGTGTCTGAGGTCATGAAACCGGACCTTTGGATGCTCGACCAAAGGCGGCGCGCCATTGTTGTTCCGCTTCCTCAACCGGGCGATTGCATCGCGCCAAGCTCCTGAGACGCGAGAGGGGGCTATAGGGTCGCCATCCGGCCCGCAGAAGACAAGCGCATCCTTGCCGGGCTTCCCGAGCCCCAGGGCGAGTCGCAGCTCAAGCTGCCGCTTCCTGTGCGCCTTGAGAGCGTCAACCACGCTTGCGGGCAACGAAATGGTGCGTGTCCCAGCCTTCGATTTCGGCGCCTTAAATCGAA
This sequence comes from Mesorhizobium sp. WSM4849, assembly GCF_055811385.1. Lineage (NCBI taxonomy): Bacteria > Pseudomonadati > Pseudomonadota > Alphaproteobacteria > Hyphomicrobiales > Phyllobacteriaceae > Mesorhizobium > Mesorhizobium sp. WSM4849. Next base: position 191,619 of record NZ_JBVVPW010000009.1, read on the forward strand.
GCCCTGTGGCCTTGGTCTCCTCAAGGCTCCGCTCGACCCGGAGCGACCCCTTATCCAGATCAATATCGGCCCAGCGGAGTCCCATGATCTCGCCCTGGCGCATGCCTGTGCCGACAGCAACGCTGGCGATAGGTGATAGCCAATGGCCCTGCAAAGCTTCCAGCAGAGGTGCGATCTGCCCATGCTGCAGGATCTGAATATCCGCGCTCTCGGCCTTCGGCAGTTTCCTGCCGGACGCGACGTTGCGCGCTATCTTCTCGTCTTCGAACGCACTTGCCAGCGCCATGTGCAGCACCCGGTGCGCCTGCCTAACCGTGGCCGGCGACAGCGGCCCGCCTTCCTTGCCGCCCTCTTTGCGCAGGATGTTGTGCCATGCTGTGACCTGGACAGGCCGTAATTGCTGAAGGATCAGCGAGCCGATTTTCGGAACGATCTGGTTCTCGACTAGCTTCTCGAAGCGCTCCCTTGTGGTCGCTGCGAGGTCGGCTTTGGCGCCGAGCCAGTTCCGGACATGCTCGGCAACCGTTTCCTTTGAGTTGGCCACATAGTTGCCGCCGTCGACCTGATGTAGCCGCTTGGAAAGCTCGGCCTCGGCCTCCTTTTTCGTGCCGCGCACGGTCGCAAATTGCGTCAGGCGCTTGCCGGTGACGGGATCGGTGCCAAGGTCAAACTTGAGGCGCCAAGACGCTTTGCCGCGCCGGGTGATGTTACCGCGCATTTGAGTCTCCTCCGAGCTTACCTGCGTCGTGTAGCCACTGCATGACTTGTACTTTTAGACCTTCGACCTCGCTGTATGCTCTGTCAGAGTCCCAATCTGCGTTTGGCTGCGCCACCAAGAGCGCCCTAAGCACGCCCCACACGGCGGCGCGATAGCACTGCGGGTCGTTCATCCATTCGGTCGGCGTCCAGTCATCGTGATCCAAGGTGTGCGCCATCAAAGTGCCGTTGTGATTGAAGGCCGCGATCATCACCTCAACCTTGCGCATTATCGCTGGGCCGCCAAGCATTTCGACAATCTGCGATCGCTGGGAAAAGGACTGCTCAAGCCGAAATTCGGCTTCCTGGCTGATTGATCGACCGCTTGCTTCAGCCGCGGCTTCGACCTTGGCCTTCATCTCGGGAGTGACACGGAAGCCGAGATGGACCCGTTCCCCTGGTTCCGGCTCTCGCTTGGGCCTGCCGCCAAATTTCCCCGACTTCGCCATCCGTTTTGCTCCCTTGCTGTCCTACGGCTTTTAACAGGTATAAAACGTGCTTGTCAACGACGGCAAATCACATTAGGCTTTTTATCGGTACAAAACCGCACCGCGTTTCTGCATCCCGCCGAGATGGACTACCGATGGAGACCAACTTCCAATGATTGAACAAAACGAAAACACTGGCCGAGCGACGATGACGATCGTTGAAGCCGCGAGGCGACTTGGTATCGGAAGGAACCAAGCTTACGAGGCGGCGCGCACCGGCCAGCTTCCGGCGATCCGCATTGGCAAGCGTCTGCTTGTGTCGCGTGTCGCCTTGGAAAGGATGCTGAGCGGGGAGGCCGCGTAAATGAACAGCGGCATCGATCACGAAGGCACCGAGCTTATCGGCCAGGCCGCGCACTGGCTTGCCACCACGCCCAAGCATAGCCGCCCTCATTCCGCCGTCGTGGAAATCAGGAAGCGCTTCGGTCTTACGAGCCTGGAGGCGATTTCGGCCATCCGTGAAGCTGACCTCATCAAAGCGAGGGCCGGCTAAAATGGAGCACGCGAATGCAAAAGAGCCGGCCGCGGTGGAAACGCGAACCGGCTCCGAAATCTCAAGCTTGGCAGCATCTGAGACCTTCAAGAATACCCCAGCTAAGTCTACCCCGCAAGCGCGGTGGAGAGAGGCGCACCCATTGGAGCGCTGGTCGCACGTCGCTGTTGCCAGTGCTATCCGACGCGGCATCTTGGTGAAGCCCACGTGCTGCGAAAAGTGCGGTGAAGCGAAGCCGCTCGATGCTCACCACGCCGATCACCGCCATGCCCTGGACGTGAAATTCTTGTGCAGGGCCTGTCACGCCCGACATCACGCGCGCCTGCGCAAAGGCGGTGGCTGATGGGAGAGGACAAAGGCCGCGCGCGCCGCGGCAAGCGCACTACGATCGGCGGCCAATTCTCCTGGCGGCTGATCGAGATGCAGGAGTCTCCGGCTTATCGGGTGCTCTCCCTGTCGGGGCACCGAGTACTGTCCCGACTGGAAATCGAGATTGGACGCCACGGCGGCAACGACAATGGCAAGCTGCCGACGACCTTCGATCAGTTCGAAGCCTATGGGATCCACAGACACGCTATCGCGCCAGCGGTGCGTGAGGTGGTTGCGCTCGGTTTTGTCGAGATCACACAGGAAGGCAGGGCCGGAAATGCTGAATGGCGCCGGCCCAACTTCTTCCGGCTGACCTACCGCCACACTGAGTTGACACAACCGACAGATGACTGGCGGAAGATCGAGACCATAGAGGCTGCGGAACTCATTGCGCGGGCAGCTCGGTCTGCATCTCAGAAACAAAAGTCCAGTGGTGGAAAACGCCAGATTTCAGTGCGGATTGTGCACCACAAACGACAAATCCTTAGTGCGGATTCCGCCACTACAGAGCTTAGTGCGGATTCCACCACTACATCTATATCTCGGGGTGAAGTCCGTGGGTGAGGTGATCCAGTTCCCGCCCCGTAGCCAGCGCTCCAATGGTGTCCGCATGGTGCCGTCGCATCGCATTGCCGAGATGTACGAGCTCCAAGTGTTCGAAAACGGCCGTTGGCGGGCAAAGTCCATTCACTATTCCATCGAAGACGCAAAAGAGGCTGCTGCAAATATCATCGTGGCCCGTCTGGATTGGGGAGACGCCCAATGAGCGCGGCATCATGGACCGCCGCTGGCACCATCATTGCTGGCCGGATCGATCTGCACCAAGCGGTATGCGGCCTCGACCAGACACCGTCGCGCGCGTATCCTGCTGCGCAGCGCGATATTCTCGGCGATCATTTTTTCTGTGCGTGCAAGCGCGAGCTCAGCCCGTTTGATGCGCTGCTCGGCAGTATCGGCCGCCGTCCCGCGTCCGTGGGGTTCCATGGTGTCCATGAGTTTCTAACACATGGCGGGCAATATCGTTCCCTGATGTCGGGCGAAACGGGTGCCGCATGACCGCGGCCCTACTGATGCGCCCGTTGGTCTCCAAGCGTGTTTGCTTCGGCCAACCTAGCCAGCGCCTGTTCGACTTTTTGAGCCGACGCGTCCGTGCGCTTGATGTGCAGCAAAATTTGTTGCCTCAGCAGCACGAGCCTTGCGGCGCGATATTCGTCGCCGTATCTCGCAGTTTCGAGGTGGAGTGTCGCGAGCCTCATGGGCCACGATTCCAATTATCAAGCAGTAGAATTCGCCAATCCGAATTTCGTTCCGATGTCCGACCTTACGCCAAAGTAGCCGAGGCAATTTCAGGTGAGGCAAAGCACTCACATATGATTGCTGGCGGGGCTGTTGGCATCGATCTTCGTCATGCGTTCCCTGGCCTCGCTCACGCGCCTTTGCTCGGACCGTATGCGGTCGCACAACGCAAGATTGACGGCGACGCAGCCATCGTCCGCCAACTTCGCACGCTTCAGCGAGCGCTCGGCTCGTTTTACGCGCAGCCTGGCATTGGCCAATTCGAAGCTAAAAATATCAATCATCATCATACCGCTTCGTTTGCGGTCCCTTCGATTGTTAACCGGCGTCGATCCCATTTGTTCCGACCGCGGGCGGAGCAGCGCCGGCACGGAGCGATCTGACTGTGTCGGGGAACTCGCCACCGGATGAGATCGCGTCTTATCGACGTCGCGGGCGTCGACCGATCGGCACGCCAGAAGAGCGCATCGAGCGCAAGCGGCGTTTGGGCCAACGGCGCCAGCAGCGTCGGAAAGAACGCGAAGCCAGGGGAGGTATCATTCTGCCGCTCGAAGTCGACCATGTGCTGGTCGGCCTGATGCTGGAAGCTGGCGCAGTAGATGAGCAAGGCAGCCGCAATCGAAAGCGGCTCGCTGCCGCGATCCTTCGAGCAGCCAATAACGCGTTATCCGACGCTGTCGCAGCAGGGCGTAAATTCGAACTTGAGAAGGAGGAGCAGCATGCTCGCACGCACACCGAGGGCAACGGAAATGGACTTCGCCAACGTTCTAACGATCCCGCCAAAACCGGCGGCGATCGCTGAAGCTGAGAGGGTGTGGCGAGAGGCTGTCGCAGAACGCGAGGCGGCCCAGGCCAAGCATCGCGAGCTTCATCGTCTCTACTTCGGCCAAGTTCCGGGCCAGCCGCCGAGCGTGACCGGCGCAGAGGTCGACAAGGCCGGTCAGGAAATTGCTCGCTGCCAGGAGAAAGAACGAGAGGCGATGAAGGCGCTCGAAGCACATCGCGCGGCCTTTGAGGCCGAACTGGCGTCCTTGCAGCCCAAGATCGCCGCATACCGCGATGCCATCGGAACGAAGCTCGACGAACTCGAGGATCTGCTCGGGATCGGCGTGTTGTTCTACGCGGCTGCGGTGCAGGCGAACGTCAAGCTTCAGAGCAAGTTGCCAGGACGATGCCAGGGCATGCTGACGCACGGCGTCGCAATGACTCGGAAAATCCTCAACGGCGCCGAGTGAGCAAAAGGAGAAGGCGAAGATGCAATATTTGACGAGAGATATGTCAAGCCAGGCGAAGATGCAGCGACCCGCAGCCCCGAAGGCGGCGCCGCTGCGGCCGGTGAAGCTCACCGCACCGCTGAAGCAGGTGAAACTAACCAGCGTCCGGCCGCAACCGAAGCCCGTCCAGGTCGTCCGGCTCTATGACCCGAAGAAAAAGGCGGATGACCTCTACTGGATCCGGAAGATGGAGAGCGCGGGCCTGACCGAGCACAATTCCAAGACGGTCGCGCTCATGAAGGCGAACTTCCTCAGGCGCTATGGCCGGCGCGTCTGAACGATGGACGTGGTGACTTTCATGGCGGACCTGGACACACACATTTCCGGCGAGCTTGCAGTCATGCAGGCTCGCGGGGCTGATCGCAACGCCATCGAGGTTCGGCACAAAGAACTGTGCGACTGGGCAATCGACCAATGCGTCAAGGCAGACACTGCGAACCACCCTGCCATTATTGATCTACAGCAGCGGGCCGCACCGTCGGACGAACTCACAACGCTGCGCTACATGTGGGTGCGCGTCTTGCCGGACGTTAACAGTGCGCTGCGCGACGGCATGACGGTCGACTGGGTGTCAGTGGTGCGTTGCGAGGACGGGATCAGCATCCACATGAATGTGGAGATCGCCGAAGACCCCGACATCTGCATCTATGTCGGGAGCGACTATTACGGCCACTTTGAGCCGTCCAAGTGGGAAGATGCTCTCGCCAGTATCGCCGTCGACTACGACGCTCCTCTGTATGTCGAGGACCTGTTCCCACAAGCAGCAATGGATGCGGCAGAACCTCCTGGCCCATGGAGGCGAATGCTTTGAGGGAGTCGTGCAATGCAGCCCCCGGGGGGGACGATCGCTTCTCCGGCCGCTTCATTCCCGCGACCGGTTCCGCCCCACAACACGCAATTTCGTCCAGAATTTTCGTTGAAGGTTGAACTATTCTGATGGGCGTTAGAGGCAGAAAATCCGCGGCCGAAATGTCGATCTCATCCAAGGTCGATGGCAAGCTTATGCTCCCGCCTGGGGGCATGAGCCAGGCCGAGACCGACGTTTGGCTGGATGTTGTTCGGTGCCTCCCCCTTGATTTCATAGCTAGAGAATCGGCCGAGTTGCTGGCTGCTTACTGCCGGCATGCTGTCTCGACGCGCGAAATCTCGACAATGATAGCCAGCTTTAATCCGAAGTGGCTGAAGGTCGATGGTGGGATTGATCGCTACGAAAAGCTCCTCCGGATGCGCGCTGTTGAAAGCCGGGCGATGCTCGCCTGCGCTCGAAGCCTTCGGCTAACCTCGCAGAGCAGGGTTGACCCGAAAACTGCGGGCCGCGCTCGCCGCAACGGGCTTTTGCCAAGCTATTACGATCTCGACCAAAAAGATGAGTTCTTCGATGACTGATGGGCTTGAAAGACTGGGGTTCCAGCGCACGCCGAATCTTCCCCCAGGGGGGTTTCTGAAACCCGGTGAGAAGGCGGACGGTTCGCACCTTGATGCTGTTGATCGTGACGCGCTGGAAAGGTCTATCGAAATAGCGTGCCAGGATGAGCGCGCCGGCCGAGCCGAGCAGATCCAGTGGAAAATCGCCAATGACGCGGGCGGCTGGTTAGAGGCCGCAATATTTGCGAGCTTCTGCTGCCAAGTGAAATCAATGCGTTTGAAGCCGTGGGAATCCCCGCCGGTCCATGGTCGCGAAGAAGACCCGAAATCGTGGCGGCTTTTGCAGCGGATGTTGAAGGCAGGCATTTCGCAATTCGAGCCCGACCCGGCAGCAGCGCTGGTGAGGGCCAAGCGACTACGGGCTCCCTGATGGCGCTGGCGAGATCGTCAAAGGCCGTGTCCATCGCCCAAACATAGATCGAAACACCGAATCTGTGAATCCCCTTGCGGAAACATGAATAAGCCAAGGCCATCGACATCAGACAGTTCTGCCCGCTATGAAGTGTCCAGCGGAGAGGGGAACGCGTGCCGATACCTTCATTTACAATCGACGGGGTGTTGCCGCCCTACGTCGGTCCACACGGACCAGGGGGCGCGCCCGAAGACCTCAGCCCCTACGAGGTTTCATCCGTCGAGGTGGCCACCACGTTTGGAACCACAGACAACCGGCGTGATATCTTGCGGAAGTGGCTGGCTCACCGAGGACATCTTCGAGCCGCAGGAATCGTTCAGGGTTTCCAGTGGCTGGACGGTAGCTTCCTGGAGGCGAAAGACCCTAACGATCTTGACACGGTGTCGTTCATTTACCGACCTTTGCATGCCTTGCAGTTGGCAGACTGGGCTGCTTTCCTGGCCGCTCATCAGCACCTCATTCACCGCGGCCAGGTTAAGATGAATTTCCGGTTGGATGTCCTATTTGTTGAACTCAACGGGCATCCTGAAACGATTGTCGAAGCGACCCGATACTACATGGGTTTGTTTTCTCATCGGAGAGGGGACGACATATGGAAAGGCATGTTAAAGGTTAGGTTGGAAAATGCGGCGGACGACACAGATGCAGTTGCGATCCTGGGGCCAGCCCCAGCTGTCGGAGGACCGTAGTCTATGAGCGCAATTAGAAAGTTAGAACGAGACCACGCAAAGGCCGATCGAGCGGCCGTGGTGGGCTTGTTAGATCGCATTACAGAAGCCGATTTGCTGACCCGGCTTAGCCTCGAATCGCGACTTGAAGAACTGGACGCACAGATAGCTGCGGAAGGCGAACAACCGGCAGAAACATACGCGTCGGCTGCACTGTTTTTTGGCGGTCGCCCGGTTGTTGGCTCCAAAGGCGTTGAGGCAGAGTTCGGCGCAGGGGCTGTTGCGACTTTTCAAGACCTTGTTGCTAAAGTCTTCGCAAAAAACACCTCGGGTCTAGGGCTGAAAGGCCCTGTTGCAAACAAATCCGCAGCAGCGATGCATATTACAAACATTGTCAGGGGATCTTTCGGATTTCTCTTGGAAGAGGTTCGGGACCAAGCTCAGTTGATGGACACCAATCTCAAGGAAGCCGTTGAGGACGCTTCCAAGCTGCTCGATGATTTCGGTGAAGCGGATGAGGAGCGGTTCCAAGCGACGGTTGCGGAGGCGGATCAACGCATCATAGCGACTGCGCGGGACTTCTTCGAGCTAATGCGTCAGCACGGAGCGACGTTGCGTATGGTTGCTGGAGAGAACGAGTTTCATTTCGGAACCGATGCTGTCGGACGCGGCGCAGAGCGAGCGAGCGGCACCTCTATTGAGGAGGAAGTGGTAAATTTGAATGGTCAACTATCAGGTGTTCTTCCAGGTGCTCACCAATTTGAGTTCCGAGCAGTTGGAGGCGAAGCTCTGAAAGGAAGGGTCGACCCGGCTTGGACTGCGGCTGATCTTGAGCGATGGAACAGAGAGCTCGTCGGGGTCGATGCGACGATGAGGGCGTCGGTCAAGAGGGTGTTGCGTCACGGCCAGATCGCACGCGAAAACTATGTTCTGAAAGGCCTGACACCTAGAGGCGATCATAGGGTTGGTGATACTCCGGCACAGCCATGACTCTGGCGCTGCCAGTTTGCGCGCCTGACGATGTTGATCGGTGCCGGTAGGCGGCGCACGCTGCCTTCCGCGCGCGGGCTAGTCAACCATATCGCGCAGCGGCTTCCTGCGCTTCGGCGGCCTGTACTTGACCTCGCCGGTAAGCTCGATCTGCTGCCCCTTCTTCACCTTGGTATGATCAATGATCGAATGAGGGAAGTTGTAAGAGGGGATTGAGACGCTGACGCGGTGCTCAGTGACCCGTCTCCGGACGGTGGCCGTGATCGCCACGCCCCTACCTTCGCGCCTTCCGCCAGCCGGCAACTCGCGCTTCAGCTTCCGAGCAGAACCAGCGCTCGCCCTTCGCCTCGGCAATCCTCGTATCGGCAAAGAACTTCTGTCCAGGCATGTGGTAGATGCGCTCGCCGCCGGCTGAGATGTTGCCCTTGATGTTGCAGCCACCAAGAAAGCCGAAGCCGGTCGATTGCTCGCTGACGGTCTCGACCTTGTCGGCGTTCGCATCTCGCCAGTCCCATGGCTGATCGAAGCGGCCCTGCCAAACTCCGCGATGCGCGGCCTTGGCGACCCCTTGTTCGGCGGCAAATGCGCCGCTCGAGTAGCGCGGCCAATCTAGAGCGAGGCCTTGTTCAACGAGCCATTTCTGAACGCTTCGGCCGTCGGCGCGATTGCAGTCCCCAACGAGTCGCCCGTACCGATCACGGTCGACAAAACTGCAATGCAGCGGTCGCGATGCTGCCAGGAACTCGTCTAAGGTTTGGGCCGCGCGGCGCCCGCATGGGTAGTCAAAGCCCTTGGCATCGTCGCAGTGCTGACGGCTCTCGGGCGCGTCGATGCCACTGAAACGAATCCTTTGGCCTGCAATCTCTACTGTGTCGCCATCGATCACGGAGGCGCGGCCTTCCATGGGGCCAGGCAATGGTTCTGTCCAGTTTGTTATCGTGCTTTGGAGGCCGGCGGTGCTCTGGATCGCGAATTGGGTGGCCGCTGCCGCAAGCAAGCCAACGCCGAGGAAGATCAGCCCCAAGAGGGGTCGCGGCAGCCGCCGTGACGGCATTCTTCTGCCGGCGCGCCTTCGCCAGCGGTCAGCCTGATTGGCGCCTTGATAACGGTGGCCTTTGCCCACGCCCTTCTCCCCGAAGAGAGAATGCTTCGTTATTAGGCAAGAGTCCAGATATCCGTCAGGAGCCGCAAATAATCGTTCGGAACGGTTGGCCCGGTCGGGGGTTACCTCAGACCAAATGAGAGGAGACCCCACAATGGACCACACCAATCACGTACGGCTTACGAATGCGGAACTGCGCGCTGACTTGATTGAAGGAGCGACCATCTACGGTCGCGATGATGAGGAAATCAGTTCGGTAGACCACATCCATGGGACCGGGGACGATGCCCAGGTCGTTTTCGATGTTGGCGGTTTCCTCGGCATCGGCTCAAAGCGCGTGGCGCTTTATGCCAGTCAGCTCGATTTTATGCGGGACGAAGACGGCGATGTGCATGCCATCACGCAAATGACCACCGACCAGTTGAAGGACTTGCCCGAGCACTTTGACTGACGTGGGCCCAGGGTGTCTGTGACCAGCGGGCACCTGCGTTGCCCGGTGCAGATCGGGCCCACCCCGATCGGGGCCCGCGCGCTCCGCCAGAGGCGCGGGCTTCTCTCGCTTTTCTCCGTGAAGAGCGGGGCAGAGACGTCGCGCGAACAGACATTGGATCAAAAGCCGGCTCACGGGAAATCGAAATGCTGCCATTCCACGCATCGATGGACCCGACATTGACCCTCAAGCGTCTGGACATAGGAGGCGACGGGCACGGCGGGCCGGTCGCACTCATTGCCAAATTGGCGGACATATCGATCATAGGTGTTGCGGCCGGTGGTCAGGACGACCGCGCGCCGGCTCTGGATCAGCTGCTGCGTCTGTTCGCAAGTCATGGTGCGCGCATCCGGCCGGGCGTAAGCCATGCTTGTGGCGGCGAACAGGATCGCCGCGGCTGTCGATACGATTGGGCGAGCTGGCATGGCACATCCTCACAAGGGTCGTACTAACGCGCACCGTCGCCCGTGGTTCCGTACCTTCACCCGAAGCCGCATCTCAAGCAAGGGGCTGTTACTGCGGCGGCAAAGTGGTTGAAGCGTTCCAGAGGAGCGGCGTGTGCTTTTGGGAGCGCCGCCGCGTCCGCAACCCGTCACGTGCACATCGAACATCGTGCTAGGTGCGTTGAGAACAACATGCCGGTGACATTGCAGTGCAACAGGGGCCGAGGTCCTTTGGGGTCAGCCCGGTCAGTGGGCCTCAGTTGCTGCCACTCTCATTTTTCGGAGATCGGGTCAGCCGCTCGACAGTCTCAATGACTGCCTTAGCAAGGGCTTCCCCCTCATGGACTGGCTCGGGGCCGTAAAGCAACAAAACGGCTTCCTCGCTTGGCAGCACGCCAGCCGGGCAGGTCTGTTCAATAGCCATGCGAACCAGCTTGAGGGCGGCCCATGCGTTGCGGATGTTATCTTGGCCGTCCATGCTTTCTCGCTGAGATGGGGCGGCCCAGCGGTCAGTTGGAGTTTGGGGGTAGTGGCCGCTGGGCCTAACCGGCGGGGCTTGGGCCGCGTCCGCCGGCTGGGACGAATAATAAGCCGTTTTATGCAGAATTGCTAATTTAGTGAATGGTCACGTTCCGTTCCTCTGGCTATCAAATCGGATGAGCCTAGAGTCAATTTGGTGCCTAAACGAGTGAGTGCCGGCGGCCGGCTAGAATTTATTCCTCCGATGATGCCTACCTTGGTAGCCAAGCCGCCCCAAGGCGATGACTGGATGCATGAAGCCAAATTCGACGGCTACCGCTCCCAGATCATCATCGACGCCGACGGTGTGCGGATCTTCACTCGCCGCGGACTAGACTGGACATCGAAGTACCACGATTTGGCCGAGGCAGCCAAAGGTCTCTGCGTACAGAACGCCATCATCGACGGCGAAGTCGTCGTTCTGAATGAGGCTGGCCTTTCGGACTTTGCCGCGCTGCGCAAGGCAATCACCAGGCGCCAGCACGACCTCTATTTCGTCGCATTCGATCTGCTGCATCTCAACGGCCACGACTTGCGCGACATTGTACTTGAGGATCGGCGGGAAATCCTGGCCGGCCTTATAGGGTCCGACAGTCGCATCCAGTTCAGCGAAACGATGCCGGGCGAGGCTAATGCGATCTATCATCTGATCGACGCGGCCGGCCTGGAAGGGATGGTATCGAAGCGTCGAGAGAGCAAATATCGCAGCGGACCAACCACCAATTGGCTGAAGACCAAGTCATTCACCGAGAGCGAGTTCGAGCTTCTTGGCGTCGAACGCGAGCGGGGTAAGCCGGCCTTCGCCCTGATGGCCGAGCCGGAAACCCGCAAATATGTCGGGAGTGCATTCGTCAGCGTCAACCGCGAGATGCGGGAACGACTTTGGAAAACGATCCAGGAACATGCCGGGCCACCGCCCAAGGACATGCCAAAGCGGCCGGCAACGCAGTGGGTCAAGCCGGGGATCAAAGCCCGCGTAAAGCATCTAAGGGGCGAGGAAGACCTTCGGCACGCCTCGCTGCAGGATTTTTGGGACGAAGGAACTTAATGCGCTCCGCCAGCTTGTGACGGAATGAGCACCCGCGGTACGGACTTCTTGCACAAATGGCTGAGCAGCAACCTCGATGGCCTTATGAGCGCGGAAGTAATTTCAGTCAGGGAAGCGGTCCAGAAGCTGCTCGCGGATGCAAAAGCTCTAGGCATTGGCGAAGTCGAGATCGAGGAAGACATAGGGAGCGTCTACGAAGTGGTCCTAGATGCGATCGTTCACCATGACGAAGGCTTGGCGAGCTGAGCGCCCGATGGAGGCCCTATGAAACGCAAGCCCAGTAGATCCGGATTCAACAAACTTCTCGACGTCGACACCACACTCCTATCGGCCGAGCCCTTGATCGGACTCCTCGAACTGGAGACCGACACCGGCACGATCGAACTGGCGATGAACAGGACCTTGGCCGAACAACTTCTTTTTGCCGTCGTTGAATTTCTCCAGGCCGGCAAGGGGGATGACGCGCCAACCTTTGCGGTCGAGCGTTCGCAATAGAGGCTCGCAGCATCATCGCAGCGCTGGCACAAGCGCTCGCCAGGACGCGCTGAGCGCCAGACGTCGGCTAGCCGAAACGCGCGCTGGCGGGGCTTGCCGTGGCGCGGCCGCGCTTATGTCGCGGGCTGTTTCGTTCCGAGCTGCGACCAACCCGCTTGCCCTTGTCATCGAAATCAGGATTATATTCCTCCCGTTGCGGCGAGCCCCTTCAACGGAGATCGCCATGCCTCGAAAGACCCTCGCCGACACTCTGGCCGCCCGCGAAACCATCTATGTCAATTGCGGACACCCAATGTGCTGCAAATCAACGAAGCTCGACATCCAGGCGCTGATTGACAGGCTCGGCCGTGACCACGGCTCGATGCATGACGACCTGATCGGGCTCTTTGTCTGCTCAAATTGCAAGGCTGCCGGCCGAGACCGCCGGCAGGTGTTCTTCACATGCGTTCCTGACTACGAAGGCCAGCAGCGGGCGCGCAATCGCGACTGGAAGCCAACTTTCGAACGAAGGGGCTGAAGGTGGCCGGCACCGCTTGGGGGGGCGTTGGGGTAAGGACCCTTGACGGCGCCAGCCAGGCGGATTGGGGTCCGCCGCCGTTGGATAATACCGGACTTGGCAAATCAAGTAATTCCGTTATCGCGGAAGTCCCTAGGCGCTGCCGCCGGTTTCGCTTTCCTCGTCGATCGTTCGAACTGGCAAATAGGCGTTGGTTTCCAGCCATTCGCGCAGCACGATCTGAATGAGGTCGGACCGACCAATTTTCATTTCAGCCGCGATGGAATTGAGCGCGTCCTCCGTTGCGGGCTCAAGCGGCACGCCTGAGACGTTCCTGAGCATCAATGCGGCGCGACGCAGGATGATCTGCAGATCCGCGCGCGACATGTCCGCGATGCGATCGGCAGCGGTTTCAAGCTCTTCCGCAACAGATAGGCGGGTCATTCAGAGATCCGCATAATCAGTGGCAGTGGTAGTCGCCTGTCTTGTGGTTCTTGTGGCAACCATTGCTGTCGGTGCCGCCGCTGTGTGCATAGGCGCTGGTCGCAAAAGCCAAGGTCAAAGCCGCCAATACGGCCAGAATTGCAGATTTCATTGAGCCCTCCCCGAGTGAGTAGACAGCAGAGCACTATCGCAGCGCTGGCACAAGGGGCCGCCAGGACGCGCGAGGTGCTTCGGCGGTGTAGGACAGCGGCCAGCGGGAACGCACGCTGGCGAGGCTCTGTACGGCACGGAAAAACCACGGCGCCCGTGGGCCTGTCCCACAGTGGGTCATTTGCTGCTGGCACCGCAAGAACGGCCCGACAGCCACTTGGGGGTGACCAACAGCCGGCCGCCGGGCCTAACCAGCAAACGGGGTAGGTTCGCCGGCTGGGAAGACTGTAGGCCGCTCAAGCATCGCTGCTAACTTAGCAAAACGGCTGTGTTCGGTTCCTCTAGCCCTCAAATCGGATGAGCCTAGACTCGGTTCCATGAGTGGGTGTCGGGCAGGCTTGTTCAACGCTTTAGTCAGAACGCGCATTTCTTGTATTTAAAGGCACCAACCATCGCATCAAAGCGCTCAAAGTGGGTTGCGTCGATGATGCGGAATGACCATGAAAACTTCCGGGATACAACAGCGTCCGCACAGGTTAATAGGGCGGAGAAGCGGTCGTTCTCCTCGTTGACTTGCGAGATCGTGCAGGTGCCCCCAACCGGGCCCTTTCCCTTGTTGCCGGTAATGATGAAACCGTCCTCGGACGCATAGGTACGGTCCTTGAAGCGGACTTTCCCCTGGATCTTCTCGAACACCCTCGTGCAGTCGGTGCGTTCCCTGACCCAGACGCCTTGCAAAACCTCAAGAGCATCGGCCCATGCTACGGATGCGCTAGCGGCGAAAAGTGCCGATCCCAGGAGCAGTGCTGCCTTCGAACGATTGGACCGCCATCTCAGTGCTGCTATGACGAGGTGCATCAGGAATCTCCAAAGCGGTTTCAGTTGATGCCCCTCCAACCGCAAAAGCGGAAGTCACTAGAAAGCTTTTACCGGCAGAATGTTGAACGACTAGGCCACTAGCTTTGGTTCGATGCAAGCTTCCTCCGAATTGCGCTAATGGCGTTGACGATCGCCTCCGCTGCCTGGCGGTCGAGCGCAACATCCAGGCGGCCTTCTGTCGTCTGGATTGAGAGGATTCCGAGATTGCCGATCTTGTCCGTGACCGTTCCGACATGAATCTCTGTCGGCACATAAGGCGGCTTTTCCATAGGACCCATCGCTTACCTCCTGGTAGCGGTGTGCTGCTGGAGATCTCTCCTTTGACAACTCCCAAGGGCAGCATCGCGCCGATCTGGCGCAAAGGCAAGCCAGAGCAATCCGCATAAAGGGTTATCGCATAAAAGTGTAGTTTCAAGTGCAAGGGCGCGCTGACGATTTCCGCGTTATTTCTTCCTCAACCTCACCCCGGCGCCACCGCCATTCTCCGGGATGAACTCGACACCGGCCGCGACGGCCGACCCTATGACCCATACCTGACGGCGCATTGCGGCATTTGCCCCGCTGCCCGATCCGCAAGTGCCTTCTTGGTCTCGGCTTCGGAGGCACAGGTTCGGCCATCCATCTTGACGGTGAAGCCCTTGGACTGGAGGCAGCGGACCACATATCGATCACGCAGCTCACCGTTAACGTCATAAGTCGTCGACGAAGCTGGGATGTTCACCGCACCAATCCGGTTGCAGGTCACCATGGTTCCATAGGTGTTGCATTGCAGGGTGCCTGGGTTGTTGTATCCAGGATTAACATCCGTCGCGAGCGACTGCGGAATTTCCTTGAAGGAATCGATCTTGCATTGGTCGACGGCCGCGACGGTCGAATTCAGGTCTACTCCCGGCTTGAAGATGATCGGTGCCGGTGTCTGGCAGCCGGCTACGGCTACGACCGCAGCGGCGGCAAGAAAGAAACTTTTGCGCATGGTGTCCCCCCTCCGCGCACTGGACGTCAAAAGCTTCGCCCCTGCAAGGCGCTTGACGACCTGCCAACTACATTTCGTTGTTTTCGATGATGCCGGCTTCGCCGTCGGGCAGGTTATGGCCGGGCGCCGCCGGCTTCCGCAGCCTCGCGCCGGTGCCTTCCCCATTCGTTATATCGACATTGTGCAAAGCGTAGGCCGCGACAATCTTTGCCTTGGTCGTTTCCGTCGCGGTGCCAGTCTGCTCGAAGCGGTGGACGGTGGTGAACGATATGCCAGCTATCCCAGCAAGGTCGCGCACGGACCATCGGAGGATCGCACGTGCGGCCCGGTTCGCTTCTGGCGTTAGAGGAGCATTTTGCATACGCTTGTAAACAATCCTGATTGACATTGCTAACGCCTGTATGTTTTACATACACCTGTAACTAAAGCAACTGGAGTATTACCGATGCCGAACACCCTTGTTCGGGCTGCCGCCGAAGGCATGCCCGATGTCAACCGCCGCCGCCTGCTTATCTGACAGGGGCAGGCCTCGCTCTCGCCGCCACCGCTGCCAGCGTTCGCAATGCTTCAGCCACGGCGGCCGCCGCGCCTGCCGACGACGAGCTGTTCCGGCTCGACAAAGAACTGGAAGAAGTGCACGCCCGCATGGAAACGGCGTCGGAAGCTAACAGCACACTCAGCGACAAGATCGAGGCCCTGTTGCCGCCAAGGCCTCCGAAGTGCTGTGCAATAGAGCGCGTTATCGTCCGATTATTGGCTCCAGTTCAGCCCACATTTCTGCGCCTGTTAGACCGATGCTTCTCTCAGCGTTTATCTCCTCCAGGGGGCAGTCTGTTGCCCTAGCTGCGACCGGCACATATCGAACGCGAAGTTCCCCCTCGGTCCTATCGATGGCCGGAAACGTCTTGCTAAACTCTCGCAGACGAGGTTCTAGGCGGTAATGGAGGTTGGGATCAAAGCCCCCGTCCTTTCTTGCATAGCGGGCTCTCACAGAGGCGCTTACGACGTCGCTAACGTCGGGCTTAACCGTTCGGAATCCCTGATCGATAACGACATAGTTTGGCACCCACTCGCCCATGGCATCGTTGTGCCAGTGCTGTAGGTTTACGGCGGCATCGACAATCACGTATGGCGGAGCGACCGCCCACGCGTGGCCGGGTATGGCACCCGGGAAATCTAAGTCATCCCTGGTAGCCATCCCTCGCCATAGGTTCTTGGACGCTACTTCGAGTGTGAGACATCCGATGACGCTGTAGCTCCATATGCCGAGGCGATCGAGCATACGAGACATCATACCAGCGCACGTCACGCAGCCGCCCTGCAGATCTTCTCTGAGCAGAATTTTAGCGAGGTTTTCCGTGAGCTGCGGCACGATGGACCGCACATGCGCGTCATAGTTGGCGGGCCTCGGCCGGAGCGCAACCCAACGCGCGTATTGTTCTATGAAGTCGGGACGATTGCGTTCGACCTCCAAGAACGGTTGGGAATCATAGAAGCCAAACTCGCTGGTGTTGATGCCTAAGCTCCTGAGCTTTGCATCTAAACTGTCAAAATCGGCGTTACCACCCTTCTTCTTGAGTTTTGCTTCGCCCATTTTTGCGTTCCATCCTCATTGGTGATGCTTTGGTTTGGATAGTCGCAGGAAAGAATTGGCACCGCAATTGGCACCGGACGGCTAAGCACAGATGGTGACGAGGGGGGATGACAATGCAAACGGGTACCAGGAAAAGCCAGAAAACCGGGCTATACAGTACCCGGCGGGACATGTCGGCATGGCCTAGCGCGGATTTTAAGTCCCTTGCGTCTACCAATTCCGCCACGTCCGCAGGCCAGTCCTTTTCAGACGCCAGCCAAAGGCCGTCAAGCCATCTTCTGCCATCGAAAAATCTGATCCTGGAAGCACGCCTTTGTCGCTGCGCTGCAAACACCCCTCCACTTCGTCATCCCAGGGCGGAGCAAGGAGCGAAGCGACGGGGCGCAGACCCTGGGATCCTCGCCGTTACCCGCCGGCAGTGCTCCGGCGGACCAGAACCGAACGCTACCACCCGGTTCCGCGAAAAAGCTCGAATCACTCCCGATTGGTCGTCTCGATCAGGTCGATGTTCCATTGGCGCGGCCAGCGCTTGAGCGACTTCTCGCGCTGGATGGCGTGGCGAATGCCGAAATGTTCTTCGTACCAGACCAGACCGCTGCACGCCGTAGCGGCTGGTGAAGCGGGAGCCTTCGCCGGATTTGTGCTCCGGCATGCGGCCGAGATCATGGCGAGCCGATGTAGATCGTGCCGCGCTTCCGGCTCGCGGTCATGGTGGCATAGCCGGTCATGGTGGAAAGGTAGCTGGCGCCGTTGCGGATACAAGCGTCGTTCTGAGCCGTTGCATTCTTCGGCTGAGGTAACGGAATGGATCCCAGGGTCTGCGCCGCGTCGCTTCGCTCCTTGCTCCGCCCTGGGATGACGAAGTCGCAGGGGCCGGCTAATCGCAGACCTTGGAGATTGGTGGTTGCAGGCCGGTCGTCAGCGACGGTCAGTCGAAGAACCAAATCCTCTGTGCAGAGGAACTGGTACAAAACCGCCTTGGCGGCAGGTCCGTGGCGCAAATCAGCGCCGTGCCGAAATCCACAGCCTAGCTGCACCGCGACCCGGCCAGCGGCAACCCGTCCAGCGCGGGGCCAATCACCCGCTGAGATTCAAACAAGATCGCTGGAACCATTTCGGCGCGGCTGAGTTTCGGACTGAAGCTACTGGAACCCCTGACATGGCAGAGTTTGACACAGGACAAGGGAAGTTTGTTTCCAACGCCGTACGGCAATTGCTCCGTTCCGAAGATAATCGCCGGCATTTGCACGACGTGCTAAATCTTGCCGTCGACCCACGACTGCCCAGCACCCTTGCCTCATTGCTTGAGGTGCTTGATCAGGCTAGGCGGGAACCATTTCGGCAATCCCGAAACGAGCGATGACCGGGTAAAACGCGCTAATCTTCTCCTCCACCCCATGGCTCAACGCTACGATATTGAGAAGACACCTGAAGGCACCTGGGACATCATCGATATGTTCACGGGCTGCCGGTTGTCGAGGTGGGCGTCCCCTTGATCGACATGGCGATCGAAGAGGCCGACGATCTGGTCGAGCTTCTCAACAGCCGCGACAGGGAACAGCGGGACGATACTTAACGGCCGCTTCCCAGGCCACCGCGAAAGCGCGTCCCCCGTTCGGAGGATGCGTTCGGGCTTGCTGACTTGGTAGGCTCCAATTGGTAAGTGGTTCAGCGTCTATTTTGACGCTGTCCCCTACGAACCAAATGGAGAGATTGTCATGCTCAAGCTCGCCTCTGCTCTGGCGCTGCTGCTTGTTGGGACAGCGCCTCTGTTTGCCGACGACATGCCGATGAACGCGGACAGCATCAAATGGGGGCCTGCTCCTGCTGTCCTTCCGGCTGGCGCGGAACTGGCCGTTATGGCTGGAGATCCCTCAAAGGACGGCGCTTATGTGCTGCGGTTGAAGACGCCTGCCGGCTACAAAATTGCCGCACACAATCACCCCACCTCGGAATATGTAACGGTGCTTTCCGGTAACTTCCATATTGGAATGGGCGATAAGCTCGACGAGACGAAAGGCACCGAACTGACTGCCGGCGGCTTCGGGATTGCGCCGGCCGGAATGAATCACTTCGCGTGGACGACAAGCGATACGATTATCCAGGTTCATGGCGACGGGCCGTTCGCGATCACCTACGTCAATCCGGCGGACGATCCGAGCAAAAAGTGACAATTTCTGGGAGTGCAAAGACCCTCTGAACGGCCGGATCAGGCAATTCGAGTTTCTGATCGAAGGTTTCCCCGAACGTCGATTCAGAAAGATCCGCTAACGAGGGGCAACCTGGTCTGCCCAAACTGATTCGTATTCCGGTTGGGGGAGCTTGCCGTGCATGGCGCCTGAAACAGAAACCCGCCATGGCGGCGGGTCGTTGGCGCAAATCAGCACCGTGCCGAAATCAACAGCATAAATGCCGTCACGAAGCAACGAATCGCGGGCTCGCGACGAGACCCGAAAATCGCGGTCGATGTTAAGGCCGAGGAGCGCTCAAGCATCCGCTGATCTTGCTGGTCAAAATCCGCGCGGCTTGGCACAGTCGGGAAAACAGGAGTCTCTCCATGGCGAAGACCGCGCGTGCGACGAAACCAAAACCCTGGGCCGAGGCGGCGACGCATCTGGTCGACGTCGCGATGGGCAGGAGGCCCGCCGATCTCGTCATCCGCAACGGGCGCTGGGTGAATGTTCACTCCGGCGAGATCATCGCCGGCACCGACATTGCCATTGCCGGCGGCCGCTTCGCCTATTGCGGGCCGAATGCCGGTCACGCCATCGGGCAGGGCACCAAAGTGGTCGATGCCGGTGGGCGCTATCTGGCGCCAGGCCTTTGCGACGCGCACATGCATGTCGAGAGCGGCATGGTGACGGTGACGGAGTTCTGTCGCGCGGTCATCCCGCACGGCACCACCTCGATGTTCATCGACCCGCACGAGATCGCCAACGTGCTCGGCCTGCCGGGTGTGCGGCTGATGCATGACGAGGCCGTCGCCATGCCGATCAACGTGCTTGTGCAGATACCGTCCTGCGTGCCTTCGGCGCCGGGGCTGGAGCATGCCGGCGCCGAGCTGACGGTCGCCGATGTCACCGAGGCGATGGCGTGGCAAAACATCATCGGGCTTGGCGAGGTTATGAACTTTCCCGGTGTCGCGGCCAACGATCCGGTGATGGCGGGCGAGATCGCCGCGACGGTAAGGGCGGGCAAGACAGTCGGCGGCCATTACGCCTCGCGCGATCTCGGCCTGCCGTTCCACGGCTACGTCGCCGGCGGCCCCGAGGACGACCACGAGGGCACGCGCGCTGAGGACGCCATCGCCCGCGTCCGCCAGGGCATGAAGGCGATGCTCAGGCTGGGCTCGGCCTGGTACGATGTCGCCTCGCAGATCAAGGCGGTAACAGAGAGCGGGCTCGACCCGCGCAACTTCATCCTGTGCACCGACGACAGCCATTCCGGCACGCTCGTCCATGAGGGCCATATGGACCGGGTGGTCCGCCACGCCATCAGCCAGGGACTGAAGCCGGTGACAGCGATCCAGATGGCGACGCTCAACACCGCCCAGCATTTCAGGCTGGAGCGCGAGTTGGGTTCGATCGCGCCGGGGCGGCTCGCCGATCTGCTGATCGTCTCCGATCTGGCCGCAATGACCATCGACGAGGTCTATGGCCGCGGCGTCAGGCTGGCCAAGGGCGGCAAGCTCGACATCGACATTCCGGCCTATGACTATCCGAAGACGGCAAAGAACACCGTCAAGCTCGGCAAGAAGCTCAAACCAGGGGATTTCGACATCATGGCGCCCATCGGCGCCAACGAGGTTCGGGTGCGGGTCATCGGCGTGATCGAGAACCAGGCGCCGACGCGCGCGCTCGAGGCCGATCTTCCGGTGGAGGACGGGCTGGTCGCCATGGACCGCCGCAACGATGTCTGCCAGATCGCGCTGGTCGAGCGCCACCGCGGCACGGGCGGCGTCACCAATGCCTTCGTCTCCGGCTTCGGCTATATGAGCGACTGCGCCATGGCCTCCAGCGTGGCGCATGATGCGCACCACATCATCGTCGTCGGCACCAGCAAGCAGGACATGGCATTGGCGGTCAACCGGCTGGGCGAGGTCGGCGGCGGCGTCGTGCTGTTCTCCAAGGGCAAGGAACTGGCGCTGGTCGAAATGCCGATCGCCGGGCTGATGTCGGACGAGCGCGCCGAAATCGTCGCGGCCAAGGCCGACAAGCTGACCGAGGCGATGCGCCAGATGGGCTGTTCGCTGAACAACGCCTACATGCAGCACTCGCTGCTGGCGCTGGTCGTCATCCCGGAACTGAGGATTTCCGATGTCGGCCTGATCGACGTGACGACGTTCCAGAAAGTCGACCTGTTCGTCTGACAACGACCAAGGGCGTGTCCGCTCCTCATCCGCCAGTGGCGATGGTCAGCACCTTGAACGGCGTGGTGATGACGATCTCGGCGACAGAGCCGACGGCCTTGCCGATGCCTTGGCCGAGATTGTCGATCGGCTGCGCCGGATTGACCTCGTCTGACGCCAGGCCGGCCGGCGCGCGCAGCCGGTCGCCGAGCAACTGCACCAGGAACGGGTTGTCGGCGAATTTGGCGTGGTTCAGGCGGTCGCCGCCTTTGGTCTTGCTCAGGTCGACCACCGAAACGCCATAGCTGGCGAGGTCGGCCGCATCGCCATAGTCGCCGACGCGCGGCTTGTCGCCGGAGATCAGCGAGGACAGCCTGAGGGCGCGATCGTCGCCCGAAAGCAGGATGGCGAAAGGCTTGTCGGGCTTGCCGTAGCGGATCATCTGCTTCTTGAACACATCGACGTCGATGTCGGGCGAGGCCAGGATGACATAGCCGAGCTTGTCGCTGAGATCGCGGTCGCCGGTGATGGCAAGCTGGCGCAGCGCTTCCATCGTCACCCAGGTGCCCATCGAATGGGCGATGATGTCGATGCTCTTGGCCTTCGTCTTGGCCAGCATGCGCAGCGTCTCTTCGAGATCGTCGCGCGCGGCGTTGGCGCTTTCCTTGTCGTAGATATAACCCGTGGTCTTGCCGCTCGACGCCCATGAGAACAGCACCGGCGTGCCGGAGTATTTCGTGTCGTGCGCGATCTGCGTCAGCCGGTAGATGCCGTCGTCGAAACCGTTGTTGAAGCCGTGCACGAAAACCAGCGCGCGGTCGCCGCGCATCGCGATGTCGGCGCCGACCGCCTTGGCGAATTGCGGGGCGCCTTCGTAGAATTCGACGTCAGTTGCGGTGAAATCCTTCGCCGGATTGCTGTTGGCGGAGCCCTTGACCCTCTCGATGGCGCCGACCTGATGGATCTTCGGAACGGTGACCTCGACACTGGCAAAACTGGTGGTCGGTGAACGGTCACCATCGAACACCTGCCGCAGGTCTTTCGTTGCCTTTTTCCGGGTGGTGGCGACGAAGATCTCATGCGTGGCCGCGACGTCGGAGGCAGGCACCGTGACGGTCGTCGTGTTGAGAAGGTCGTGCGTCTTGCGGCCGGCGCAGCCGGTAACGGCGAGCGCAAACGCTACGACGAGAAAAGTCTTCGAACGCACGGTCACGCAGGCTCCCGCAGGAGGACGTCAAGCTGGTGACGTCGCTCGCCATTTCGATAAAGCCAGGGGCCGTCCGGTCCAGTTGAAAGTGATACGGCGCTGCCGCAACCGTGACCATGCGGGACGAAAGTAACAGGGCGTCGAACGCACCTCACTGCCCGAGCAGGCTGATGCGGTCGGTCACCTCGCGGTCGCTGGCAAATCCGTCATCCTCGCGCAGCCGCTGGCCGATCATCTTCACCAATTCGGGGTTGTCGGCGAATTTGGTGTGGTTGAAGCGATCCGATCCCTTGACGCTGGAGAGATCGACGACGCTCACCCCGTAGTCGGCGAGGTCGGCCGCGTCCTTGTAGTCGCCGACGCGCGGCCGCGAGCCGGCGATCAGGCCGGAGAGCCGCAGCGCCCGGTCGTCGTCGGACAGTAGCAGGATGAATGGCTTATTCGGCTTGCCGTAGCGGCGCATCTGGCTCTTGAACACGTCGACATCGATGTCGGGCGAGGCTAGCACGACGTCGCCGAGCTTGCCGCTTAGATCGCGGTCGCCATTGATGGCGAGCTGGCGCAGCGCTTCCATGGTAACCCAGGTCCCCAGCGAATGCGCGACGATGTCGATGCGCCGCGCGCCGGTCTGCGAAAGCATTCTCAGCGTGACTTCCAGTTGGTCGCGGGCAGCACTGGCGCTTTCCCTGTCGTAGACATAGTCCCGGGTCTTGGCGCCCGACGCCCAGGAAAACAGCACCGGCGTGCCCGGGTAGCCGGAATCATGGGCGATCTGGGTGACGCGGTAGACGGCGGCGTCGAAGCCAGTGTTGTAGCCATGGACGAAAAGCATGACGCGGCCGCCGCGCGCGGCGATGTCGGCACTGAGCGCGCTGGAGAATTTCGGCGCGGTGTCGTAGCCGACGACGTCGGAGGTCATGAAGTATTTGGCCGGGTCGTTCGACTTGCCGCGCGAGCGCCGCTCGATCCGACCGGTTTCGTGGGTCCCCGGCACGGTGACGTTGGCGCGGGCATAGTTCAGCGTGGCCGAGCGCTCACGGTCGAAAACCTTGCTGGGATCGTCGGAGCGCTTGCGCGTCGTGGCGATGAAGATGCTGTGGTTGCCGGCGATGTCCGTCACCGGCGCGGACACCATGGCGCTGCCGAGCAGTTCCTCGGTCTGCCGGCCGCCACAGCCGGCAACGAGCAAGGCAAGGACAAGGATGCAAATCTTCTTCAACTCTAGAATTCCACTCCGGCCGAAAGGCTTAATCCAACCTCCGCG
Source organism: Mesorhizobium sp. WSM4849 (assembly GCF_055811385.1). NCBI lineage: Bacteria > Pseudomonadati > Pseudomonadota > Alphaproteobacteria > Hyphomicrobiales > Phyllobacteriaceae > Mesorhizobium > Mesorhizobium sp. WSM4849. The sequence continues at coordinate 215,242 of NZ_JBVVPW010000009.1, forward strand.
AACCCTCCCGGACAGCCGAAGTGCGGCAGAAGTAAGTCATATCCACCCGAAATGCGCTCAGCGCCGCGCGACAGCCATCGCACTGTTGCGCGAAAGCCAGAACGATTGCCCTGATCAAACACGTACGGCGTGTGCTAGCCTCTGACCACCAATCGCACGCGAAGATAACAGACGATCCGGGGTAATTTTTCCGATGACCAGTTTCTCCTCCCGCGTCGCTGCTGCCGCTGCCGCGATCCGCCGGATTTTCCCGGAGACGCCGCTGCAGGAAAACGACTATCTGTCGAAGAAGACCGGCGCGCGCGTGCTGCTGAAACGCGAGGACCTGTCGCCGGTGCGCTCCTACAAGATCAGGGGCGCCTTCAACTTCTTCCGCAAGGCGCTCGACGCCGGCAACGATGCCGAGCTGTTCGTCTGCGCTTCCGCCGGCAACCATGCGCAGGGCTTCGCCTTCGTCTGCCGTCATTTCGGCAGACGAGGCGTGGTGTTCATGCCGGTGACGACGCCACAGCAGAAGATCGACAAGACGCGGCTGTTCGGTGGCGAATTCGTCGAGATCAGGCTGGTCGGCGACTTTTTCGACGACTGCTACCGCGCCGCCTTCGAATTCACCGAAAGCGCCGGCGCGCACATGGTGCCGCCGTTCGACCACAAGGACATCATCGAGGGGCAGGCGACCGTCGCCTACGAGATATCAGGCCAGATGCCGGGCGCGCGGATGCCCGACATCATCATGCTGCCGGTCGGCGGCGGCGGTCTGGCGGCCGGGGTGACGCATTATTTCGCCGACCAGCGCCGCGACGCGCGCTTCGTCTTCTGCGAGCCGGCCGGCGCGCCAAGCCTGAGCGAGAGCCTCGCCACAGGCAAGCGCATCAAGCTCGCCAGGGTCGACAATTTCGTCGATGGCGCGGCGGTGGCCGAAATCGGCCGCGAGCCGTTGCGGCATCTCAGGGCGTTTGCCACTGAGTCCGTGCGGCTGATCCCGGAAAACCGGCTCTGCGCGACCATGATCGAGATGCTGAATGTCGAAGGCGTGGTGCTGGAGCCAGCCGGCGCACTGGCGATCGACGCGCTCAAGGATTTTTCGAAGAAGGAAATCAGGGGCAAGACCATCGTCGCGGTGGTTTCGGGCGGCAATTTCGATTTCGAACGGCTGCCGGACGTGAAGGAAAGGGCGCTGCGTTTCGAGGGGCTGAAGAAGTACTTCATCATCCGCTTTCCGCAGCGGCCGGGCGCGCTGCGCGATTTCCTCGAATTGCTCGGGCCTGACGACGACATTGCCCGCTTCGAATATCTGAAGAAATCGGCGCGCAATTTCGGTTCGGTGCTGATTGGCATCGAAACCAAGGACCGCCGCAATTTCGAGCTGCTCAACGCCAATTTCGAGGCCGAGGGCGTCCAGTATCAGGATATCACCGACAACGAGACGCTGGCCGGGTTCATCATATGAGCGGCCAGGCGAAGATATTCGTTGCGTTGTTTTCCGGCATCAATGTCGGCGGCAACCGCATCGTCAAGATGGCCGAACTCCGGTCGTTCTTCGAGGAGCTCGGCTTTGGCGACGTCGCCACCTATGTGCAGAGCGGAAACGTCGTGTTCCGTTCGGCAAAGGGCGATGCGGCCACGCTGGCCAAACAGCTGGAAACGGCCTTCGAGAAGAAATGGGGATTTCACTCGCGCATCATGGTGCGCGATCTCGGCTGGTTCGAGCGGCTGGTGGCGGAAAATCCCTATCCGGAAGTTGCCGGGGAACCGACGAAGCTTCACGCCTATGTGCTGGAGCGGTCGCCGAACCCCGATGAGGTCGCGCGGCTGGCCGAAAAATGCACCGGTCCCGAACGGTTCGAGATCAGGGGCGACGTGCTTTACCTTCACGCCCCGGAAGGCCTCGGCAAATCGGTGTTTGCCAACCTCATCCCGCGCACGCTGAAAGTGCCCGGCACCGCGCGCAACTGGCGTACGGTGCTGACGCTGCTGGAGATGGCCGGCCGAGGCGGCTGAAACATAGCCGCCTAGGCTGCCGAAGCCTTTCTCCAGTCGAAGGTCAGCTCTTCGCGGAAAGCGAAGCGTTTGATGTGGTCGGCGACGACCGTCTCCAGGCGCTCCAGCGAGCCGGCTTCGTCGGCGGTTACCGCGATATGCAGCGCTGCCGGATCGGCATCGAGGACCGTGCGGCCCAGTGAGAGGTCGATGGTGCCGTGGTTCGGATCGAACTCGACGCGAAACTTGTGCGCCCAGTGCTTGCAGAGCTGCTGCAGATAACGGCTCGCATGTTCGGTAGCGACATCGACATGGCTGGTCGGCATGAATGGATTTCTCCTGAGGCAAGATGCACCAATCGCCGGACAGATAGGCGCGATCTCGAGAAACGCCATAAAATGTCCGGATTGGTCGTACCCGCTCTCGATCTTGTGATGCTTACCAGCTTCCAGTGTTCGGCATCGAAGCCCAGGGCTCGGCCTTGGGCTTGGCCGGGCCTTTCTGCAGAAGCTCGATCGAGATGCCGTCCGGCGATTTGACGAAGGCCATGTTGCCGTCGCGCGGCGGCCGGTTGATGGTGACGCCCTTGTCCATCAGCCGCTGGCAGGTGGCGTAGATGTCGTCGACCTCGTAGGCGAGGTGGCCGAAATTGCGGCCGCCCTTGTAGTCCTCCGGATCCCAATTGTAGGTGAGCTCGATCAGCGGCGCCTTGTGGGCGATGCCGCTCTGCTCGTCCTCAGGCGCGGCGAGGAAGATCAGCGTGTAGCGCCCCTGTTCGTTTTCGTGGCGGCGCACTTCCTTGAGGCCGAGCTTGTTGCAGTAGAAATCGAGCGATGCATCGATGTCGGCGACGCGGACCATGGTGTGGAGGTAGCGCATGTGATCTTCCTCGAAACGTTGCGTTGCGGCGGAACATAGGGGCCACCCGGCCAAAGGGCAATTCCCGATAGCCGGTCGCGCCGGCAAACAACAAATCCGGTATTCCTGCAATGAACCGTGAAAAAAGGCACGGAAGGTCTTGCACACAGCGGAAGCGGCAGTGTTAATCTAACGTCAAGAATCAGTTGCGGTATTCTTGGAAAAAGGGGGGCGTTGTTATGGGGGAAAAGGCCTCTTTCATGGGGCGGGACGGAACCGGTAACGCCTTGCGAAGGGACGAGAGCGGCGATGCGGCAGATCTCGTCGAAGTTGCGGGCGCCATCAAATGGTTCGACGTGGCCAAGGGCTACGGTTTCATTCTTCCCGATGACGGCGTTTCCGGCGATATTCTCCTCCATGTGACGTGTCTTCGGAAGGACGGTTTCCAGACCGCCCTGGAAGGCGCTCGCGTCGTCTGCCTCGTCAAGCATGGCGAGCGTGGATTGCAGGCGTTCCGTGTGCTCTCCATGGATCTCACCACGGCGACCCATCCCGCGGAAATGCAGGATCAGCGCACGCATGTCTCGGTGACGCCGGAAAGCGGGCTCGAGCGGGCGCTGGTGAAATGGTTCAACCGCACCAAGGGGTTCGGTTTCCTGACCCGGGGCGAGGGCACCGAGGACATCTTCGTCCATATGGAAACGCTGCGCCGCTACGGCATTACCGAGCTCAGGCCGGGGCAGGTCGTGCTGGTCCGCTTCGGGCGCGGCGACAAAGGCCTTATGGCTGCCGAAATTCACCCGGATATGGGTACCTTGCCCGTCTCGCACTAGGGTCCCATCCCGATCGAATCGGGATGGGACCTAGTGCTTTTGCTTGACCATGATCTTTTCCGAAGACCGGGTTCCACTTTTCGGGATCATGGTCTAGGACGATTTCCGGCCGAGGATTTTGAATGACTCACAGGAACTGGCTGACAACAGGCGTAGTCTGCGCCGCGATGGCTCTTGTCATTGCGACAGGCGCTTTCATCCATTCGCAGCAACCGGCTTCGGCAGACAGCCGGGCGATGATCCTTGCCGTCGACCCGCAGCCGCTGGTCGCGGTGACGAAAGGCGGCGAACGCTCGTTCTCCGTCGAGATCGCCGATACCTCCGCCGAGCGTGAGGCCGGCCTGATGTTTCGCGAGGAGATGGCCGACGATCATGGCATGCTGTTTGTGTTCGAGGAGCCTCGGGATGTCAGCTTCTGGATGAAGAACACGCCGATGCCGCTCGACCTGATTTTTGCCGGTCAGGACGGCAGGATCCGGGCGATCAAGCAAGGCGAGCCGCAATCCGAGGCGATGATCTCGCCCGGCGAGCCGGTTCGCTTCGTGCTCGAGCTCAAGGCGGGCACCGCCGCCAGGGGCGGCATCGAGGCTGGCGACCTGCTGCGTCACCCGGCAATCGGCTCTGCGCACGACTGACCGCGCAGGAACCGTCGCAAATGCAGTTTTTCTCCCATGGCAGCTTTGATCTTGCCTTCCTCGACCGCCAGCCGGCAACGGGGCAGGGCGATCCGGTGCTGATGATCCACGGCTTTGCCTCGACCCATTACGTCAACTGGGTGTCGCCCGGATGGTTCAAGACGCTGAACGATGCCGGCTACCGCGCCATCGCCTTCGACAATCGCGGCCATGGCGCCTCGTCGAAGAGCTATGAGGAGGCCGATTATACGCCGGACCGGATGGCGTCCGACGCTGCGGCCCTGCTCGACCATCTCGGCATCGAACGCGCCCATGTCATGGGCTATTCGATGGGCGCGCGGATTTCGGCCTTCCTGGCGCTTTCCGACCCGGACAAGGTGGCGACGCTGGTCTTCGGCGGTCTCGGCGTCGGCATGGTCGACGGCGTCGGCGACTGGGATCCGATCGCCGCCGCGCTTCTGGCCGACGATCCCGATACCACTAGCCATCCGCGCGGCCGCTCGTTTCGCGCCTTCGCCGACCAGACCCGCAGCGACCGCCGCGCGCTGGCCGCCTGCATTGCCACCTCGCGGGAATTGCTGGCCGAGGCCGACATTGCGCGCATTGCCCAGCCGACGTTGATTGCCGTCGGCACCAAGGACGATATCGGCGGTTCGCCCGACGAACTGGCCGCCTTGATGCCGAACGCCAGGGCCTTTCACATCGAGGGCCGCGACCATATGCTGGCCGTCGGCGACAAGACCTTCAAGCAGCGGGTGCTGGAGTTCTATGCCGAAAATCCGTTGTGAGTTGCATCTGTGCTTGAGTTGGGGTGACTCAATGCCTGAAGAATGCAGTGGCTCAGGATAAAAGCCGATCTGTAGCGATCCGTCGCGCCCCCCTCTGTCCTGCCGGACATCTCCCCCACGAGGGCCCACGAGGGGGGAGATTGGCAGCTTCGGCGCTCCACGCACTCCTGCGGCGGTGGCGATTGGCGAAAACCAGGATGACGGCCGATCTCCCCCCAAGCGGGACCAAGTGGGGGAGATGTCCGGCAGCACAGAGGGGGGCGCTGTCCCGCCGGCATCAAAGGTTCTGCACCCGCAGCAGCATTCATGCCTCAAGCGCTTCGATCGAACGCGCCATGTTTTGCCGAGCCTGAGCCTCGAACCGCTGCCGGAACTCCTCGGTGTGAAAGATATGCGGGCGGGCGAGGAAACTCTTCAGAACAGCACTGCGACCGGCACGCCACATTGGCTCTTCCACCCAGCCATATTCGCGGCGAACCGCCTGTTCATAGGCATCGAACGCATCAGGCGGCGCACCCAGGATCGCCAGGTCCATATCGAGGAACAGCGCTGCGTCGCGGACGGCGTTCTCGTCGTCAAAGTGCGGCAATTCATGCGTGGCGGTGGCTGATATCATCGCCGTGATGCGGCCAAGGCGCTGCGCATCGGTGCGGCCGGCTAGCTTTTTCTCGGCAAGGGCGGCACTCCTGGCCTCGTTGTCTCTGGCCCGACTGTCATAGATGGCGTCGTGGAACCAGATCGCCGCCTCGACTGCCTCGGGGTCGTGCAGCAGCGCCCGATAGTCGCCGGCCAGCGCCAGCATCGCCTCGATATGGGCAAGGCTGTGATAGTGGCGGCCCTCGGCCCGGTAGAGCGCGGAAAGCTCGTGCTTCAGCGGCTCATCGATCAAGGGTTCGTTTTCCATGGCCGCTTGAATTTCCGTGAACCAAATCCATTTGACAAAGCACTAAGGAAAATTGAGTTCAACCGTGTTATGATCTGGCTTATAGAGCATGTCGCGCAAAAGTGCGCAGCGGTTTTGGCACATGCGCATCGCCTGACTCACTTTGATCGCGATTCGCATTATGCGGCCGGAGAATAGGCAAGCCGCCAAGCCGGAGACATTGGACGGCCGGAGACCATTGATGAACAGCGTTACGATTGCCCGCCCGACCATGGTGAAGCCGATCGACCCGATCTGGCGCTCGATCCGCGACGAAGCGATGGAGGCGGTCAACCGCGATCCGCTGCTGGCGGCGTTCCTCTATTCGACCATCCTTAACCAGGAAAGCCTGGAGGAAGCGGTCATCCATCGGCTGGCTGAGCGGCTCGCCCATCAGGATATCGGTTCCGATCTCATCCGCCAGACATTCAAGGCGATGGCAGCCGACGACAAGGATTGGGCGTCGACGGTGCGTGTCGACATTCAGGCCTATTACGACCGCGATCCGGCCTGCGACCGCTTCATCATGCCGGTGCTCTATTTCAAGGGTTTTCATGCTATCCAAACCCACCGGCTGGCGCATTGGCTGTGGAACCAGGGTCGCCAGGATTTCGCGCTCTACCTGCAGAGCCGGTCGTCCTCGGTGTTCCAGACCGACATCAATCCGGCCGCCCGCATCGGCAAAGGCATCTTCCTCGACCACGCCACCGGCCTCGTCGTCGGCCAGACGGCGGTGATCGAGGACGACGTTTCGATCCTGCACGGCGTGACGCTGGGCGGCACCGGCAAGGCCGGCGGCGACCGCCATCCGAAAATCCGCTACGGCGTGCTGATTGGCGCCGGCGCCAAGATCCTCGGCAACATCGAAGTCGGCCATTGCTCGAAGATCGCGGCAGGCTCGGTGGTGCTGTCGCCGGTGCCGCACAACAAGACGGTTGCCGGCGTGCCGGCCCGCGTCGTCGGCGAAACCGGCTGCGACCAGCCCTCGCGGCAGATGGACCAGCTTTTGCCGTCGCAGACGATGGACCACGTCGTCAGCTTCGATATCTGATTTCAAGTCCGCGGGGCGGGCAATCGAACTCCGTTTGCCGGCTCCGCCGCCTGTCGGTTCTCGCATATCCGGTCGGCTCGCCTTTACATCGCCATTGTCGACGTGCCAGAAGCGCGCTCAAACGAGCAAGACCGACGATCGGAGAAGACTTTTGAAGCCGGACGAAATCAGAAAGCTGGACGCCTATTTCAAGCGCGTCTTCCAGAACCCCAAGCTTGAAGTGAAGGCGCGACCCCGCAAGGACGATTCGGCCGAGGTCTATGTCGGCGACGAATTCCTCGGCATCGTCTTCAAGGACGAGGACGACGGCGACTATAATTTCTCGATGGCGATCCTCGACATCGATCTGGCCTGAGCCGGGGATTCGCGGTTACCGGCAGGCGCCCGTCATCCCTGGGCGGAGAAGGGGGCTCCGCCGTTTGCGATTTGCCCCCAAAGCGCGTCGCATAATCCCTTCAGACACAATGCGTTAGCGCCCTGTCTTAAGCATACGCGCAGCCTCGGCGGCGATGGCTGCGTCGAGCGCCTGCCAGTCGCCCAGAAATTCCATGGGAAAGCGGTAGGTGAGGCTGAGACTGTTGCCGACCAGAATGTCGCGTTCGCAGGGCGCCAGCGATTGCGCGGCACTTGGGCCGCTCAGGCAGCGGGCCACGAACGGGTCCTTGCCCCGGCGATTGGCGACCGCCAGCACCTCGTTGAAATAGCCTGATTTTTCACTGAAGCCGTAAAGCGTCGTGGCGCCCGGGCCGGGTGTGCCGGGCTCGACAATCAGTGCGCTGTAGATCGGCGCGAAGCGCCCGCTCATGTCACGCGACATTATCTGCCGTTCGAGCGACAGAAAGATAATCCTCTTGCTCGATCCGGTGTGGTTGAAATCGTCGCGCGCGGCCTCGCTGTAGCCGTCCATCTCGGGATAGCGCAGATAGAGGTCGAACCGCGAGGCGATGCCGTCGCGCCGGGCCTGGTCGAAGCGGATGACATTGGCCGGCACGGCGATGACGTTGTTGCCGATCACAACCTCGTGGATTGTCGTGTCGTCGGTGTATCCGGCCATGGCGATCGAGCGGCCAAGCCATTTGCCGCCAAGGCTGATCGCCACCGAAAGCATTGCCAGCCCCGCGAACACGTAGAACACCCGCTTCATCAGCTTGGAATCGACGACGGTAAGCTGCGGACCGTTGGCGGTGGCTGTCTGCTTCATCGCGATCCCCAATTTCGGCCGCCCGTCCCAAGATGTCCCTGGGTGTCCCCTGGAGACGTCCCTCTTGGGTGTCCTTAAGCAGCACATGTGGCGCGGCACGGCTCTTGCAACGGCGCCTGTCGAACACGACTGTGCGATTTCATGGTAAATGGAAGGTAAAGATGGGTCCGGTCGAACACACACTCTTTGCTTTTATGGTTGGGCTGACGGCGTGCGGCCTGGCCGGATCGGCTATGGAGCTGATATCAGGCCGCCGGCTTGCCTTCGTCGAGCCCTATGTGTCGCCGGCGCATGTGCTGCGCTCGCTCTTCGCGACGGCCTGCGCCGGGCCCCTGATGTTCGCCAACGAAGCCCTCCACGCCTGGCGGGAAGGCCGCATTTCCGCCCCGGCGCTGATCTCTTGCGGTTGCACCGCTACGGTCTGGGCCTTGGCGTTGGGCGTCGTGCTGATCGACATTGCATCCCGAGCGGGCATTCTCCTAGGTTCGGCTGATTTTTCAGCGTGAGACGATTCGGAGGCGAAAAATGCCGCTCTATGCGATCGACGGAAAGGCGCCCGGTTTCGAGGACGCGGACAGCAACTGGATCGCGCCCGACGCGACATTGATCGGGGATGTCAGGGTCGGCCGCAATGCAGGCTTCTGGTTCGGCGTCGTCATCCGCGGCGACAACGAGCCGATCGTTATCGGCGCTGATACCAATGTGCAGGAGCACACGGTCATGCATACCGACGTCGGTTTTCCCCTGACCATCGGGCAAAGCTGCACGATCGGCCACCGGGCCTTGCTGCATGGCTGCACGATCGGCGATAACAGCCTGATCGGCATGGGCGCCATCGTGCTGAACGGCGCAAAAATAGGCAAGAACTCGCTGGTCGGCGCCGGCGCGCTGGTCACCGAAGGCAAGGAATTCCCCGACAATTCGCTGATCATCGGCTCGCCCGCGCGGTTGATGCGAGTGCTGGACGATGCCGCGGTCGCAAGGTTGCGCGATTCGGCCGCGCACTACGTCGCCAACGGCAAACGCTTCAAAGCGGGACTGACGAAGACCTGAGGCCAGCCTTGCTCAAATCTTCGGCTATGGTTTCACCGGCATCGTCCCCCAACTCACCGTCCATTGGAGCCGCGCCTGGTCATCGCATCGCGCAGCAACGAAGCGCCGGCTTCAAAGCCGGCATTGTCGGCGTCCTCGAGGGCCGTCGTATAGTCGTCGATGCGGGTTTCGAGCGATGGGTCGGCGCCCGCCGCCAACAGCAGGCGGATGGCATCGACGCTACGGATGGCGACCGCATAGTGAAGCGGCGTCCAGTCGTTTACGCCCCGCATGTTGAGGTCTGCGCCACCATCGATCAGGATTCGGACGATTTCCAGTCTGTCAGCCCGGTCGGTGGACAGTGCCGCAATGATTGCCGGAAAACCGCCGTGGTGGTGATAGTTCGGGTCCGAGCCCGCATCCAGTAAGATCGAGATGAAAGCGGTGGGACTCCAATAGATCGCATACTCCAGTGGATGCCCAAGGCCGAGTTCTAAGGGCATCTGCTCGTCGAACCAGCCGGGTGAGCCGCCGAGAGCCACACCGAGGCCCTCGAAGTCGCCCGCCTTGAACGCGTCATCGATGGCCTTGAACAGGCGGTGGCGGTCGCATCGATCTTCCGGGATTTCCAACATCGCAGCGATCCGGAGGTTTGAATTGGCCGCCATATTGCTCCCATCCGCCGCTGCCTGAAAGCCTCATGGGCGGGTTGCGATTGGAGAGCAGGTCGATAGCTTTGCGCAATGGTACGCCGATCTTACCGCATCGACATCAAGTTCGTCATCAGACCTGCCTTGATGTCGAGTGCGGGTCGATGGGCCTCCGGATGACCGATGTCGTTGAGCTGATCGGGCGTCAAGTCGGCTAGTGCCCTGCGTCTTGCGACGGTCCGTCGCCATCCCCCGAAGGTGGCGATCATTAGTGCTATGCTTTTCCTGCTAGATCCAAACAGGCGTTTTTTCGACGCGCTGCGGCCGGTGCGAGTTTCCGTATGAGCCATTTCTAGTCTCCCATTCGATGTTTGTGGGTGGGAGCGTGCCACGCGGGTGTTTTCGGGCTGTTCGGCTGTGCGTGAAAAGAACGGAAAAGTCCGACGAGCTGCCGTTAAATCGGTGTTAAAACTATCTTCTGAAATGTATTCTGCCGCGGCGGTCAAAGTCTGGAGACCATCTGTGCGCATCAGGTTGCTGGGCGGCCTAGAGGTTATTTCGCCGGAGCGCCGGCGCGTCCGTTTCGCCACGCGCAAGACTTCGCTGCTTTTTGCCGCCCTGGTGCTGGCGGGCCGCCGCGGCCACCGTCGCGAGCAGCTTTCCGAAACCTTTTGGCCGGGACGAAGCAATGGCCAGGCCCGCAATAGTTTGCGGCAAGCGCTGGTCGACATCCGGCGCTCATTCCCGACTGGCAAGGATGCCACCGTCTACATCGACGGGGATCAGGAAGCCATCGCGCTGATTGCCGGTCCCGATGACGCGGACATTTCGATCTTCGACCGGAAACTGGAGGAGGGCCGGGCGACCGATCTCGCCTTCGCCGCCGACCTCTACCGCGGTGGCGTGCTTGCAGGGGAAGCCATTCCTGAGGAACTGGATGAGTGGTTTGGACCCTATCTGGACAGGTATCAGCGCAAGGCGCTGCAGTTGGTCGATCGGCTGAGCCTCGCGCTGCCCATACCCGGCTCGGCGGAAGAGACGGCCTGCGAGGGGCTCGCGGAGAGATTGCTCGCCTCAGATCCTACCGCGGAGGCCGCCCATCGGGCGCTGATTCGGATCCATGCTCATCGCGGTCACGAAAACGCCGCCTTGCGCCAGTTCGAGCTCTGTCGCAATGCCCTGAAAAAGCAGCTGGATGCGGAGCCGGAGGCGCAGACAAGCTCACTGGCGGCTTCGCTGCAGTCCCGCGAACGAACTGGACATCAGCGGCCGGGGCCAAGCTCAGGCGTCGCGGCGCCGGCGCAGGTGCTGGCAGTCCCAACGAGACACGATGATCGACCGTCGGTGGCAGTGTTGCCGTTTCAAAATCTGAGCGGCGATCCAACGCAGGGCTATTTTGCCGATGGCATTGTCGAGGACATTATCACCGTCCTGGCTCAATTCCGCCATTTGTTCGTCATCGCCCGGAACTCGAGCTTCACGTACAGGGAACGGGCTGTCGACATTAAGCAGATCGGGCTGGAGTTGGGCATCCGCTATATCGTCGAGGGAAGTGTGCGGAAAGCGGGTGAGCGCCTGCGCATCACCGGACAACTCCTCGACGCTTCGAGCGGCCTCCACCTGTGGGCTGACCGTTTTGAAGGTACTCTAGCCGAGGTTTTTGATTTTCAGGACCAGATCGCCTCGAGCATAGTCGGCGCGATCACCCCAAAGGTCGAGGAGGCGGAAATTGAGCGCGCCAAGCGCAAGCCGACTGAGGACCTCGACGCCTACGACTATTATCTGCGCGGGTTGGCGTACCACGACCGAGCGGTCAACACCAAGGAAACCATGGATGACGCTCTGCGGTTCTTCATGAAGGCGATCGGCTGTGACCCGGTGTTCGCTGCCGCCTATGCCCGGGCGGCGCGCTGCTATGCGGCGCGAAAGAGCAACCGCTGGATGATCGATCGCTTAGAAGAGACTGCCGAGGCGACCCGACTGGCAAAGAGAGCGATCGAACTTGGATGGGACGATGCAATTGCCCTTTCGTACGGCGGATACGTGCTCGGCTATGTAGGCGGCGATGTGGAGGAAAGCGCGGCTTGCATCGAACGTGCGCTTGGCCTGAACCCGAACTTGGCTGCGGCGTGGGGTTACAGCGCCTGGGTTCAAGCGTGCTTAGGTGAGCCGGAGAAAGCCGTCGAGCGCGCCGCGCAGGCAATGCGCCTCAGTCCGTTCGATCCTCGCTTTTTTGTTTGGGAATTTTGCACCGCGCTCGCTCACTTTTGTGCCGGGCGCTACAACGATGCTGCTGAGTGGGCGAAAAGGTCTTTGCGCTCGCAACCAAACTACGCGAGTGCGACGCGTGTGGCGACGGCAAGTTACGTCTTGGCCGGTCGGCTTTCGGAAGCCGAGAAGATGATGGCTCGCCTGCGCGAACTCGATCCTACGTTGCGGCTTTCGAATCTCGCCGAGGTGCTGCCGCCGTTTTATCGACCGGACGATCGCAGCAGATATATCGAAGGCCTTCGCAAGGCGGGCCTGGCAGACTAACGCGGTATCACCGTGAAGCGAGGCATGTCGGCTTCACCGACGCATACTGGATTTCGAAAACCTAGCGTAGCCGGCCGACTTATTCAGCCGCAGTGGCGGCGGCGCGGTTGCTGGGCACGCGTCACGTAGCCACGTTGGCTAGAAGAACTCACGCGCCGCCCGCGCATCCTGGCTGTCGTCGAGCTTACCGACAAGCTCGCCGTGAGGCGCGATAAGTTCACGCGCTTTCTCGACATCTCCAAGGCTTCGAAGACAGCGAGCGAGTTCCACAGCGATACGCAGTTGGCCAATCGCGGAACGCTGCAAGGTAGCGACGTTCGCAGCCTTGTGGAGCATCTTCTCGATCTCGTCAGGTCCGCCACCGCTCTTTTCGCGGATACAGGCTTCGATCCTAAGTACTTCGGCGAGCTGGAAATAGGTTCCGTTGTAGCGGCCGAGCTCGAGGGCAGCTTCAACCGACTTGCGAGCGCTGTCCAGCCTGCCGCTGTCGCCCAGCGCTTCGGCGTAAAGGCCTATCAGATAGGGGAGCCCCATTTCAGCGCCGGTCCGGCGAATGGCAGATATAGCTTCCTCCATGCCGCGCAGGCCGGCCCCCCGTTCCCCAAGCCGGAATTGCCCCCATCCAACCTGGAACGCGGCTTGGCCGACAAGGAGCGGCAACTGGAACTTCTCTGCTATCTGCAACTCGCTTTCCGCCGCCCGAAGCGCGGCCTCAGGCTCCCCCGCGAACATATGGAGGTAGCTGGTCCCCCAATACGCAAGCGCCATGCTCAGCGGATGCTCGAAACGTCCGGCGAGCCCGGTTGCGTCTTCGCACCGTAGCCTTGCCTTATCCGGCTCGCCGGCCAGCCAGGCTGACAATCCCGAGAAGCAGCGGCAGCAGACGCCCGGGTCATGACCGGAGTACTTGTACGTCAGATAATGATCGCGGTCGGGGTCGTAGAGGCCGATGGCGCGTTCCGCATGGTTCTGGGCCGCCGCGGTCTCCCCAAGGAAGAAATTGTTTGTCCAGAACATGTGCTCGGTCTCGATCGCGAGACCGGGATCGCTGTCGTCCTTAGCCATGCCAGCCCATCGGCAGGCCAGTTCCTGCGCCGCTGCCGGCTTACCGCTAAGCATGTAGTATTGGGCTCTCCCGCGCAGCGCCGTGAACAGACGCGCCTGGTCGCCGATCTTACCGCAAAGTTCCTCGGCGCGCTCGAACGCGGCGAGCACTTCGGTCGCACCCCAGCCACGAGCCGCCATGAGGGCCACGCCCCTCGCGAGCTGGAACTCAATCTCTTGCTCATCGGCGTCGGCGACATCGTTGCTCCTCAGCAGCCTGACCCCAAGGTCCAGCTGCTCAAGTGCACTGACGTGCGCCGACCGCCTGATCGCCTTGCGAGCCGAGATCAGAAGATAGCCGACGGCTTCGACCCAGAGGTGAGCCTGTTGCGCGTGTCTGGCCAGGCGTTCGCTGTGCTCCTCAAGCCGGTCCGCGTAATGGGCCTTCAATTCGGCAAGCGCAGTCCTGTGGAGCTCAATGAGCGCCGACGATACGATACGTCCTGACACAGCAGTTCGGATGAGGACGTGCTTGAAGCGGACGAAAGCCTCGGGAAAAACCTGAAGCTCCACTAGGAGATCGGCCTTCTTCAAATTCTGGAGGGCGGCATCGAAGCGCAGGCTCGACAGCGTCGCCATCCTTCGTAGCAAGGGCACCGGAATCTCTCCGCCGAAGATCGAGGCGACCTCGGCTACCCGCTTCGAATCCTTGTCGAGACGTTCGAAGCGAGCGTCGACGATCGTCTGGATACTCGCCGAAACGACGATCTCGTCGACCTCGCCAGAAGGCCGGTAGCGGCCCGGCTGCCCTTCCAGCTTGCCGGTCTCGGCGAGAGCGCGGACGGTCTCTTCCAGGAACAATGCATTGCCTTTGCACGCATCCCCGACTGCACCGCGGAGCTGCGCCAGCTCAGGGTCCCTGCCAACCAGGTAGTCAAGAAATGCTGCTGCTTCGGCCGTATTGAACGCCGGCAGGCGGATTTCGGAAGGTCCTGCAGCGGCGAAGGCACCGCGATCGTATTCGGGTCGACAGGTCAGGATAAGCAGGCAGCGGACAGTGGGCAGTGCCTGCGCCAGCCGCACCAGGACCCCCTCACTCTCGGCGTCTATCCAATGAAGGTCCTCGACCAGGAGAACGACGGGCTTCCTGCGGCCAAGGAAGAGCAGAAGCCCAACCGCTGCTTCCTGCATACGCCGGGATCGCTCCTGGCCAGAAATGATAGCCCAGTTCGGATCCTGAACGGGCAGTTCCATGACTGCCATGATCGGATCGAGGAGCCGCTCATCGAAGCCTTGCGCGCTTTGCGCGGCCAATATCTTTTCGATTGCGATTGGCGGCGCTTCGGTGTCGCCCACGCCGAACAGGGTTTGCAGCAGCTTCCGAATTACGACGAAGCCGCTGCGCAGGTCCGTTTCGAGCGCGCCGACCTCCAGATTCTCAGCATCATCGTGAGGGATGGCCCCAACGAATTCATGCGTGACACGCGACTTGCCGTGACCGGGATCGCCGACCACGAAAACCGTCTGACCTTCGCCGTCGAATACGTCATGCCAGGCCTTGTTCAGAATCTGCAGCTGCATCTCGCGGCCGACGAACGGCGACAGCTGCGTTTCGGCGCGCAACTGCCAGCGCGAGCGGCCCCGCCTGATCTCGATCACTTCAAAGAGCCGCTGGTTCTTCGGGTATTCCGACAGAAGTGGCGTTGCCAGCGCTTCCATACTGACGAAGCCGCCAGCCGATGCCCGGGTCCTGGCGGTTGCCACCACGAGATCGCGCCCCAACGCCTGGCTCAGGGTATGGGCCACGGACACCGGCCCGCCGCGCACCTCCAAAGCCCGGTCACGTGCCGGGCTGACGATCACGATGCCTGTGTCCAGGGCAGCACGAACGCCGGTCATCCAATCGCCATGGCGCAGCGCGAGCTCGCGCAGCGCGAGTGCGGTTCGGCAGGCAAGTGCAGCATGTCCTTCGAGCGGCTCAGGCGCGCCAAACGACGCGACCAGCTCGTTCTCGGAAATCGTCAGAACCGTTCCTCCGTTGTCGCGCACGAGTGCGGTGGCCTGCATGAGGAAGGGATCGACCCGCTCCAGCGCGACATCGGGAGGCAGGTTCTCCATCACCGGTTCGGCGTATTGGAAATCGGCGCACAGGATCGTTGCCTGTCGCCGGGTCCTCGGGTCGACCGCAACGACCGTTTGCGCCTGAAGCGCCTCGTTGGCAAATGCCGACGCCTCGAGAATGAAGTTGCGGAACGCGGGTTCCTCGGCAAGAAGGATGTGATTGGCGCTTTCCAGTTCGACGAAGCGGGCACCAGTTATCGATCTGGCGAGCTCCAAACCTTCCGAGAAAGGCGCGACCCGGTCGCCGTTGGCATGCAGGACGAGCGCTGGCACATGCAGCCTTTCAAGCGATCGCGATATGTCAATGTCGGCAAAGACATAGCTCAACCGCATCGCGTTTTCCGGCGTGAGTGTCCGGCGCTGCAGCTCATTGAACCAATCCATCTGCACGCGATTGGCGCCCGGTATAAACAGGTTGGTGAACATTTGGCGGAACAATGGGTCGTCCTGACCCCAGCCCCGGCGCATCAACGCCGAGATTGCTTCGCGTCTGACGATCTCCGCCGCATTTCCGCGCGCTCGCCATCCACGAACATATCCCCCCCAAATCAAGAGACCCGCGACCTTCTCGGGATGGCGAATGGCGTATTCGACCGAGACAGCACAGCCTTGCGATATTCCAAGGAGGACGAAACGGTCGAGGCCCACGGCCTCTACGACGCATTCAAGATCGTCGACGAATGCATCGAAAGACACATCCTCACAGACTGTGTCGGAAAGGCCGTTCAGGCGCCCGTCGTAGCGTACAAGCGTGAAGCCGCTGGACAGGCCGTCGATCCAATGTCCCCAAACCGGGCTTTCCCAATCGAAGTCGAGATGGGACATCCAGTGCGAGGCACGCACGATCGCTGGCCCGGATCCGCTGATGGCATAGGCGATCCGGGTGCCATCGCGGGCATTGACGTAGCGTATCTGCTGCTTACCTGACGAAACCTTCGTCGAAGGCGACGGGACGGGTTCGGGCATAGGCCCCGTCAGCGGAGGTTCGGGGGCCGGCCGGCTAACAGGTCCAGCGGTCGTGCCACTTCGGATCGGGGCAGCGGCGACGGTCAGTCGAGCCTGATCGTTAATGCGGGCGATCTCGTCTGCTAGATCATTGTCTGGAAGAAGTGACTGCAGCGTGTGCAGGTGGGGAAGCGCCCGCTCAGGCTCGTCGCCCAGGCGATCGATCAGGGCGCGTAACGCCTTCAGGTGCAGAATCTCGGTTTCGTTCGAACAATAGACGCGCCAAGCCTCGAACGCCTGGCAGCGCGGCAGATAGAGGTCCGACAAGAACGGGCCGGCGAAAGCCGCAGCGATCGCTTCCAGACGCTCTGTAGGCAGCGAACCAACCGCATCGGCCGACAGGCCCCTGATCAGATCGTAGTCGAGCCAGATTGATCCCGGCTTCAGTTGGACCACGTTGCGATCGGCCGCAAGCCGGGTCTCGCCGTCGGCGTTTAAGATCTGGCGCAGCTTCGAAAGGCTCCAACGCAGCGCGCCCCGAGGATCATCAGGGACGTCCCAGAACATCTCACAAAGCCACTCGCGGCGCTGCTGCTTTTGCTGCACGGCCAGATAGGCGAGTAACGCCCGCGTCTTGCGCGATTGCGTTAGGGCCACAGGCTCGCCGTCACGGCGAACCGTGAGGTCGCCAAAGACCCTTACTTCGAAGGCCGAGCTCAATCCGGTTGTCCTAACCGTATGGTCGGCCTTACATTAGCGACGAAGCATTTGGGTTCGCAACACCCAAACCGATGGCGGACGTGTCTTCACGCCCGCCATCGCATTTGACCCGTACTCCGTCACCGGACCTCAGCCCTGCGAGCGATCTCGCAAAGGCGTCTGAAGTTAATCACCCGGTCGAGGTGCTCCCGGACTGCCTCGAGCGGCGGACCTTTGCGGATGTCTTTCCACAGAGTGGATGTCGGGGTTGCATAGATACCGAATGAGATGTTCATAAAGTTGGCTCCTTGGTTTGCAGCGGACCATTCCGCTTAGTTCCTCGAACATGCGTTCTGCCCGTTGGAGACAGCGTGTGGGAGAGCATGGAAATGCGGAGCCGCCCGGCAGCCTATGGCGGCTAATCGAGCGGCACAGTGTAGGTTGTTGCCGTGCCGGACAGGCAAATCTCGCCTGCCGAGTTTGCGACGGTGGTTGACAGCGTGCAGATCGGCTTGTCTTCCCGCACGCTAAGCACCTCCGCGCGTGCGACGATCTCCTCGCCGATCCCGACGGCCTTGAGGAACTTCCACTCGACGCCAAGAAAGACGCTGCCGGGTCCCGGTAAGTCCTCGGCCACCAGAGCATTGAGCAGGCCGGAAGTGACACCGCCCTGAACTATGAGACGGCCGAATACGGTGCGGGCGGATAGGACATCATCGTAGTGGAGTGGGTTTCTGTCGCCGGTCATGTCGCTGAACGCAATGATGTCGCTAGCCCGAGTGATGCGCCTTCGCTCAGCACTGGCCCCGACTTCCGGTTGTCCGAACCGGACTCCGGACCATCCGGATCGTATGGTCGTTTGCATAGCCTTGCTCCTTGTTTTGTGTTTCAGATTGCCTCTAGCTGCGACGTCACTAGCCCTTGCGGGAGAGGCGGAACCTCGCGATCGCGCGCCGCCCGGGCCAAGAGCACAGCGACTTCGGATTTCATCGCCTCGCTGAAGCGCTTGTGGCGTTCAGGTAGCTCTTCGAGGGACCAGTCGAAGGCACTGATGGCGTCCGTGGTCTCAAGGATGGGCAGCGCGAGGCTGTCGCGTACTTCCTGGAACTCCCGCAATGCGGACTCGCGACAGGAAAGTATTGCCGTCGCGGCCCCTTCGGCATCACGCAGGGCGTCGGAAATACCATGCGAGGTCAGCGGATCGCGGAAGAAGCCGGCATCGCCGACCAGCATCCAGCCAGGGCCGTATGCCTGCCGCAATCGGCCGGGCGTGCCGCGGAAGGCCTTCAGACGTTCGCCACCATTGCCGAAGACCCGCGATCCCAATCCGGGTGCCAGCGCTGCTAGGGCAAGCTGTGCGGCGGAAAGATCGAAACGGAACTCCGCGTCAAACCGCTCGGTCGGAACGGATGCGACGATACAGGCAAGCCCGTCATTCGTCGGTATCACGCCGCCGGATAAGTTCCGGCCGAAATACCAGTGGTATCCCGAGAACGCCGGCGCGGGGGCGTAGCCGAAGACATGTGCCACCGAGCACCGCCCCTCCACCAGCGTCCGTGCCTCGACCTTGCGAGCGATAAACGAGCCGAGCCCGTCTGCTCCAACCACGATATCGGCGCTTATCTCGCGAGTTTGGCCGCCGGCATCTCTCAATGTGACGCCGCGAACACGGCGATGTGCGTCGAACATGAGATCATGGACCGGAGTGTCGTGCATAATCGTGGCTCCAGCGGCTCGTGCTGCATCGACCAACATGCGATCAAGCACCGTGCGGCGTGGAGCGATCAGGCCCGGAATATCTGGCTCGGGCCGAATGGGCACCGTGACCTCCTGCTCGCCATAGTGAAAAGTGGTAGAACTGATCACCGGCGCACCGCTTTGGATCAACGGTTGGAGCAGGCCCCAACGCGAAAGCTGCATGACGGCTGGTCGCATCAGCGCGTGTGTAGACAGCGTGTCAGATCTATAGGACTGGCGGTCGACTGCCAGCACCCGCAATCCTGCCCGGGAGAGCAGCATTGCCGTCGAGGCTCCGGCGCAGCGTGCGCCGACGATGATGGCGTCGTAGTGAGAATGTGCGGGGACGACATTGGAAAGCATCGGAATGTCCTTATGCTGCCTTGAGGCCGCTCTGACCGAGATAGTGTGAGACATGGTCGGCGATCGCTTGCGCGTCCGGCCCAACGCCTCCAATGAAATTGGAATCGCGCTTGCGCAGAAAGCGAAAGCCAAGCGCATAGAGGCCGGCGACGGTCGTTATCCCGCCCTTGTGGGCCAGTTCGCCATCGGCGGTGATGACGGGCAGTTTCAGCCATGAAAACGAGCGGCTGTAGCCGGTCGCCCATATGATGGTGCCGATGTCGTCGTTCGCGAACGACAGGCGCTTGAGGCAATTCGTCGGCACCTCGATCGGGGCGGGGGCGCCGGCCATGGATTTGTGACCCGCGAACTGGTCGACCTGGCGAAGGAGCCGGTCCTGCTTGGCGTCCGCCGCCGTGATGCTATCTTTGAGATCATCGGCAAAGCCAATTATCCCGTTCGAGATGCCTTTCAACCGCCCGGTGAGTTCGACTCCGATGCCCTGAAGGGTCGCCAGATCGACATTGGAGCGATCCGCCCGACCGGCAAGTTGAAGTGAAGGCTGTCGTCTGGCGCTGTCGGGATCTGTCAAATCGTCCAGCCGCTGGGACATGAATCCCATATGGTAGAGCCACCAGAAGATATCCTTGTCTCGCCAGATGCGCGGCAAACGCGTGTGCTTGCCGACGGACAGGATTACGCGTCTGCCACTGCGTCGCAGCTCGTCGGCAATCTGGACGCCCGACGACGATGCGCCGACAACCAGCACGCCGCCTGACGCAAGCTGGTCGGGACTTCGGTACTGCGAAGCGTGGATGCTGACCGGTTGGTCCGCGCTGGTATGCAGCGGGAAGGGCATGCTCGGCACGTCGCAATGACCGGTGGCCACAACGACGACTTTCGCCGACCAGTCGCCGGCGGTCGTCCGCAGCCTGAAGCCTTGCCCATCCGGTTCGCACGACAAGACATCGACGTACGAGCGCACCGGCGCTTGCGATCGATGGGCATAGCCAACCAGGGTTTCCACAAACGCGTCGCGGCTCATGTAGCCGTCGGGTTCGGAGCCACAATATGGGGAGCCTGGCAGCCCGTTCAGCCAATTGGGCGTCAAAAGGCGGAGCGAACGCCATGTCGAGGACCGCCACCGTTCGCCAATGCGCCCGCGTTCCAGAACGACATGCGAGATCCCGCGTTTTCGAAGGCAATGGCTCAAGGCGATGCCCGCCTGGCCAGCGCCGACGATGACAACGTCAGCCTGTTCCATATTGTTTCCATCAGTTTTGGAGGCGACGGTTCAGACACCCGTCCGAACCGCCTTTCCGGGTGGATCACTGGATGGTTTTGACACCGACCGAAACGGAAACACCGTTCGTCAGCACGTCGAAGACCGCGGACCGTGCCCGTGCCTGCTCGACCAGTTGCTGGAGCTTCTCGGACGGCGCATCGCCCTCGATTTCGAACGCCACCGTGATGTTCTGAAAGCCGTTTCGGACCGCGTCGGAAATCCCGAGGATGCCGCGCAGATCGATGTCGCCATCGACCGAACACTGCACCTTGGTCAGCTTGATGCCGCGCGCCGCGGCGATATTGGCGACGCCCGCCATCAGGCAGCTGGCGAGCGCATGCAGCAGCCATTCGACCGGGGTGGGGCCGTGATCGGCGCCGCACAGCACGGCCGGGTGGTCGCTGTCGGCGTAATAGGCTTTGGCATGCTTCTGTTCCTGGCCGGCGCCGTGGAAGCCGAGCATGACGCTCTTGCTGTGGGTGCCTTCGACCCACTCGTTGTGGGCGCGGAACTGGAAATTGGCCAGTTCAGGCTGGCCGGCGACAAAGTTGATCGTTGCCAGAAGGTTCGGCGTGTCGACGCCGTTCAACGGTGGCCTTGAGGCCTTGGTGGTGTGTTGCATCGTCTTCTCCAAGTGAATAGTGCGGCGAATTTGCCGGACCGCTTCTTTGTGACGGCGCTGCGTTTGAACGAGGGTGGTTGCGTTCGTGGAATTTGCCATGGAATTGCTTGATCCACATGCTTCCACGCTACGAAACGATCTGCGAGACGTGGGCCTTGTTCAAAGCGCCAAAACCCCGGCGAGGTGATCGCCAGGGATTGCGCGGTTGAGTAATTCTTGTGTTGAAGGCCTGGCCCGACTTCGGGGCAACCTCTCGCGCCCGTCGAGCCGAGCCTGTTCAGCAGGCCGGGTCAATGTGGATCAGCATCATTTCGCGTTCAAGCGACCGCGTTGAGCGCTGTTGGCAATTGTAAACCGCATGGACGTGACGTGATCGATCTCCGAGCGGCCGATGCCCATGTCGTTGAGCAGATGGTCGGGCATTGAATGTAGCGTGACTCGCTCGCTGCGCATCTTCAATGCACGGAAGGCCAGGCGGATCGCGTATTTGGCAAAGCCGATAGCGTCGAGCCTGTCTCTCGAGGCGGAATAGTTTGCGTGATCGATAGTGGTCATTTTTGTCTCCATCCTCGCGACGCGACCATTCGCGCCGTCGATTAGAGGAGGTTGCGATAAGACCAGGGGAGTGAGCGTTTGAGCCTCCGTCGAATTATGGTCGAATTCGAGGGAGTGGATCCGTTAAACTGCGGATGCAACCACGGGAATCGACAGCCACTGTCAATCCCGGCCGCCGGGCTGGGCCACGGGCGCGTTTGGTTTCAAAGCGCGAACATCGCTAACTTAAGTGCCGATTGTTCCGGCATCGGATACCTCACGCTGCGAGCTGATCCTCGCGGGCAGCCGCGATCATCACACTTGCGAGCGACGCATAGGCTGCCTCCCAAGCCTCGCGGACCGCCGGCGTGAAGGCCGTGCCGAGGCCGGCCGCCATCGTGTCGATGAGCGCTTGCCCGACGATCGGGTAATGATGCTCCTTGAAACCGCAGGCCACATGACGCTTGGCGAGCTCGCGTACGGTCGGAAGGACGGTGTTGGCACGATCCAGTCCGCGCACGACGGAGCCCAGGCTCGCCATCAGCTCTGCGCCTTGCTTGGGCATGTCGCTCGCCAGAAACAGTGCGCGAAGATCCGAGTCGATCGCGAACAGGCGTTCATAGAACAGAGCCGCGGCTGCCACGCGTATCGGGAGGACCTCGTGGAAACTATCCTGGACAAGTCGAATCTGGTCGGGTGTCATTGGCGACGCTCCTGCGCTCATGGCCTGCGTGCGGCTCGACCATCCGCCCAAAACGTTTCGTATGCATGTCGCCCGGCGCGTCGATGTGTTTCAGTTGTGTCTCAATTGGGGTTCGGTTTGCGCCCAGTCGTATTCAGATTCCTTCTGTGTCCTGACGGTGCCCGGAAACCTCTCAATGTGACCAAGCGTCTAGGAAACATTCCCGAACAGTTCTCTGATCACAGATCACTCGAATTTTCATCGCCTGGTAGCTCACGGCCGAAGCTTATTGCGCCGCTGAATTTGTCGCAATCGGACCAATGTCCGCACCGGTCGTCTCCCGCCATTCCCAACGCGCAAGTCGGATCGTCATCACCAGAAGCCAGTACCGCTTGAAAAAGTGGAGCCGGCCCGGGGACGGGGCCGGCTCCTAAAACCCGGTCGTTGGGGACGGGGGGGGGGGGGGCTCGGCCGCGGCCTGGGGGGGGCGGGGTAACCGGCA